>NZ_JBYOKU010000007.1:0-213202 GCF_057799175.1 Pseudomonas sp. 14P5.3.2 | reverse complement strand
GAGAGGGTGTGGGGAACCCAAGCACATCATAAATGGAGAGACCGTTTTCGCGAGCAAGCCCGCTCCCACCTCTGATCGCTGTTGTTTCTAGGAGCCGCGATAGGTCGAGAACCCGTAAGGACTGAGCAGCAGCGGGATGTGGTAGTGCTGGTCAGTCTGCTTCACTTGGAAAATCACCGGAATCTCCGGGAAAAACGTCTCGCGCTTGTTCTTCTCGAAATACTCGCCGGTCTTGAACACCACCCGGTATTCGCCCGCCTCGAAAGGCTGTTTGGCCGGGAACAGTTCGGCGATGCGCCCCTGTTCATTGGTGGTGCCCTGGGCCAGTGGCTGCCAGTTCTGGCCGACGTGTTTTTCCAGGGTCACGTTGACGCCCGGTGAGGGCAGGCCGTTTTCCAGGTTGAGCACGTGCACGCTCAGCGGGTTGCCGGCGGCCAGCGCCAGGCTGGAGAAGGCACTCAGGCCGAGTGCGGCGAAGGTCATGCGCAGGGTGGTCATGGTCAGTCTCCTTATTGCGAACGGGTCAGGGTCAGGCCGGCCCTTTCGGCGGCTTTGATGGCACAGCTTTCGTCTTGCTCGCCGCCGCCGGAGCCGGCCACGCCCATAGCGCCGACCAGTTCATCAGCGGCGAATAACGGGATCCCGCCGCCGAGCAACAGCAGCTCATCAAGGGTGTTGAGGTTGGCGGTTTCCGGATTGCTGCGGGCGCGCTCGGCGAACAGCCGGGTCGGGGTTTTCGTCGACAGCGCGGTGTAGGCCTTGCGCTGGCTGGCAGCGGTGTTGTGCGGGCCGATGCCGTCGCCGCGCAGGGTCACCAGCAGGTTGCCGCCACGGTCGAGCACCGATACCGTGGCGGTGCAGTTGCTCAGCGCCGAGTCGGCCAGCAGGCGTGCGGTTTTCAGATCGAGGTCAGCGTGGCGCGGCAGTTCAGGGGCGGCGAAAACACTGACGCTGAGGCCGAGGGCGAGGCTCGCTGCAAGGTATTTGACGGTCATGGACAGGCTCCAAAAGCGAAGGACATCACCTTAGCCGCCGCTCTTCGTCAGAACCCCGTCAGTCGGATTACAAGTTTGTAATGGGCAATCGGGCCGAAGGCGCCTAGCCTGTGTGCCTGATCAATTGAGGTGTGCCATGCGTTTGCTGGTCGTAGAAGATGAAGCAAAGACCGCGAATTTCCTGGCCAAGGGCCTGGGCGAATCGGGTTTTGCCGTGGACGTGGCGCTCAATGGTCTCGATGGGCGCTATTTCATCGAGCAGCAGGAATATGACCTGATCATCCTCGACGTGATGCTGCCGGGCCTCAATGGCTGGCAGCTGCTGCAACTGATCCGCCAGCGCGGCGCCACCCCTGTGTTGTTCCTGACCGCCAAGGACGCCATCGAAGACCGCGTGCGCGGCCTCGAATTGGGCGCCGATGATTACCTGCTCAAACCCTTCGCCTTCGCCGAATTGCTCGCGCGGGTGCGCACGTTGCTGCGGCGCGGGCCGCTGCGCGAGGCCGAGTCCTACAGCATCGCCGATCTGGAAATCGACGTGCTACGGCGTCGGGTCAGTCGCGGCGGTCAGCGCATTGCCCTGACCAACAAGGAATTCGCCCTGCTGCAACTGCTCGCCAGCCGCCAGGGCGAAGTGTTGTCGCGCACGCTGATCGCCTCGCAGGTGTGGAACCTGAATTTCGACAGCGACACCAACATGGTCGAAGTGGCGGTGCGGCGTTTGCGGGCCAAGGTCGATGACCCGTACATGCCGAAACTGATCCACACCGTGCGCGGCGTCGGCTATCAACTGGAAGCGCCGGACGATGCGCTCTAAGTCGATCGCCTGGCGCCTGGCGCTGGCGTTCGCGATTGTTTGCGCGTTGGTGTTGAGCGTGATTGGCGTGTTTCTCTACCGCTCGCTGGCCTCGGAAATCGCCTACCGCGACGACCTCGCGTTGCTCGGTCGACTGGAGCAGGTGCGCGCCTTGCTCGCCGACAGCGACAGCCTCGGCGCCTTGCAGGCGCGGCCACGGCTGTACCAGAACATGCTCGGTAACCTCGACAGCCTGTTGCTGGTGCGGCGGGCCGATGGCTCGAACGTGATCGCGATCAACCCGCGCCAGCGCGACCTACCGCCATTGAACGCAATCCCGCGCGAGCAAACGCCACAGCGCCGCGATGTGCTGACCTGGCAAGCGCCGGACGGCGCCGAGTTGGCGCTGTTGTCCGGTGAAGCCCAAGGGCCGAGCGGCGAACCGCTGACGGTGATCGCCGGCAAGGTGCTCACTGAACGTGAACAGATGCTCGCCAGTTATCGCTTGCGCTTGTATCTGGCCGTCGGGCTGGGCGCGTTGCAGGCGTTCGCGCTGGGCCTGGTGCTGCTGCGCCGTGGTCTGCAACCGTTGCGCCAGTTAAGCGCGGCGGTGCGCGGGATTGATCTGCGCAGTCTCCACCAGCGACTGCCCGCCAGCGGCACCCCGGCCGAACTGCTCGAACCGGTGCAGGCGCTCAACGGCATGCTCGCGCGGCTGGACGACAGCGTGCAGCGGCTGTCGCAGTTTTCTGCCGATCTGGCCCACGAGATCCGCACACCGTTGCACACCTTGCTCGCCAGCAACGGCCAGGCGCTGAATCACCCGCGCAGCACGGCGGAGTATCAGGAGCTGCTGGCTTCGAACATGGAAGAGTTCGAACGCCTCAAGCGCATGGCCGAGAACCTGATGTTCCTTGCTCGCGCCGAACAGGCAGAGCGCGCGCTCGACTTGCAAGTGCTGGATCTGCACAGCGTCGGCAGCGAGCTGTGCGATTACTTCGAAGCCTTGGCCGATGATCGCCAGTTGCACCTGGAAAACCAGCTGCACGGCGAACTGTTGGCCGACCAGCAACTGCTGCAACGCGCCCTCGGTAATCTGCTGGCCAACGCGGTGCGCCACGCCGATGAAGGCACGCTGATCAGTCTGCGCCGCCGCGATGAGCCGGGCGTGTGCTGGTTGCAGGTACACAACCACGGTCCCGTCATCGCGCCAGAACATCTGGGCAAACTGTTCGACCGCTTCTATCGCGTCGACCCTGCACGGGCGCAGCCTGGGGATTCCGGTGGGCTGGGGCTGGCGATCGTGCAGTCGATCATGCAATTGCATGGCGGGCGGGTGCGGGTGAGCAGTGATGTCACTGGGACTGTGTTTGAGCTGGGTTTTGAGGTGATCTGACTGGCGCCTTCGCGGGCAAGCCCGCTCCCACCGGTTTATCGGGTGTACATGAGTTTTGGGTACGACACGGACACTGTGGGAGCGGGCTTGCTCGCGAAGAGGCCAGTTGCTTCAGCACCAATTCCGGATCAATCAGCGCAACTGATCGCGAAACTGCCCTGGCGTCATCCCGGTCCAGCGCTTGAACGCGCGGCTGAAGCTGCTGGTGTCGGAAAACCCCAGCAGGTAGCTGACTTCACTCAACGAACAATGCGGATCGCGCAGGTGCAGCAGCGCCAGATTCTCGCGGCTCTCGTTGAGCAGCGTGTCGAAGCGACAGCCTTCATCCGCCAAGTGCCGTTGCAGGCTGCGCAGGCTCAGGTGCAAGGCCTGTGCAATGCGTTCGGCGCTGGGTTCGCCTTCGGGCAGTTGCTCCTCGATGGCATCGCGCACCTTGCGTTCCCAGGTCAGCGGTTTGAGCTGGGCCAGGGTGCGCTTGAGCACCGCTTCGTTGTGTTCGGCCAATTCCGGGTTGGCGTCGTCGAGGTGACTGTCGAAGTCGGCGAGGGCGAACTCCAGGCGATCTTCGGCGCAGGAGAAATGCACCGGGGCGCGGAATACCTTGTGCCACTGATGTGCATCGGACGGTTCCGGGCGACGCAGGTATACCGCCAGCGGCGCGTAGTCGCGCCCCAGGCGATTGCGGCAGGTGCGCACGTAGATCGCGGCAAACGCGTCGATGGCTTCGAAGGCCGGCGCCGGATTGCCTGACGGAATTTTCAGACGGAACAGGTAACGGTCATCGCTGCGGCTCAGTTCCAGTTCCAGCGCATCGCTGACCACCGGGTGATAACGCACGATGCGCTCGAATACCTCACGCAGGCTGCCGCTGGCCACCAGCGCGTAACCGAGCGCATGGAACGTGGTCGGGCTGACGAACCGCGACACTCGCAGGCCGATCGCCGGATCCCCGCTGAACTGCACCGCCAGTTGCCACAGGCGTGTGGTGCCGGACAACGGATAACGTGCGTTCGGGTCGTCCATCAACTGCGGGTCGAGCCCGGCCTGCTGGCACAGGCCGAGACTGTCCAGCCCCAGCGCATCGAGTTGCTTGCGCAAGGCACGGGTCCAGCTGGCGAGAGAAGTCGGTTCCTTCATGCTGATTGGCGCTTCCGGTCAACAGGTTGGCGTTCACGGCTATCATCAATAAAGCTTTCGCAAGGCAGGATGCGAACATCAATAACCAGAGGATGGAAGCATGGACCGTACTTCTGCAAGTCCCCCGCGACACAATGCTGCCCAGCGATCAGCGCATATTCGCGAAGTGGTGCTGGCCAAGGGTGTCGAACTGCGTGAGCGCTACCCGATTCTGCAGCATCAGGATGCCCTCGGCGCCGGCATTCTGGCCCTCGCCCTGGCCGGGATGATCGGCTCGGCGGCGCTGTACATCACTGGCCACATGGCGTGGTGGGTGTGCCTGCTGCTGAATGCGTTTTTCGCCTCCTTGACCCATGAGCTGGAACACGACCTGATCCACAGCATGTATTTCCGCAAACAACGGGTGCCGCACAACCTGATGATGGGCCTGGTGTGGCTGGCGCGGCCGAGCACGATCAATCCGTGGATCCGCCGCCACCTGCACCTCAATCACCACAAGGTCTCCGGCACCGAAACCGACATGGAGGAGCGGGCGATCACCAACGGCGAACCATGGGGTTTTGCGCGCTTGCTGATGGTCGGCGACAACGTGATGTCGGCGTTCATCCGCATGCTGCGAGCCAAGACCTGGGCGCACAAATTCAGCATCATCAAACGCAGCCTGAAGGTCTACGCGCCGCTGGCGCTGGTGCATTGGGCCGCGTGGTACGTGTTCCTCGGTTTTCATGCGGCGAATGGCATCGCCTACCTTATGGGCTCGCCGATTGAATGGTCGGCAACCACGCTGTCGGTGATGCAGGTGATCGACATCGCGGCGGTGGTGATCATCGGCCCCAACGTGCTGCGCACGTTTTGCCTGCACTTCATCAGCTCGAACATGCATTACTACGGCGACATCGAGGCGGGCAATGTGCTGCAGCAATGCCAGGTGTTGAACCCGTGGTGGTTGTGGCCGTTGCAGGCGTTCTGCTTCAACTTCGGCAGCAGCCACGGGATTCACCATTTTGTGGTGAAGGAACCGTTTTACATCCGGCAGATGACCGTGCCGGTGGCGCACAAGGTGATGCGCGAGATGGGCGTTCGGTTCAATGATTTCGGCACGTTTGGGCGGGCGAACCGGTTTGTTCGTCGGGATGAAGTGGTAGCGGAGGAGGCGCGTACGGCTCAGGCTTGATGGTGAATTTGCGGGCCTCATCGCGAGCAAGCCCGCTCCCACAGGGGAACGCATTCCAACTGTGGGAGCGGGCTTGCTCGCGAAGGCACCGGATCAGGCAACCTCAATCCGGCTGAAATGGCGAAGCACTGAGAATCACCCCGGTCTCCTCCACATACTGCTGCCAATGCCCGATCAAGCTGTTGAGCTTGTCCGGCTGACTCGCCGCCAGATCATGAATCTCTCCCGGATCGCTGCTCAGATCATAAAGCTGCCAGGTCGCCGGCCCCACCGGCCCGGGGATCCACACCGCTTTCCACGACCCTTGGCGAATCGCCCGGCGGCCAAACAATTCCCAACCGGTGACGGTGTGCTCGTCGTGCACTTGCGCCGTCTCGCCGGACAAAAAGCCCAGCCACGATTTACCGCGCAGCGGCGCCACCGGTTTGCCGTGCCATTGCTTGCCCGGATGGCGCACGCCGGCCAGATCGAGAATGGTCGGGGTGACGTCCATCACCGTGCCGAAACCGTGGCTGATCTGCCCTTTGAGCGGCAGTTGCGGATAGTGCAGCAGCGCCGGCACGCGAATCCCGCCTTCGGTGGTGAACGCCTTGAACAGCCGTGACGGCGCGGTCGCCACCTGCGCCCAGCTCGGCCCGTACCAGACGTAGGAATTGGCGCGGCCGATGTTGTCGAGGCTGTTGTCGTAATGCTGATTGAGGTAGGTCAGCAGTTCCGGGCCGAACTTGGGAAACGCCTCCAGCAGTGCGCCCTCGGCACCGTTGTCGGACATGAACAGGATGAAGGTGTTATCGAGTTGGCCCTGCTGGCGCAGGTAATCCACCACCCGGCCGATGTTCCAGTCCATGCGCTCGACCATGGCCGCGTAGACCTCCATGGCCCGCGCGGAAATCTGCCGTTGCTCATCACTCAGCGCGTCCCATTGCGCATTCAGTTGAATCAGCGGATGTGGCTCGACATCCGGCTCGATCAGCCCCAGCGCCTTGAGTTTTTCCAGGCGTTCGAGGCGCAAGACTTCGGGACCGGCGTCGTAGCGGCCACGGTATTTTTCGACCACCTCGGCCGGTGCCTGCAACGGCCAGTGCGGTGCGGAGAAGGGCAGGTAGGCGAAGAATGGCCGGCTCTGATCGCGCTCCTTGAGGTACTGCAGCAGCTTGTCGCCGAAGGCGTCCGACGAGTAGAAATCCTTGGGCAATTCGTCGACAAAGGTGTCGTCTTCGATATACAGCGCTGGCGTCGATTTCAGCAGGCCAGGCGTGTGTTCATCGTAAGTCGGCTCGAAACCATAGTGGTTGGCCGCACCCGGCAGCAGCGAGAACGAACGCTCGAAACCGCGAGCCTGCGGCGCCAGTTCAGCGGTCAGGCCGAGGTGCCATTTGCCGCTCATCAACGTCTGGTAACCGGCCTCGCGCAGCAGCTCGGGCAGGGCCACAACGCGGTCGTTGAGATAGCCTTCGTAACCCGGTTTGCCGATCAACTCCGGGGTCAGCGCTTCGGCCATGGTGCCGATGCCGGCGATGTGGTGGTCGGTGCCGGTCAGCAGCATCGAGCGGGTTGGCGAGCAGGTCGGCGCGGTGTGAAAATCGGTCAGGCGCAGGCCGTTGTTGGCCAGGGCATCGAGGTTCGGCGTGGCGATTTCGCCACCGAACGCGCCGATGTCGGAGAAGCCGAGATCGTCGGCCAGAATCACCAGAAAGTTGGGGCGTTGCGGCATCGAAAAGCTCCTCTCAGCAGGCAATGAACGACAGCGGCAGATCGCGGATCTGTACCGGCAGGCTCGGTTGGTAATGGTCGTCACTGGTCAGTTCGTGCAGCAGCTCTTCACGCAACTGATGGAAGTCGAAACTGCTGCGCTGACGCGGGTGCGGCAGGGCGATATCGACCACTTGCTTGATCCGCCCCGGACGCGGCTCCATCACCACCACGCGGTCGGCAAGAAAGATCGCTTCTTCGACGTCGTGAGTGACGAGGATCGTGGTGATTTTTGCCCGGCCGCGGATCGCCAGCAGCTCGTCCTGCATTTGCTGACGGGTCAACGCATCAAGGGCGCCGAACGGTTCGTCGAGCAACAGGATCCGTGGGCTGGCGACCAGCCCGCGAGCAATCGCCACGCGCTGTGCCATGCCGCCGGAGAGCTGGTGCGGATAGGCGCGGGTGAAATCGCGCAGGCCGACCAGATCGATGAAATCGTTGATGCGCTGCTGCTTTTCAGCGGCGCTCAATGGTTCGTTGACCAGGCCGAGGCCGATGTTGTCGGCCACCGTCAGCCACGGAAACAAACGGTGCTCCTGAAACACGATGCCACGCTCGCCGCCGATGCCGCTGACGGCTTTGCCATCGACGCTGATCTGCCCGCGAAACTGCGTATCCAGACCCACCAGCAAGCGCAGCAAGGTAGATTTGCCGCAGCCGCTGGAGCCGACGATGGCGACGAATTCGCCCTCGGCGATGTCGAGATTGAATTCGCGAATCGCCTCCAGTTCGAAACCGTCGACGTCGAAGGATTTGCCTACGTGGGTGAAGCTGACAATCGGTGCGTTCATGCGTGTCTCCAGCGAGTGGCGCGAATTTCCAGGCGTTGGCCGATGAGGTTGAGCAGGGCGCCGGTCAGGCCGACCAGGAGCATCCCGGCCATGATCAGGTCCATGCGCAGCAGTTGTTGGGCGCCGATCATCTGGCTGCCGATGCCGCCGTTGGATGGCATGAAGTATTCGGCACCGATGGTGCCGAGCCAGGCGTAGATCAGGCTCAGCCTGAGTCCGGCGAAAATCCCCGGCGCCGCACCCGGCAGCACCAGTCGGCGCAGACGCTGACCGAGGCTCAAACGCAATACCTGCGCGGCCTCGTTGAGTTGTGGCGAGAGGTTGGCGACGCTGCGCTGGGTGGCGATGAACAGCGGGAAAAACGCGGCGAGGGCGACGAACACCCACTTCGCCAATTCACCCAAGCCGAACCACGCGGTGAGCAGCGGCACCCAGGCAAAAATCGCGATCTGGCGAATGGCGGCAAGGGTCGGGCCGAGCAGCCGTTCGCTGGTACGTGAAAGCCCCAACAGCAAGCCGAGGGCGAAACCAAGTCCGCCGCCCAGCAGCAAGCCGCCAAGGGTACGACCGAGGCTCAACGCCATGCCGCTGATCAGCGTACCGTCGAGCAGACCATTCCTGGTCGTGTCCAGCACCGCCAGCGGGCTGACCAGGATGTTCGCATCGACCCACTGCTGATCGCTCGCCACTTGCCAGACGCCAATCAGGCCCAGTGGCAGCAGCCACGGTTGCAGCCGCTGCCAGCCTTCATAGCGCGGGCCACGGCGGATTTCCGCAGTCGCGGGGTGCGGCCAGTGCACCAGTTTGCGGTCGAGAAAACCGATGCCGCGATCCATCGCTACACCGAGCACACCGATGACCACGATGCACACGAACACGATGTCGAGCATGAACAGTTGCCGTGCCCAGACCATCAGGTAACCGATGCCTTCGCTGGACGCCAGCAACTCCACCGCCAGCAAGGAAGTCCAGCCAGCAGCCAGGGCCAGACGCACGCCGGCCATGAACGCCGGCAGTGCAGCGGGCAGCACCAGGCGCCGGATCAGCAGGTAAGACGGCAGGCGTAATACGGCCGCGGCTTCGCGTAGTTTCGGTTGCGCATCACGAACGCCGACCAAGGTGTGCAGGGTCACCGGAACCACGATGGCCTTGATCAGCACCACCAGTTTCAGCACTTCGCCGATGCCGAAAAACACCATGAACAGCGGAATCCAAGCCAGCGTCGGCACTTGTGCCAGACCGGCGAACGTGGGGAAAACCAGGCGTTCGAGACGCCGGCTGAAGCCCAGCGCAGCACCCAGCAGCGCGCCCGCAGAGATCCCTGCCAACAAGCCCCAGAGCAGGCGTTGCAGGCTGATCCACAAATGACTCCACAGCTCGCCCTGGGACAGTTCGATGGCGCTGTTCCACACCAGCGATGGCGCCGGCAGGATCTGCTCGCTCATCCATTGATTGCGTGCGGCCAGCCACCACAAAGCGAACAGGCTGATCGGCAGCAGCCATGGCAACAGACGTTGGTTGAGGCTCGGCCACGCGCGCCGACTTTTCAGTGGCGGCGCCGGCAGTGGCAGACTGAGCAGGGAATCACGGGCCATGGGTGACCTCCGTTGTCGGGTTGCATGGCGAACCGCTTGGCTTGGTGGGAGTGGCTTGCTCACGAAGGCGCAGTGTCAGGCGCCGGTGATGGCGAATGACGCGACCCCTTCGCGAGCAAGCCCGCTCCCACATTTGGCTAGCGGTATATGCAAATTCGATCTATAAAAATTCAAATCAATTCTATTGAGAGATAAGCCAGACCATTTAAGGCCTGCAGCCCGACGCGCATCCAATGCATTCGAAGAATATTTTCGATGCTGTTAATGCATACGCCGCTGCAACCCGCGTCGTTGCTTGCTTAGCGTCAAAAGCTATAAAAATGTGCATTTATAGTATTTAAGCGAAGTTCATGCTTCGGCCTACTTTCGGCTCCTCAACGCCCGTCGTGATCAAGGAGCCGCACCCATGAACCTTCCCTTCAAACGAGTCTTCAGTCTGTTTGCCATCCCGGCATTGGCGGGCCTGCTGGCGTTTACCGCGCAGGCCGACGAGCTCAAGGAAATCAGGATCGCCGTGCCCGACCTGAGCGCCGGCACCCAGCACAGCGGCGGCGGTGTGGTGGACGTGCTGCGTGATCGGCAGATCTTCGAAAAAGCCTTCGCCGATCAGGGCATCAAGATTCAATGGAGCTTCTTCAAGGGCGCCGGGCCGGTGATCAACGAGGCGTTTGCCAACGGTCAGGTCGATCTGGCGTATCTGGGCGACCTCGCGGCGATCATCGGCAAATCCAATGGCCTCGACACACGTTTGCTCAGCGCCAGTGCGCGCGGGGTGAAACAGTATCTGGGCGTGGTGCCGGGGTCGGGGATCAAGACCCTGCAGGATCTGAAAGGCAAGCGCGTGGCGATCTTCCGGGGCACCGCCACCCAGTTGTCGTTTGATGCGGCGCTGGCCAGTCAAGGCTTGAGCGAGAAGGATCTGAAGGTGATCAATCTCGACTTCAGCGGGGCCACCGCCGCGCTGGCGGCCAAGCAGATTGATGCGTCGTGGGGCAGCTCAGGTCTGGCCGCTTTGCAGAGCAAGGGGCTGGCCGAATTGCCGCTCAACACCAAGGACCTGGGGGGCGCCGGTAGCGTGCAATCGGTGTTGGTAGGGGCCGGCAAGTTTGTCGACGGGCATCCGGAGGTCGTGGCGAAACTGCTCAAGGCGCAGCAGCAGGCGGTGGATTGGCTGACCCAGGACAGCAACAAGGATGCCTACGTGCAGCTGGTGTCGGGGCTGGCAAGTTATCCACCGGTGATCCTGACCCAGGACCTGCAGGATCAGAAACTCAGCGAAGTGTTCCCGTCGACGCTGGACCCGGTATTCCTCGGCAAATTGCAGGACTCGGTGGATCTGGCGGCGCAGCAGAAGCTGATTCGCAAGCCGTTCAAGGTCAGCGATTGGGTGGCGCCTGAACTGGCGGCGGCCAAGCTCTGAATCTTCAGTGTCTGGACGGGCCTCTTCGCGAGCAAGCCCGCTCCCACAAGGATCTTCAGTGAACACAGATTTTGTATTCACAACGGTCCCCTGTGGGAGCGGGCTTGCTCGCGAAGGCGTGCTCAAACCGCGACGCTGACTTCCTGCTTGTCCACCGCCACCAGCGTCTCGATCATCGCCCGCGCTGCCGGCGACAAACGAAACCCGGTACGACTGACAATCCCGCAGCGTGCATTCATGCTCTCCAGATTCTGCGGCAGGTTGCGCCAGTGCAGCAGCGCCAGTGAACCCTGGGCAATGTCCTCGTAAAACGCTTCTTCCGTACCGATGCCGATGGCATTCGATTGCAGCACCACTTTCACCAGCGCCGGGAAGTGCTCGGTCTCGATGGTCGGGGAAAAATCGATCCGGCCGCTGAGGTTCGCCAGCAGTTTGCGAATCCCCGGGGGGATCAGCGTGGTCGCCAGCGGGTAGTCGAACATGTCGTTGGTCGACAGGCTTTCCTTGGCCAGCAGCGGGTGCCCGGGCCGGCAGAAAAACACGCCGCGCTTGGGCGTCAGGGCCTGGGTCTGGAAGTTCGGATCGGCTTCGAAGTGGCGGATGTCGGCGATGAAGAATTCGATCTCTTCACGGCTCAGTGCACGGCTGAGTTTTTCCCAGTTATCCACCTGAAAACAGGTGCGCACTTTCGGGTGCGCGTTGATGAATTGCGCCACCGCATCCGGCACCAGTTTCACCGCCGGGGCCGGGCCGCAGCCGAAGTGCAGCTCACCGGCATCAAGCTTGGTCATCTGCGTCACTTCGGCGCTGAGCAGCGCCGCGCCTTGCACCAGGGTCAGGGCGTGTTGCAGCACCACCTGGCCTTCGGGCGTCGGGCGCAGATCCTTGTTGCCGCGATCCACCAGCACACAGCCGAACTCTTGCTCCAGCCCTTGAATGCTGCGGCTGAACGCTGGTTGAGTGATGCCCATCGCGTCTGCCGCGCGGACAAAACTGCGGTGTTCGTTGAGGGCGATGAAGTAGCGCAACTGGCGAAGATCCATATGCTTTTCCGGCATCCTAAAAATAGCTCGAAGGCATTTGCGACGAGGGTTGCTTGAGGTTTTAAATGCAAGCTCTTATTCCGTCAACGAAGCATGTGAATATCTATTAGATGTAAATGGAATATAGATAGAGCGATGTTTCGCTGCCGCCAACCGCAAGCAGTCGATGAGGGTCTACCCATGAGCAATGCCGCACTCGCTGTAAAACCCGCTGTCCACGCGCTGGAAATCCACCCGGTGGCCGGCCGTATCGGCGCCGAGATTCGTGGCGTGCACCTGTCCGGTGAGCTGGACGCCGCCACGGTCGAAGCCATTCAGCAGGCGCTGATCCAGTACAAGGTGGTGTTCTTCCGCGAGCAGACCCAGCTCGACGATCAGCGCCAGGAAGCCTTCGCCCATCTGCTCGGCGAGCCCGTGGCGCATCCGACCGTACCGGTGCGTGAGGGCACGCGTTATCTGCTGGAGCTGGACGGGGCCGAAGGCCAGCGCGCCAACTCCTGGCACACCGACGTGACCTTCGTCGACGCCTACCCGAAAGCCTCGATCCTGCGCTCGGTGGTGGCGCCGGCCTTCGGTGGCGACACCCTGTGGGCTAACACCGCGACTGCGTACAACGAACTGCCGACCGAACTGCGCGAGCTGGCGGACAAACTGGTCGCCGTACACAGCAACGAATACGACTACGCCGGGGCCAAGCCGGACGTGTCGCCGGAGAAGCTTGAGCGCTATCGCAAGATCTTCACCTCGACCGTCTACGAGACCGAACACCCGGTGGTGCGCGTCCACCCGATCAGCGGCGAGAAAAGCTTGCTGCTGGGGCACTTCGTCAAACGCATCAAGGGGTATTCGCAGGCCGATTCGGCGCACTTGTTTGGCCTGTTGCAGAGCCATGTGATTCGTCAGGAAAACACCGTGCGCTGGCGCTGGAAGGCGGGTGACGTGGCGATCTGGGATAACCGTTCGACCCAGCATTATGCGATTGATGATTACGGCACCCAGGACCGTATCGTGCGCCGGGTGACGCTCAAGGGGGAAGTGCCGGTGGGGGCTTCGGGGCAGCGTAGTCAAACCATCAAAGGTGCCGAGCTCGTCGGCGTCTGATCGGGCCTCTTCGCGAGCAAGCCCGCTCCCACAGTGGAAATGTGTTGAACACAGTAGATGTGAACGACACAGAACCCTGTGGGAGCGGGCTTGCTCGCGAAGCTCTTTCACCAAACGCCAATCTGCACGACTTTCTCGGTCTCAGGCTCGCCATAGCGAAACCGCTGCCCGCGCAAATCAATTTCCTGATGACTGATCGTGGTCCGCCGCTTCAACCCGCGAACCCACTTGAACAGATACCCCGCATGCTCTTCGCGCACCGCCGCGTACGCCGGATCCTCACCCAGATCGCGCAACTCCTGCGGATCATTCAACAGGTCAAACAGTTGCGGCCGGAAGCCGTCGTACGCCAGGTATTTCCAGCGCTCGCTGCGCACCATGGTCATGCGACAGCGGTCGATCGGCTGGCCAAGTCGCTCGCGCGCCGGGGCCTGGAAGGCGTAGTCGTATTCGCTGATCGCGTAGCCGCGCCAGTCGGGATGTTTGCCGTGCAGCAGCGGGATCAGCGAGCGTCCTTCCAGGCGATGCTCGGCCCCCGGCAAGCCCAGGGCCTGGAGAAACGTCGGCAACGCATCAATGGTTTCCGCCAGCCGCTCATCCACCGTACCCCGAGTGATATCCGCCGCCGCGCGCGGGTCGCGCACGATCAATGGCACGCCCACCGCTTGCTCCAGCAAAAACTCCTTCTCGCCCAGCCAGTGGTCGCCGAGAAAGTCGCCGTGATCGCTGGTGAACACGATCAACGTGTCATCCCAACGTCCGTTGCTCTGCAGAAAATCGAACAGCCGCCCGAGTTGGTCATCCACCTGCTTGATCAGGCCCATGTAGGTAGGGATTACATTCAATCGTACTGAATCATGGGAGAAGTTGAGGCTTTCCTCATGTTGACGAAACGCCGTGTATACGGGGTGTTTGCTGGCTTCGGAGGGCGTCGCGCGGACCGCTTCGAGAATCGATTTCGTACTGTACAAGGCGTGGTATGGCGCCGGTACGATGTAGGGCCAGTGCGGTTTGATGTAGGAGAGGTGTAAACACCAGGATTTATCACCTTGCTCGGTGATGAAGTCGATGGCTCGATTAGTAGTGTAGACAGTCTCAGAGAACTGCTCGGGAATTCGCGCTGGCAAATGCGCATGACGCATGTGCCAGCCGCTGAGGATTTCGCCGTTCTCACCTTCGGCGGCGTTGGCCCAGTCGTGCCAGGGATTGCGCCCGTCGAAACCCTGCTCGCGCAGATAATGGGTGTAGGGCGCGGATTCGCGCTTGTCGTCGAACAGCGGGTCGTCGGGGAAGATTCCGTCGTGGCGAAAGTACGGTTCGAAACCGACCTCGTTGAGCACCTCGGCCTGCGCGCTGTCCGGGTTGATCGCCAGTCGCTGCAGGGCATCGACATTGGCCGTGGCGTGGGTCTTGCCGACCAGCGCGGTGCGAATGCCGTGGGGCCGCAGGTAGTCACCGATCGTCAGCTCTTCCAGCGGCAATGGCACGGCGTTCCATGCGACCTGATGGCTGCTGACGTAGCGCCCGGTGTAGGCCGACATCCGCGACGGGCCGCAGATCGTGCCCTGGGTGTAGGCACGGCTGAAGCGTACGCCGGCGGCGGCCAGGCGATCGATGTTTGGCGTGTGCAGATGCGGATGGCCATAGCAGGACAGGTAATCGCGGCGCAGTTGATCGCACATGATGTACAGCACGTTGCGCACAGGGTTTTGCGGGTTGGGCATGGGGTTCACCGGTCAGAAAGACAGGCGAGGGTTGTCGCTTTCGGCGGGGGTGTTCGGCAAGTGCATTTGGGGAATGGGTTTTATGCAGTGGATGCATCGGTGTGAGTGGCGACGCCTTCGCGAGCAAGCCCGCTCCCACAGGAGTACGCATTCCAAATGTGGGAGCGGGCTTGCTCGCGAAGAGGGTGGCTCAGACGGCAAAATTCTCCAGCGAACACACCTCATCATCCACCGCATCAATCGCCTTGATCTGCTCAATCATCGCCTCGGCCAGCGGCGACAACCGATACCCCGCCCGACTGACAATCCCGTAGCGGGTGTACAGCTCTTCCAGATCATCCGCCAGACCCTCGATCCGCAAACACACCAGCTCACCCTTGGCCTGATGCAGCGCATCGGAATACGCCCCGACAATCCCGATCGCATCCGAGCGCAGCACCACGCTGAGCAGGCTCGAGCTGTTTTCGCATTCCACATTCGGCGTGAAGTCCGGGCGGCCGCTGAGGTCGACGATGACCTTGCGCAGGTTCGGCGGACGAATGCTCACCGCCAGTGGATAACTCATCAGCTGCTCGGCCGAGACCCGTTCAAACGCCGCCAACGGATGCCCGGCACGGCAGCAGAAATGCCATTTGCGCGGGCGTAACCGATAGGTGAGGTAATCCGGATCGGCCTCGAAGTGTCGGGTGTCGGCGACGAAGAATTCGAATTCCTCACTGAGCAGGCGTTTGCTCAGGCTCTGCCAGTCATCGACCTGAAATTGCACCCGCGCTTTCGGGTAGCGCCCGATGAACGCGCCGATGGCGCGCGGGATCAATCCGGCTGCCGGCGCCGGGCCGCAACCGAAGCGCAGTTCGCCCGCTTCCAGACCATTGAACTGACTGATCTCGTTGGCCATCTGCTGCGCACCGCTGACCAGTCGCCGTGCATGTTCGAGCAACACCTGGCCCTGCTTGGTCGGCGGCAGATCCTTGCGTCCACGATCGACCAACTGGCAGCCAACGCTGTGTTCCAGCGCTTGAATGCTGCGGCTGAACGCCGACTGCGACAGGTTCACCGCCTGCGCGCCGGCGACGAAGCTGCGTTGTTCGGCGAGGGCGATGAAGTGTCGAAGTTGGCGCAAGTCGATATGCATTTTTCACATAAAAAATATCCGGGAAATGCATTGGATATGCATTAGGTCGACTCCTTATAAAGGCAATCTCTTATGCAGTAAATCTTTGTAAAAACATAAATAAATAACTTTAAAGAATATACAGCGCAAAAGTTGACTGTGTGTTTTTTGACCAGGAGCCGCGCCATGAGTCCGTTGAACCTTGCGTCACCCTTAACGCCACGACGGCTCAAACGCCTGCCTCTGGCCCTGTTGCTGGCGGGGAGTGCCAGCTGGACTCACAGCTACGCCGCCGACGCCGACACCCCGCCACCGGCTACCGCCGGCAAGCCTGCGGCCAACAGCTCGCAGTTGGAGACCGTGACCGTCACCACCCGCCGCCGCGAAGAAAGTTCGCAGGATGTGCCAACGCCGATGAGCGTGGTCAGCGGCCAGACTCTGGAGACACAGCGGGTTTACCGGATTCAGGATTTGCAGCAACTGGTGCCGAGCGTCAACGTCGCCTACATGCATGCGCGCCAGTCCAGCGTGTCGATTCGTGGCCTCGGCAACAACCCGGCCAGCGACGGTCTGGAGGGCAGTGTCGGTCTGTACATCGACAACGTGTATCTGGGCCGTCCGGGGATGGCGGTGTTCGACCTGATGGACATCGAACAGCTCGAAGTCCTGCGCGGGCCGCAGGGCACGCTGTTCGGCAAGAACACCACCGCCGGGGTGATCAACATCAGCACCCGCGCGCCGACCTTCACCCCTGAGCGCAGCATCGAAACCTCGTTCGGCGAGGACGGTTATTTCCAGACCAAGGGCACCATTTCCGGGCCGATCAACGATGAGCTGGCCGGACGTTTTTCGGCCTATCGCACCCGCAGCGACGGCGACATCAAGAACGAATACAACGGCCATGATTTGAACGGTGGCTCGCGCGATGGCTTCCGCGCGCAGTTGCTGTTCAAGCCCAACGAAGACTTCAACCTGCGCTGGATCGGCGATTACAACGAAGAGGACTCCAGCGCCGGCACCCGCGTGCTGTACAACACCGGGCCGACCATCAATGGCGTCAACCTGTACCAGTCGCGGGCCGATGCCGCCGGTGCGACGTTGGTCAACGGCTCGCACCGCAAGGTCAATCTGGACAACGACCAGCACGTCACCGTGCATCAGGGCGGCACGTCGGTGGAGGCCAACTGGACGCTGCCGAGCGATTTCACCCTGACCTCGATCAGCTCCTACCGCTTCTGGAATTTCACCCCGGCCAACGACGATGGCCTCAACGTCGCGGCGACCTACAACGCTGGTGTCTCGGTGGAGGACAAACAGTACTCGCAGGAATTTCGCCTGGCCTCGCCCAAGGGCGAGTTCTTCGATTACGTGGTAGGCGCGTACTACTTCGGATCGGATCTGGACAACAAATCCTTCGCCTATTACGGCCCGCAGGCCGACATCTGGAACGGCACGCCACGGGGTGCACTGGCCAACGTTGACAGCGTGGGCAACGGCCATATCAAGACCGACAGTTTCGCGTTGTTCGCCCAAGGCACCTGGCACCTGACCGAGCGCCTGGATTTCACCGCCGGGGTGCGCGGCACCTATGAAGAAAAAACCGCCTGGGTCACTCGCGATGCACCAGTCGGTGGCGCTGCGGTGACCGGTGCCGCGGCCACTGCACGACGCGGACGCACTGGCGCCTACGATTCCGGCGATCTCAACCAGTACAGCTCAAGCCCCTCCGGGTTGCTCAACCTCAGCTACCGCATCACCGATGATCTGCTCGGTTATGCCACGCTGTCCCACGGCGAAAAATCCGGTGGCGTGAACCTCGCGGTGGGTTCAGCGCCAACCGCTGGCGCCGACTCGTTGTTGATCGGCACCGAGCGCGCCAACAACGCCGAACTCGGCTTCAAGAGCACCCTGTGGGATCGGCGTCTGCAGCTGAACGCCAACGTGTTCTGGACTCAGGTCAACGCCTATCAGACCAACGCCTACGACGACGTCAACCGCGTGCAATACCTGACCAATGCCGGCTCGGTGCGCTCGCGCGGCGTCGAATTCGAAAGCACGGTGATCCCGTTACGCGGCCTGACGCTGAACTTCAACGGCTCGTACAACGACGTCAGCTACCTCTCGTACAAAGATGCGCCATGCCCGCCGGAAATCAGCCAGGCCCCGGGCGCACCGGCGTCCTGCGATCTCAGCGGCCACCAGGTGGTCGGCGCTTCCAAATGGATCGGCAACGCCAACGGCGAATATAAATGGAATCTGGCCAACGGCTTCGAACCCTACGTCACCGCCAGCTACGCGTTCCGCTCGAAAGCGGTGGGCACGGTCGAAGATTCCGACTACGGGCAGATCCCGAGCTACGCGGTGGTCAACCTGTCCACCGGTCTGCGCGGTGATTTCAATCAGGGCCAGTGGGACGTTTCGCTATGGCTGAAAAACGCCTTCGACAAGACCTACTACACGACCCTGTGGACCGGCGGCAACGGCGGTTATGAAGGCCTGCTCGGTACGCCGCGCACCCTCGGCGTTACCGGTCGCTACGACTTCTGATCTGTCATTCAAGGAGCTGCATCATGTTGCCAGGCAAAACCGCTTTAGCCCTGTTGTTATCCGGCGCAGTGTCAAGCACCGGGGCGCTCGCCGCCCCCAGCGTGTACCCGACCGGCGTCACCCGTTATGACCCGGACAAGGCGTTCAACCAGTACGTGATCTTCAGTGGCGCCGACAAGCAGACGCACCTGATCGACATGAACGGCAACGAGGTGAAAACCTGGCCGCAGGCGGGTTTCCCCTCGGCGATCATCGACCCGCAACTGGTCGGCGGCGAGCGCGGGCATGTGCTGCTGCAACTGAGCGACAAGGATCCGGGCAAGCTCGGCTCCGCCGGTAATGGCCTGGGCAATCAGAGCGTCGGCGAACTGGACTGGAACGGTAAAGTCGTCTGGCAATGGGGCGACAAGGCGCCCGGTGGCGCGGCGCAGCAACACCATGACCAGCGGCGCCTGAGCAACGGCAACACCGTGGTGCTGGCGAACAAGGTGCATCAGGTCAAAGGCTTCAAAGTGCCCGAGGTGATCGACGATGCGATCTATGAAGTCAGCCCCGACGGGCAGGTGAAATGGCAGTGGCTGGCCTCGGAACACCTGAACGAATTCGGTTTCACCCCGGAGCAATTGATGCTGGTACGCGCCAGCGACAACCCGGATTACCTGCACATCAACAACCTCAGCGTGGTCGGGCCGAACAAGTGGTTCGATGCCGGTGACAAACGCTTTAACCCGGACAACCTGTTGCTTGATTCACGCAACGCCAACTTCATCGCGATCATCGACAAGCACAGCGGCAAAGTGGTCTGGCGCCTCGGTCCGAACCTGCCGCTGATCAACCCGAAAACCGCGCAGAAACTGCCGCGTCCGGTCGATCAATTCGTTGGCCAGCACGACGCGCACATCATCCCGGCCGGGCTGCCCGGCGCGGGCAACCTGCTGGTGTTCGACAACCAGGGTTCGGCGGGGTATCCGAACGTCACCCTCGGGCTGATTTCCGGTTCGCGGGTGCTGGAAATCGATCCGCTGAAAAATGAAATTGTCTGGCAGTACAGTGCGGCGAATTCGAAGCAGCCGGGGTGGGCCTTCTACAGTTCGTTCATCAGCAGCGCGCGGCGTTTGCCCAACGGTAATACGCTGATCGACGAGGGTATGAACGGGCGGTTCTTCCAGATCACGGCCAGCGGTGAAAACGTCTGGGAATACGTCAGCCCGTATCTGGGCAAAGCGCCGGGCAGTGACGCGATCAGCAACTGGGTCTATCGGGCGTTGCCGGTGAATTATGACTGGGTGCCGGCCGGAACCCCGCGTTCCGAGACCGCGGTTGTCGCCCCGACACCGTCCGCGCAACAAGTCAGCGCCAGTCGTTAGTTGAAAAGGAATTAATGCTCGAATGAATGGCGATAAGTTATGTGGGAGATGAATAGTGCTTATTGCAATTTCGTTGAAAAGTCACGTGGACAATAAGTGAATGGCCAACCATCCTGAGTGTCGTGAGTTTCCAGGAGGAAACTTGCTCTCATCGGAAGACACTTATCCAACGATAAAGGAAATCTCGTTATGTCGAGCATTAATGGCAATTATGTAAACGCTAACGCTGGCGCCAAACTGACGATTACCGATGGCAACGACTCCAACGGCACCTTCAGCGGCAAGTTCAGCCAGAACGGCGTGAACTACGACATCGCTTACGGGCATTACCATTTCCAGAACAGCACCGGGCAGCCTACGATCATCACCTTCGCGGCTCTGAATGACGGCACCGGTTATCAATCCTGGACGCTGTTCTCGCCGGATCACAACTATTCGAAAGTTCGTGCGGTGGGTTCGCGTACCAACTTTGATGGTGATGTTGTGGGGCTGGCTGGAGAATTTATCAAACAGTAATCTGGAGTCACAAAAAGCCGCCGCGCTATTTAAGCTCGGCGGCTTTTTCTTACACTCAATAAGTCGTTTTCATGTCTATCGTACTTCCTTTGGATGACAGAGCTTGCTTGTACTTGATTCTAAGCTCGCTGCGAACTTCATCACTCGATCAGGATGCGTACATGCAAAACGGACTTTATTCCAATACCCTTGATGGTCCCTCTCTGACCATTGTCGATTCCGATGATCGCACCGGCGTCTTCGGTGGCACGTTGCATCACGAAGGCGTCAACTACAGCATCGTCAACGGTCGTTATTCCAGCCTCAACGGCTATCAGCCTCCCACCGTGGTTTCGCTCCTGGCAGCTAACCAGGATCACGGTTACTTCGCCTTGACCCTGTTTTCGCCAAGCCGTGGCACCCACGAGCTGCGCGGCCACTGCGTGCGCGTCACCTACGACGGTGCGGTCAGCACGTTGCCCGGTGACTTGCTGCGCAATGCCTGAGGCGCCCGCTGTCTCCCTTCAAATGAACCAAGCAAGGATGCTGCACATGTCCACGATCAACGGCGTTTATCGCCACGAGCCTTCCGCGACAACGTTGACCCTGACCGAGGGCGATGACCGCACCGGCAGTTTCACCGGCACATTGTCGCTGTCCGGGATCGACCACCCGCTCGCGTTTGGTAATTTTCATTTCAAGCACGGCTTTTCAACAGGCACGATCGCCATCACCTTCAGCACGCAGATGACCGATGGCAGGCGACAAGCGTGGGTAATGTTCTCCGCCGATCAGACCTATGCACGCCTGCGTGCAATGGGTAGTGCGGCCGACCTGTCAGGGGATGTCGCGCTGACCGGCCTGGAATTTGTCCGACAAGAGCCGTGAAAAAGCCCGGATTGAACGGTTTTCGCATGCCTTCGCCGAATATTTTTAATGCTTGAAAAGCATTGTAAATCTGCGCCCGGACGCTAGCCCTTGCCGGCCGCGGCTTCGCGACATTCGGCAGAAATTTATATTCTTAAAAAGACTAAGCACATCAAGAAAAGTTACTTTCGGAGATAAGCAATTGCTCTAATGATTCACCCAACGACCGGTCGCCCGGGGGATGTTTGCGGCGACCCGTCGGGTACTTCGCAAAGAGACCGCAGGGAGTGAATCAATGGGCAATGTCCAGACCGCCACCAGTGCACAGGAGGTGCTGTGGCGCCAGGCACCGAGTGGCGAATTGGTCGATCTCGGCCGGCCTCATCGTGTGCCGCTGGGGCAGCTGCGTTTGCAGCGTGCGCCCAAGGGCATTCTGAGCCGCCGTGAAACCATTCTGCTCGGCGTGCTGGCGCTGCTGGTGCACGGTGCGGTGATCTACTGGATCAACCAGCATCCGACGCCGGCGTTGCCGATCGTGCCGCCGGAAATTCCGCCGATGACCATCGAGTTTTCGCGGCCGGCGCCACCCGCGCCGCCGGTGGTCGAACCGCCGCCACCGGTACCGGTGGTTGAGCCACCGCCGCCGGTTGAAGACGAGTTGGCGGTGAAGCCGCCGCCACCCAAACCGATTCCCAAGCCCAAGCCGAAACCCGTGGCCAAACCGGTGCCGAAACCGGCACCCAAAGCGCTCGAGCAACCTCCGGCGCCGCCACAACCGGCCGCTCCGGTCGCGGCGCCGGCACCGCCCGCGCCACCGGCTCCCGCGCCAGTGACACCGGCCTCGGCCAACGCGGCGTACCTGAAGAACCCGGCGCCGGAATATCCATCGCTGGCCCAGCGTCGCGGCTGGGAAGGCACGGTGATGCTGAGGGTGCACGTATTGGCCAACGGCAAGCCCGGTGAGATCCAGATTCAGAAAAGCAGCGGTCGGCAGCAACTCGACGATGCGGCGCTAAGCGCGGTCAAGCAGTGGAGCTTTGTGCCGGCCAAGCAGGGTGATGTCGCCCAGGACGGCTGGGTCAGCGTGCCCATCGATTTCAAGATTCATTAATTGGTAATCAGCTGACTTTATTCTCGCGGTGTGTCTGGAACCGCCATCGCGAGCAAGCTCGGCTCCCACACACGAGGGAATACATCATGACGTTACTGGCCTCTCCACTGGAATCCATCGAAAGCGCGGTGATCTGGCTGCTGGTGGTTTTTTCCGTTGCCACCTGGGGACTGGCGCTGCTCAAGGCTGTGCAGTTCGGTCGTCTGAAGGCGCAGGATCGCAAGTTTCATAAACGTTTCTGGGCGGCGTCGAGTCTCGACTCCGCCGCCGAGTTGAGCGAAACCCAACCCGGCGCTGCCGCTCGGGTGGCGCAGGCCGGTTATGCGGCGATCCAGGTCGGCGAAGCGCCACAGGCCAATGACCTGAGTCAGGCGATCAACCATCAGGATCGCCTTGAGCGTGCCTTGCGCCAGCAGATCGTCCGCGAACGGCGTTCGCTGGAAACCGGTCTGGCGGTCGTCGCGAGTATTGGCAGCACCTCGCCGTTCATCGGTCTGTTCGGCACGGTGTGGGGAATCATGGAAGCGCTCAAAGGCATCAGCGCGGCAGGCTCGGCGAGCCTGGAAACAGTTGCCGGTCCGATCGGTGCGGCACTGGTTGCCACCGGAGTGGGGATCGCGGTCGCAGTGCCGGCGGTGCTGGTTTACAACTACTTTTTGCGGCGTCTGAAACTGACGGCGGCGGATCTGGATGACTTCGCCCACGACTTCTACAGCCTGGCGCAGAAGAGTGCGTTCCGTGTGCTGATCCACCCGACTGCAAACAAGGTAGCGGCGCCGGGCAACGCAACAAAAGTGAAGGAGGCGTCCTGATATGGCCTTCTCCACGCAAGACAGCGACGAGGTGCTGAGCGAGATCAACGTGACGCCGCTGGTGGACGTGATGCTGGTGCTGCTGGTGGTGTTTATCGTCACCGCGCCGCTGCTGACCAACGCGATCCCGATCAACCTGCCGAAAACCGAAGCGGTGGCGCCGGTCGAGCAGAAAGATCCGCTGGTGGTGAGCATCGACGGTGCCGGAAAACTGTTTATCAACAAGGATGAAATCCAGCCGGACTTGCTGGAATTCAACCTCAAGTCGGCCAAGGCCAAGGACCCGGAAGTGCGCGTGCAATTGCAGGCCGACGACGGGGTGAACTACGGCGAAGTGGCGCGGGCCATGGCTTCGATCGAGCGGGCAGGGATTACCAAATTGTCGGTGATCACCGCGCGGTAACAGGATTTACGTTTTCCGGGGCCGTCTCCTTGGCAGGGTGCGGCCCTTTTTTATCCCGGTTTTAACCCACTCGCGATCCCTGTAGGAGCTGCCGAAGGCTGCGATCTTTTGATTTTGCTTTTAAGAACAAGATCAAAAGATCGCAGCCTTCGGCAGCTCCTACACAAGGCAACTGATATTTCTTTTAGGTCTTAATAAATAGCTTCTTATTCCTTAACGAATATAAATCCCGTCCCTATACTCGACCAGGAACAGACACGACGCAGGAGAGCTCCCCATGCGCAACGAATCAATCCGCTATCTGATTGTGCCGGGCTGGCAAGGATCGCCAGAAGATCATTGGCAAACCCACTGGCAGAACAGTCTGCCCAACAGCGCACGCGTGGAGCAGGCCGACTGGCTGACGCCGCGCCGTGAAGACTGGGTTGCGGCGCTGGCCGAAGCGATTGCTGCCGACAGCACGCCAGTGATCCTGATTGCTCACAGCCTGGGTTGCATCACCGTTGCACATTGGGCGGCTACCGCGCCTGTGCAATACCTGCGTCAGGTGCGCGGTGCGTTGCTGGTCGCACCTGCCGATGTCGAGCGTCCGGCCTGCGCGCCTGCGTTGCGCAATTTCGCGCCGATCCCGACCGATCTGTTGCCGTTCCCGAGCCAGGTGGTCAGTTCCGACAACGACGCCGCCGTCAGCGCCCCGCGCGCTCTTGAGCTGGCGCGCAACTGGGGCGCCGAGGCGGGAATTCTTGCCGGGGCGGGGCACATCAACGTCAAGTCCGGGCATCAGCGCTGGGAGCAGGGTTTCGCTTATCTGTATCGCCTGCAAAACCGCATGGAACACCACGCCCGGCGTCGCGCTTGAACCTTTTTCTTTTCTGAACGCCCCCGTCTGCCGGCGGTTCTGGGCGGGAGTCTGCCATGAGTTTCGAAACGTTCGGTCAGCCGTTGCTGACCTTTCCCGATGCGGAAAAAAGTCCCCTGAGCATCCGCGCCAAGGCGCTGGTTTTCGTCGATCCCCGGTCCCGCCAGTTGCGCGAAGAACTTGAGCACCTGGCGCCGCGTGCCATCTCGGTATTGATCCGCGGCGAGACCGGCACCGGTAAAGAATTGCTCGCCCGTCACATCCACCGTGCCAGTGATCGCAGCGGTCTGTTCGTCTCGGTCAATTGCGGCGCGATCAGCCCGACCTACGCCGATGCCGAGCTGTTCGGCTATGCCGCCGGCAGCTATACAGGTTCGGCGAGCAGTCGGGCCGGCTGGTTCGGTTCGGCCAACGGCGGCACCTTGTACCTCGATGAGATCGGCGATCTGCCGTTGCCGATCCAGATCAAACTGCTCGCCGCCCTGGAAAATCATGAAGTCACCCGCGTCGGCGCACATCAGCCAAGCCCGGTGGATGTGCGGTTGGTCGCAGCCACCAGCATCGATCTGGCACAAGCGGTGGACGCCGGAAAATTCCACGAACGGCTCTACCACTACCTCAGCGAAGGACAGCTGGAACTGCCGGCCCTGCGCGAGCGGATTGGCGACATCCTGTCGCTGGCAGAGTATTTCCTCGGCATCTACAGCCAGCGCCTGGATCTGCCGGTGCCGTTGATCAGCGAAGCGGCGCAGCACCTGTTGGAGCGCCACAGCTGGCCGGGCAACACCCGCGAGCTGGAAAACGTCATTCACTTTGCGCTGTTGGTCAGTACCGGTGACGAAATCCTGCCGGAGCACCTGAACCTGCCCGAAGTGTCTGGGCCGCAGCTTCAGATCGAACGACTGGTAGCACAAATCAACATCGGCGGTAGCGTCGACGAACGTAAGGCTTTGAAAGATCTGCTGATTGGTTTGAGCCAGCAGTTGTAGCCGTTTGGTTCTGTATGAACGAAATGGAATATCAAAGTGAATAAACGTTATTGTCCGGGAATAAAAAATCCCGGTATTGTCCGCTTCACGCCAGAGATAGCACTTCACTGGCACTCGTATTAATAGCCGTCGCCATTCGCGACCGTGATTCTCGATAAGGACACTGCATGAAAAAGGTTCTGTTGTTTACCGCATTGGCGGCTGCTCTGACTGCTTCCCTGGCCCAGGCCGGCGAGAAACTGGTGGTGGCGGCGACTCCGGTGCCGCACGCGGAAATTCTCGAGCTGATCAAACCGACCCTGGCCAAAGAAGGCGTGGATCTGGAAATCAAGGTCTTCACCGACTACGTGCAGCCGAACGTGCAGGTTGGCGAGAAGCGTCTGGATGCCAACTACTTCCAGACCGAACCGTACCTGAACAGCTTCAACGCCGGTAAGTACAAGGACGACAAAGCCAAGTACCTGGTGACCGTGAAGGGCGTGCACATTGAACCGTTCGGTGGCTACTCGAGCAAGTACAAGACTCTGGCTGAACTGCCGGACGGCGCGACCATCGCTATTCCGAACGAAGGCAGCAACAGCGGACGTGCGCTGATCCTGCTGCAGAAGGCTGGCCTGATCGAACTGAAAGATCCGAAAAACGCCTTGGCGACCCCGAAAGACATCGCCAAGAACCCGCACAACTTCAAGTTCAAGGAACTGGAATCGGCCCTGCTGCCACGCGTCCTGAAGGAAGTTGATCTGGACATGATCAACACCAACTACGCGCTGGAAGCCAAGCTGAACCCGACCAAGGATGCGCTGGTGATCGAAGGCGCTGACTCGCCGTACGTGAACTTCCTGGTTGCCCGTGAGGACAACAAGAACAGCGACGCCATCCAGAAACTGGCCGCTGCCCTGACCAGCCCGGAAGTCAAAGCGTTCATCGAGAAGAAGTACAACGGCGCGGTACTGCCAGCGTTCTGATCCGACGCTTGAACCACCCCTTCAAGGTATGAAAACGCCGATGGCCAGTGATGGTCATCGGCGTTTTTGTGTGTGCTCGATTGGTGCGGTCGACACAAAATCTATACCCAGAAGCAAAAGATCGCAGCCTTCGGCAGCTCCTACAGAGGAATGCGATCTCCTGTAGGAGCTGCCGAAGGCTGCGATCTTTTGATTTTTTCGCTGACTCAGGCCACTTGAGTCTTCAACGCCCGGCGCAACGCCACGAGCAATTTCACGATGTCCTGCGGGTCCAGTCGCTGCGGCACTTTTACGTCCATGTTGTCTTCCTTGTAATGGTTTGGCCGGAGGAGTCTGGCCAAAAGCTGCTCGTCCTTGGAGGGCTTTCATGCAAAAAAGATCCTTCCTACAGCGCAAGGGAAAATAGCCTTCTTATTCCTTCCCGGCAAACCCACAGGATAGTTTTTTGGGTGATATCAATATGCTTTAACGGTATTTAAATTCTTGTTTTTATACCTATAAAGTCAGTGCCTGCCGGACAGCCACCCGCTGTCCATGGACTGCACCACCGCCACTTACCGAGTGGCGTCAGGACGTTTCATGACATTCGATTACGCATTTATCCTCAGCACCCTGCCGGCCTTTCTCAAAGCCGTGGGCGTGACGCTGCAGGTCGGGTTCATCGCCATCGGCACGTCGCTGCTGGTGGCGCTGCTCAACGCGACGATTCTGGTGTTTCGCACGCCTTACCTGCAGCGCGCCGTCGGCCTGTATGTAGAACTGGCGCGCAACACGCCGCTGCTGATTCAACTGTTCTTCGTCTACTTCGCCTTGCCAGCGCTGGGGATCAAGGTTTCCGGGTTCACCGCTGCAATCATCACCATGACCTTCCTCGGCGGTGCTTACCTCACTGAGGTGCTGCGTGCCGGTGTCGACGCGGTGCCGCAGGCGCAACTGGAATCGGGGCGTTCCATCGGCCTGTCCCACGGCCAGTTGCTGCGTTACGTGATCCTGCCGCAAGCGGGGATTCTCAGCCTGCCGTCGCTGTTCGCCAATTTCATTTTCCTGCTCAAGGAAACCACCGTGGTCTCGGCGGTGGCCGTGCCGGAAATCCTCTACACCACCAAGAGCTACATCGCGCTCTACTACAAAACCTACGAAATGCTCGCCGTGCTGACGCTGATTTGCGTGCTGTTGTTCTTGCCGCTGTCGCTGCTGCTCAGCCGTCTGGAAAGGAGGCTCCAGCATGGCCAGTTCGGGTCTTGAACTGCTCTGGGTGTCGTTGCCGCAACTGGCAAAAGGCGCCGGGCAAACCTTGTCGATCTCGTTCCTGAGCATTGCGATCAGCACCATTGGCGGCGTGCTCTACGGCGTATTGCGCACGCTCAACGTGACGTGGCTGAACGCGATCCTACGGGTCTATCTGGAACTGTTCCGGGCGATCCCGGTGCTGGTCTGGCTGTACCTGCTGTTTTTCGGCCTGCCGATTTTCTTCGGTTTGAGCTTGCCGAGCTTCTGGTGCGCGGTGCTGGTGCTGTCGCTGTGGGGCGCCAGCGAGGTCGGCGAAGTGGCCCGTGGCGCGCTGCATTCGTTGCCGCGCGGGCAGCGTGAGGCGGGATTGTCGATCGGCCTCAATGCGGCGCAACTGTATGGCTACGTGTTGTTGCCGCAAGCGCTGAAACGCATGACGCCGCCGACCATCAACGTCTACACGCGGATCATCAAGACCAGCTCGCTGGCGGTGCTGATCGGCGTGGTCGATGTGATCAAGGTCGGCCAGCAGATCATCGAGCGCACCTACGAATCGGTGCTGATCTACGGCGCGCTGTTTCTGTTTTTCTTTTTCATCTGCTACCCGCTGTCGGCCGCCTCGCGCGTGCTGGAGCGGCGCTGGACGCAAGCATGAGCGCATTGATCGAGTTTCACGGTTTCAACAAATTCTACGGCGAACAGCAGGTGCTCAAGGGCATCGACCTGCAAGTGCGCAGCGGCGAAGTGATCGTTATCCTCGGCCCCAGCGGTTGTGGCAAAAGCACCTTGCTGCGTTGCCTCAATGGTCTGGAGGAGGCCCACAGCGGCAGCCTGAAATTTGTCGGCCGCGAGCTGCTGGACAAGGCCACCGACTGGCGCGAGATCCGCCAGCAGATCGGCATGGTGTTCCAGAGTTATCACCTGTTCCCGCACATGAGCGTGCTCGACAATTTGCTGCTCGGCCCGCTCAAGGTGCAAAAGCGCCAGCGCCGTGAAGCGCAGCAGCAAGCCGAAGCCTTGCTTGAGCGCGTGGGCCTGGCGGACAAGCGCGATGCGTTCCCG
Source organism: Pseudomonas sp. 14P5.3.2 (assembly GCF_057799175.1). Lineage (NCBI taxonomy): Bacteria > Pseudomonadati > Pseudomonadota > Gammaproteobacteria > Pseudomonadales > Pseudomonadaceae > Pseudomonas > Pseudomonas sp. 14P5.3.2. The sequence continues at coordinate 184,457 of NZ_JBYOKU010000007.1, read as the reverse complement.
CGCCAGCTCTCCGGCGGCCAGCAGCAACGCATCGCCATCGTCCGTTCGTTGTGCATGAACCCGCGGGTCATGCTCTTCGATGAAGTCACCGCCGCCCTCGACCCGGAGATGGTCAAGGAAGTGCTGCAAGTGATTCAGGGCCTGGCTCGCGAGGGCATGACCCTGCTGATCGTCACCCATGAAATGGCCTTCGCCCGCGCGGTGGCCGACCGTATCGTGTTCATGGATGCCGGACGCATCCTTGAACAGAACCCGCCCGAGATTTTCTTTACGAACCCGCAAACCGCACGCGCGCAGCAGTTTCTGGAGAAGTTCTCCTTCGTTGCAACACTGCCTGAAACGAATCCGACAAAGGAACTGGAACCGCTATGAAAACTGCCAAGTCATCCCTGTTTTTACTGCCGCTGCTGGGGCTCGCGCTGCTCGCCGGCTGCAACAAATCCGAAGAACCGGCCAAGCCGAAAGTCGCCAGCGAAAGCACCGCGCCGGCCAGCTATCTGGACAAGATCAAGGCCCGCGACAAACTGATCGTCGGCGTATTCACCGACAAGCCACCGTTCGGTTTCGTCGATGAAGCCGGGCGCTACGTCGGCTTCGACACCGATATCGGTCGGCGTTTCGCCAAGGATCTGCTGGGCGACGAGAACAAGGTCGAGTTCGTGGCCGTGGAGCCGGCGAGCCGCATTCCGTTCCTGCAGAGCGACAAGGTCGACCTGATCCTCGCCAACATGACCGTGACCCCGGAGCGCAAGGAAGCGGTGGAATTCACCAACCCGAACCTCAAGGTCGCAGTCCAGGCACTGGTACCGCAGGGCAGTTCCGTGAAGAACCTCGATGACCTGGCGACCCGCACCACTATCGTCACCACCGGCACCACGGCCGACATCTGGCTGACCAAGAATCACCCGGACTGGAAACTGCTGAAGTTCGAGAAGAATTCCGAGTCGCTGCAAGCGCTGGCCAACGGTCGCGGCGACGCCTACGCGCAGGACAATCTGGTGCTGTTCAGCTGGGCCAAGCAAAATCCGGGCTACCGCGTGCTGGACGAAAAGCTCGGGGCTGAGGCGCCGATTGCGCCGGCGGTGAAGAAGGGCAATATCGAGCTGCGTGACTGGGTGAATACCGAGCTGGCCAAGTTGGGTGAAGAGAAGTACCTGCTCAAGCTGTATGACCAATACGTGCGTAAAGAGCTGAGCGATGACACCAAGCCTGAGAGCGTGATTGTCGAGGGTGGCAAGTGGCAGGGGTGATTGGCCGTTAAATCTGCGCTGACCTGAAGGTCCTCTTCGCGAGCAGGCTCGCTCCCACAGGGGTACGCATTCCAACTGTGGGAGCGGGCTTGCTCGCGAAAGCGGTGGTTCAGGCGCCGCTCAATCCGGCCAGTTCCACGCCGGCTCATCCAGCACCCGCTGGCCGACAATCCCGGTCTGCCCCAGCGTCTTCTCCAGCACGATGCAGTTGCACTCGGGATCTTCCTGCAACGCCGAAATCAACCGTCGTGCGTGGGACACCACCCACACCTGACACTCCTGCGAAGCGCGAATGATCAAGCGTGCCAGCGCCGGCAGCAGATCCGGATGCAGACTGGTTTCCGGTTCGTTGAGCACCATCAATGACGGCGGGCGTGGCGTCAGCAGCGCCGCGATCAGCAGCAGATAACGCAACGTGCCGTCCGACAGCTCCGCCGCCGACAGCGGTCGCAACAATCCTTCCTGATAAAACTCGATGGCAAAGCGTCCGCCGGCCAGCGGCGCGATGTTCAGCCGTGCGCCGGGGAAGGCATCGCTGATCGCTGCCTGCAACGCTTCGGGGTCGCCGATTTCGCGAATGGTCTGCAACGCTGCGGCCAGATCCCGACCGTCGTGATGCAGCACTGGCGTGCGCGTGCCCAGTTGCGGCTGGCGCACCGGGGCGTCGGCGTCGCTGCGGAAGTGATCGTAGAAGCGCCAGCGGCGGATGAATTCGCGCATCTGGAACACCTCCGGTGAACTGCGCAGGCTGCCGACCTGATCGAACAGGCTGTCGAAGTTCGGCGTGTGCTGGGCCAGCACGTCCCAGCCGCGCCCTTCGCGGGCGCGAATCATCGGGCCGTGGCGATCCACCAGCAGGCTCGCCGGACGATAGAGCGGCCCGGCCCAGATGCATTCCTTCTTGATCTCCGGATCGAGGGAGAAGAACGAGAGGCTCGGCTCCGGCAAGCCGAGAGCGATCGCGTAGCTGAAGTCTTCCCCGGCAAACCCCAGACGCAGGCGTTTGACGCCCTGCCGCACGGTCGGCTCGATCGCCACTTCGCCGTTGCGCATGCGCCGGCTGATGGTTTCCGGCCCGGCCCAGAACGTCGAATCCAGCCCACCCTCGCGGGCCAGCGCATTGACCACGCCACCCTGCGCGGTTTCCGCCAGCAGGCGCAGCGCGCGGTACAGGTTGGACTTGCCACTGCCGTTGGGGCCGGTGATCAGATTCAAGCGGCCCAGCGGAATCACCAATTTATTGATCGAGCGGTAATTGGCTACCGCGAGGGTCTTGAGCATGGGCGTTTCCTTCTGCCGGAACCGATAGTGTGCCGTGCCGGTACCCCTGTGGCGAGGGAGCTTGCTCCCGCCGGGCTGCGAAGCGGCCCCAACCCCCGATTCGAGAGGTTTGCGCCTGCTTCGCAGTCGAGCGGGAGCAAGCTCCCTCGCCACAGAAATCAATGTGGAAAATGCGTTATTCCCGCGAGCGAAGGTTGAACCCTGTTCTAAGCTCACAGTCGTATCGTCACTTGCACGTTCGTACACAGGAAGGAGTCTGCATGGCGAGTCCCGGATTGAAAACAGTGGTCGTGCTGAGCCTGCTCACGGCGCTGACCGCTTGCGGCAAGAAAGAGGCCCCGGCGGAGTACTTCCCCCGGGTCTTTGTGCAAGTGGTGAAACCGGCTGACTATGCCGCTGCCGTGACCCTCACCGGTGACGTGCAGGCGCGGGTGCAGACCGAACTGTCGTTCCGGGTCGGCGGCAAGATCATCCAGCGCATGGTCGATGTCGGCGACCGGGTGAGCGCCAAACAGGTGCTGGCCAAACTCGATCCCAAGGATTTGCAGACCAACGTCGATTCCGCCCAGGCGCAGGTTGTCGCCGAGCAGGCGCGGGTCAAACAAAGCGCGGCGGCGTTCGTGCGGCAGCAAAAACTGTTGCCCAAGGGCTACACCAGCCAGAGCGAATTCGACTCCGCCCAAGCCGCGTTGCGCAGCAGCCAGAGCGCTCTGAACGCGGCCCAGGCGCAACTGGCCAATGCCAAGGATCAGTTGAGCTACACCTCGCTGATCGCCGATGCCCCCGGCATCATCACCGAGCGCCAGGCTGAAGTCGGCCAGGTGGTTCAGGCGACCGCGCCGATTTTCAAACTGGCCCGCGATGGCGACCGCGATGCGGTGTTCAACGTCTACGAATCGCTGCTCTCGGAACGGCCTGCCGATCGCTCGATCGTCGTCAGTCTGCTCGACAACCCAAATATCAAGACCACCGGCACCGTACGTGAAATCACCCCGGCGGTGTCGGCGCAATCGGGCACGGTGCAGGTCAAGGTCACCCTCGACAGTCTGCCGCAGGGCATGCAGCTCGGCTCGGTGGTCAGCGCCACCGCCAAGGGCACTGGCAAAACGGCAGTGGAATTGCCGTGGTCGGCGCTGACCAAAAACATCAGCGACCCGGCGGTGTGGATGGTCGATGACAAGGGTCAAGCGCAATTGCATAACGTCACCGTCGGCCGCTACCTGACCGGCAAGGTCATCATCAGCGGCGGTCTCAACGGCGGCGAAAAAGTCATCGTTGCCGGTGGACAACTGCTGCACCCGGGCATGAAAGTCGAAATCGCCGAAAACACCTATAAGGATCTGCAACCGGGAGCACAGCCATGAAGCGTTTGGGGCTGTTGTCCATTGGCGTGCTGCTGGCTGCCTGCTCGAAAAGCGAACCACCGCCGGAGCCGGTGCGGCCGGTGCTGTCGATCAAGGTGCAGGCGCTGAACGAAGAAACCCTCGGGCGTTTTGCCGGCAGCATTCAGGCGCGCTACGAGAGCAACACCGGGTTTCGCGTTGGCGGGCGCATCGCCAGTCGCAATGTCGATGTCGGCGCCGAAGTGGATAAGGGCACGCTGCTTGCCACCCTCGACCCGACTGATCAGCAGAACCAGTTGCGCTCGGCCCAGGGCGATCTGGCCAAGGTGCAGGCGCAACTGATCAACGCTCAGGCCAATGCCCGGCGTCAGCAAGCGCTGTTTGATCGCGGCGTGGGCGCCCAGGCACAACTGGACATCGCCACCACCGACCTGAAAACCACCCAGGCTTCGCTCGATCAGGCGCGGGCGGCGGTCAACCAGAGCAAGGATCAGCTCGGCTACACCGAACTGCGCGCCGACCACAAAGCCGTGGTCACGGCATGGAATGCCGAGGCCGGCCAAGTGGTAACCGCCGGCCAGCAAGTGGTGACCCTGGCGCAACCGGACATCAAGGAAGCGGTGATCGACCTGCCGGATACGCTGGTCGATCAGATCCCCGCCGACGTGGTGTTTCTGGTGGCCGCGCAGCTCGACTCGAGCATCAGCACCACGGCGATCATTCGCGAAATCGAACCCCAGGCACAGAGCGCCACGCGTACCCGTCGTGCACGCCTGACCCTGAGCGAAACCCCGCCCGGGTTTCGTCTTGGCACGGCGATCAGCGTGACCCTCAGCTCGGCCATCAAGTCGCGGATCGAGTTGCCTGCGACGGCGTTGCAGGAAGTCGACGGCAAGACCCGTATCTGGGTCATCGACCCCCAGAGCAAAACCGTCTCCCCCCGTGACGTCAGCGTGACCAGCCGCACTGACAGCACCGTGGTGCTGGCCGGCGGGGTCAAAAGTGGTGAGCAGGTGGTCAGCGCAGGCGTCAACAGCCTCAAACCCGGACAAGCCGTGAAACTCGACGAGGACAGTCAATGAAAGGCTCTTTCAATCTCTCCGAATGGGCCCTCAAGCATCAGTCGTTCGTCTGGTACCTGATGTTCGTCGCGCTGCTGATGGGGGTGTTTTCCTACTTCAATCTGGGGCGCGAAGAAGACCCGTCGTTCACCATCAAGACCATGGTCATCCAGACCAAGTGGCCGGGCGCAACCCAGGAAGAAACCCTCAAGCAGGTCACCGACCGCATCGAGAAAAAACTTGAGGAACTCGACTCCCTCGATTACGTGAAAAGCTACACGCGGCCCGGTGAATCGACGGTCTACGTGTACCTGCGCGACACCACCAGCGCCAAGGACATTCCGGAAATCTGGTACCAGGTACGCAAGAAGATCGATGACATTCGTGGGCAGTTTCCCCAAGGGATTCAGGGACCCGGATTCAACGATGAGTTCGGTGACGTCTACGGCTCGGTCTATGCCTTTACTGCCGATGGCCTGACCATGCGCCAGTTGCGCGACTACGTGGAACAGGCCCGCGCCGAGATCCGCAACGTGCCGGGGCTGGGCAAGATCGAGATGGTCGGCCAGCAGGACGAAGTGATCTACCTGAACTTCTCCACGCGCAAACTCGCCGCGCTGGGCATCGATCAGCGCCAGGTGGTGCAGAGCCTGCAATCGCAGAACGCGGTGACCCCGGCGGGTGTGATCGAGGCCGGTCCGGAGCGGATTTCCGTGCGCACCTCGGGGCAGTTCGCTTCGGAGAAGGATCTGGCCGAGGTCAATCTCAAGCTCAATGACCGCTTCTATCGTCTGGCCGATGTCGCCGACATCAGCCGTGGTTACGTCGACCCGGCCACCCCGGAATTTCGCTTCGACGGCAAACCGGCCATCGGCCTGGCGATTGCCATGCAGAAGGGCGGTAACGTGCAGGCGTTCGGTAAGGCGCTGCACGCGCGCATCGACCAGTTGACGGCCGACCTGCCGGTGGGCGTCGGCGTGCACACCGTGTCTGATCAGGCGGTGGTGGTGGAAGAGGCCGTCGGCGGCTTCACCAGCGCGCTGTTCGAAGCGGTGATCATCGTCCTGGTGGTCAGCTTCATCAGCCTCGGCGTGCGCGCCGGGCTGGTGGTGGCGTGCTCGATTCCGCTGGTGCTGGCGATGGTCTTCGTGTTCATGGAGTACAGCGGCATCACCATGCAGCGGATTTCCCTCGGTGCGCTGATCATCGCCCTCGGCCTGCTGGTGGACGACGCGATGATCACCGTGGAGATGATGGTCACGCGCCTGGAAATGGGCGAGACCAAGGAGCAGGCGGCCACGTTCGCCTACACCTCCACAGCGTTCCCGATGCTCACCGGTACGCTGGTGACGGTCGCCGGGTTTGTGCCGATCGGCCTCAACGCCAGCTCGGCCGGTGAGTACACCTTCACCCTGTTTGCGGTAATCGCGGTGGCGATGCTGGTGTCGTGGATCGTCGCGGTGCTGTTCGCACCGGTGATTGGCGTGCACATTCTCAGCACCAACGTGAAACCCCACGCAGCCGAGCCGGGGCGCATTGGCCGGGCATTCAATCACGGCTTGTTGTGGTCGATGCGTAACCGCTGGTGGGCGATCGGCATCACCGTGTTGTGCTTCGTGCTGGCAGTGTTCTGCATGCGCTTTGTGCAGAACCAGTTTTTCCCGTCCTCCGATCGCCCGGAAATCCTCGTCGATCTGAACCTGCCGCAAAACGCCTCGATCGACGAAACCCGCAAGGCCGTGGACAAGCTCGAAGCCACGCTCAAGGGCGACCCGGACATCGTGCGCTGGAGCACTTACATCGGTCAGGGCGCGATCCGTTTCTACCTGCCGCTCGACCAGCAATTGCAGAACCCGTACTACGCGCAACTGGTGATCGTCAGCAAAGACTTCAAAGCCCGCGAGGCTCTGAGCCAACGCCTGCGTGAGCGCCTGCACAAGGACTTCGTCGGCATCGGCAGTTACGTGCAGGCGCTGGAAATGGGCCCGCCGGTGGGCCGGCCGATCCAGTACCGGGTCAGCGGCAAGGACATCGATCAGGTGCGCAAGCACGCCATCGACCTGGCGACCGAGCTGGACAAGAACGAACACATCGGCGAGATCATTTACGACTGGAACGAACCGGGCAAAGTCCTGCGTATCGACATCGCCCAGGACAAGGCGCGTCAGCTCGGGCTGTCGTCGGAAGACGTGGCGAAGTTGATGAACAGCATCGTCAGCGGTTCGCCACTGACCCAGGTCGATGACGATATCTACCTGATCAACGTGGTCGGGCGCGCGGTGGATTCCGAGCGCGGCACCCCGGAAACCCTGCAGAACCTGCAGATCGTCACGCCCAACGGCACCTCGATTCCGCTGCTGGCCTTCGCCACCGTGCGGTATGAGCTGGAGCAGCCGCTGGTGTGGCGTCGCGACCGTCTGCCGACCATCACCATCAAGGCCTCGGTGCGCGACGAGATCCAGCCGACCGACCTGGTGAAACTGCTCAAGCCATCAATCGATGCCTTCGCTGAAAAGCTGCCGGTCGGCTACAAAGTCGCCACCGGCGGTACGGTCGAGGAAAGCGGCAAGGCCCAGGGGCCGATCGCCAAGGTGCTGCCGTTGATGCTGTTTTTGATGGCGACCTTCCTGATGATCCAGCTGCACAGCGTGCAGAAGATGTTCCTGGTGGCGAGTGTCGCGCCGCTGGGTCTGATCGGCGTGGTGCTGGCGCTGGTGCCGACCGGCACGCCGATGGGCTTCGTGGCGATCCTCGGGATTCTGGCGCTGATCGGCATCATCATCCGCAACTCGGTGATTCTGGTGACGCAGATCGATGAGTACGAGAAGAAGGGCTATGCGCCGTGGGATGCGGTCGTGGAAGCGACCGAACACCGCCGCCGACCGATCCTGCTGACCGCCGCGGCGGCGAGCATGGGCATGATCCCGATTGCCCGCGAAGTGTTCTGGGGGCCGATGGCTTACGCGATGATTGGCGGGATCGTGGTCGCGACGTTGCTGACGCTGCTGTTTTTGCCGGCGCTGTATGTGGCCTGGTACAGGATTCGCGAGCCGAAGAAAGAGACCGCTTAAAAGCGAGTGCTGCGCACTCTATTCGCGAGCAAGCCCGCTCCCACAGGGGGGACGCATCCCAACTGTGGGAGCGGGCTTGCTCGCGAAGGCGTCAGAACTGCCTACGCAGATTTACGCCAGACACTGGCCAGCCAAGGCTGTTGCTCGCGCGGCAACCCTGCAGGCCGGTAGTAATGCTCAAGCTCGACAAACCCCGCCGCCGTCAGCAACCCGCGCCACGCCTCCAGGTCGTGATATGAGCCATAACGCGGCCCGTTCCAGCCCTCACGGTTATCTCCGCGCGGATTGGAACTGAACAACACCCCGCCCGGTTTCAACGTGGCATGCAGCTGCTTGAGCACTCGCGGCAACTCCTGCAACGGCACATGAAACAGCACTGCATTGGCGAAGATCCCGTCGAAGCGCTCGGCCGGCAGATCAAGTTTCAGAAAGTCCTGACACCACACTTCACAGCCACTGTCTGCCCGTGCCATTTGCGCGAATTGCTCTGCACCGTCGAGGCCGACCGCAACGTGGCCCATGCGGGTGAACGTGCGCAAGTCACGCCCCGGCCCACAGCCGAAATCGAGAATGGAGAACGGCGCCGTGCCCTGGATATGGCGAAGCAAGGCGTCGATGTTCTGGCTGACATCGTGATCGCGGGTGCCTTCGCGAAAGTCTTCGGCCACCGAGTTGTAGTGGCCGAGGGTGGTGGCGGTGATCTGTTCCAGATCGGTGGGGGTTTGCTTCATGGTCGAGGGCTGCGCGGCAGTTGGGATTCGCCGAATATACGCCATCAGGTCTGGGGCTGCTGCGCAGCCATTCGCGAGCAGGCTCGCTCCCACAGGGGAACGCATTCCAAATGTGGGAGCGAGCCTGCTCGCGAAAGCGGTTTCAAAAGCGTCGAATGAGCCCTGCTGAAATCAGCGCTTGTTCAGGCCCCGCGCCAGACGATCCCCACCCAACTGAATCACCGCCACCAACGCCACCAGCAACACAATCACCGTCAGCATGATCTGGCTGTCAAAGCGCTGATAGCCGTAGCGGTAGGCGATGTCGCCCAGCCCTCCGGCACCAATCGCCCCGGCCATGGCCGACGAGTTGATCATCGTCACCAGCGTAATCGTGAACCCGCCAACAATCCCCGGCAGCGCTTCAGGCAACAGCACATGCCAGACGATGTGCCAGCGTCGGCAGCCCATGGCCTGCGCCGCCTCGATCAATCCGTGATCGACCTCACGCAAACTCACTTCGGCAATCCGCGCAAAGAACGGCGTCGCGGCAATCGTCAGCGGCACCACCGCCGCCCACACACCGTACGTGGTGCCGACAATCAGCCGGGTGAACGGAATCAGCGCGACCATCAGAATCAGAAACGGGATCGAGCGGAACAGGTTGACGAACGCGCCCAACGCTTTGTTGAGTACGGGCGCTTCGTAGATTCCGCCCTTGTCGCTGGTGACCAGAATCACCGCCATCGGGATCCCCACCAGCAAGGCGATCAGCGACGACACGCCGACCATCAGGAAGGTGTCGATGAAACCCTGGAGCAAACGATCAAACCACATAACCCGATACCTCCACCCGTTGTGCCCACTGCGCGGCGCGCTCGCGCAATTGTTCGGCGCTCAAGGTCGAGCCGCTGACCGCCAACAACAGTTGTCCCAGCGCGTGGCCCTGAATCCGTTCGACGCCGCCCTGCAGCAACTTCACCCGACCACCGAGGGCGGCGAACAGGGCTGCCAGATCCGGCTCGTCGCCGGCACTGCCAGTGAACTGCAAACGCAGCACCACCGCTGCGCCCGGGGAGGGCGGCTGGGCATGCAGACGGCTTTGCAGTTCTTCCGGCAAGGCGTGTTGCAGCGGCGCGAGCAAGGTCTGGCTGACCTCGTGCTGCGGATTGCCGAACACCTCCCAGACGGGGCCCTGCTCGACGATCCGTCCGTGTTCCAGCACCACCACGCGGTCGCAGATTTCGCGGATCACCGCCATTTCGTGTGTGATCAAAACAATCGTCAGGCCCAGGCGCTGATTGATCTCGCGCAGCAGGCCGAGGATCGATTGGGTGGTCTCCGGATCGAGCGCTGAAGTGGCTTCGTCGCAGAGCAGAATGTCCGGGTCATGCACCAATGCGCGGGCGATGCCGACGCGCTGCTTCTGCCCGCCGGACAGCTGCGCCGGGTAGGCCTTGTGCTTGGCTTGCAGGCCGACCAGTTCGAGCAGTTCACGCACCTTCTGCTCGCGTTGCGCCTTCGGCACGCCCGCGACTTTCAGCGGCAGTTCGACGTTCTGCCACACGGTCTTGGCCGACATCAGGTTGAAGTGCTGGAAGATCATGCCGATGCGCCGGCGCAGGGCGACCAGACGGTCTTCGTCGAACTCGCCGATGTCGACCTGATCGATCAGCACCCGCCCCGCGGTCGGTTGTTCCAGACGATTGATCGTACGGATCAGCGACGACTTGCCGGCGCCGCTGCGACCGATGATGCCGAACACCTCGCCGCGCTGGATCGCCAGATCGATGCCTTGCAGGGCCGCGACCGGGCCTTGCCGCCCCTCGTAGGTTTTACCCAGGCCGATGAAGCGCACGTGGGCGCGATTCAGCTCGGGATGCAGTTCGGTTTTTTCAGCATTTTTGGGCTCTGGAATATCCAGTCGCCGTTGGATCGCGGCGGTCATGCTCAGCTTTCCCAACCGGCCTGATACAGCTTGCCGTGGGCCTTATCCAGCGCGGCGCGAACGGCCGGCGAGTGCTGATAGATGTCGACGAATTTGATCAGGCGCGGGTCGTCCTTGCTTTTGGGCTGGATCACGAACTGAATCACGTATTCCTTGTGGTCGAGACCGTCGAACAGCAACGCGGAGCCGGCGTCGAAGGTCTTCGCCAGACGGATGTAGGCCGGGTAGCCCTGGACCAGATCGGCGTCATCGTAGGCGCGCACCAGTTGCACGGCTTCGACTTGCAGGATCTTGATCTTCTTCGGGTTGGCAACGATGTCGTCCTCGGTGGCCTTGTAGCCGACCCCCGGTTTCAGGGTAATCAGACCGGCCTTGGCCAGCAGTTGCAGACCGCGACCGCTGTTGATCGGGTCGTTGGCGATGGCGACGCTGGCGCCTTCAGGCAACTCGTCGAAGCTTTTGTATTTTTTCGAATAGAGGCCGACGTTGTTGATGATCCCCGGGGCGAACGGCACCAGGTCAAAACCGGCGGCAGCCTTGGCATTTTCGAGGAACGGGATGTGCTGGAAGTAGTTCACGTCGATGTCGCCGGCGGCGAGGCTGACGTTCGGTGCGATCCAGTCGGTGAACTCCACCAGCTCGACTTTCAGGCCTTGCTTGGAGGCCTCTTCGACGGCGGCTTCCAGGGGAATGGCGAAGGCGGCGGTGGTGCCGATTTTCAGTGGAGCGTCGGCAGCGAACACCGCCGAGCTGAACAGGCCGAAGGCCAGGGCCAGTGCTTTGACTGGGTGGGACAGGAATTTCTGGGTCATGGTGTGGTTTCCAGTCAGTGCATGAATTTTGTGGTGTCTGGTCGGGCCTCATCGCGAGCAGGCTCACTCCTACATTTGGGTGGGAGCGGGCTTGCTCGCGAAGCTTTTAGCGGCGAAATGACGATCCGGTGTGTTGCTCAGGTAAATGCGCCTCACCGTGGAACAACTTCTCGCGCAAGCTGCCGTTGTCATACGCGGTCTTGTACGACCCGCGCCGTTGCAGCTCTGGAATCACCAGCTCAATGAAATCGACATAGCTTTCCGGGGTCACGATGCGCGTCAGGTTGAAGCCGTCGAGTCCCGTTTCAGCGATCCACGATTCCAGTTCATCCGCCACTTGCTCAGGCGAGCCGACCACGGTGATGTAGCGGCCACCGAGGGCGTGCTGCTCGAGCAATTTGCGCCGGGTCCAGTCGTTGTTCTGCAGGTTCTTGGTCGCGGACTGGATGGCATTGCTCTTGACGTACTGGATCGGTTCGTCGATTTCGTATTGGGAAAAGTCGATGCCGGTGGAGGCTGAGAAATGCGCGACGCCGGCCTCGGCGCTGGCATAACTCAGGTACTCGGCGTGCTTGGCCCACGCGGCTTCTTCGGTCGCGCCGACGATCACGTTGAGGCCCATGAACACCTTGATGTCCTCGGGATTGCGTCCGGCTTCGACGGCGCTGGCGCGGACCTTGTCCACCTGCACTTTGGTCGACGGCTTGTTCTGGCCGCTGATGAATACGCACTCGGCGTGACGCCCGGCGAACAGCAAACCACGATCAGAACTGCCGGCTTGGAACAGCACCGGCGTACGCTGCGGCGACGGTTCGCAGAGGTGATAACCCTCGACCTGATAGAACTCGCCGTGGTGCTCGACCTTGTGCACCTTCTCCGGCTGCGCGTAGATGCGCTGCTCACGATCATTGATCACCGCGCCGTTTTCCCAACTGCCTTCCCAGAGTTTGTAGAGCACTTCGAGGTATTCGTCGGCCTGATCGTAACGCCGGTCATGCTCGACCTGTTCGCGCAGGCCCATGGCCTTGGCGGCGCTGTCGAGGTAACCGGTGACGATGTTCCAGCCGACCCTCCCACGACTCAGATGATCGAGCGACGACATGCGACGGGCGAACAGATAGGGCGGTTCATACGTGAGGTTGGCGGTCAGGCCGAAGCCGAGGTTTTTCGTCACGGCGGCCATCGCCGACACCAGCAGCAGCGGGTCGTTGACCGGCAACTGGATCGACTCTTTCAGCGTGACGTCCACCGAGTTCTGGTAGACGTCGTACACACCGACGATGTCGGCGATGAACAGCCCGTCGAACAAACCGCGCTCCAGCAACTGCGCCAGTTCGGTCCAGTATTCAATGGTGTTGTAGCGCGTCGAGGTGTCGCGTGGATGCGTCCACAACCCGTGGTTGATGTGGCCGATGCAGTTCATGTTGAACGCGTTGAGCAGGATCTTTTTCTTGCTCATCAGATAGTGCCCCGCAGTGGCGGTTTTTCATCGTTGAGGTAGTAATTGCCCACCGCGTGATACTTCCAGCGCACCGGGTCGTGCAGGGTGTGCACCCGGGCGTTGCGCCAGTGGCGGTCGAGGCCGTGTTCGATCAGGGTCGCCTGACTGCCGGCCAGTTCGAACAGGGTGCTGCCGGCGGCGAGCGAGATTTCAGTGCTGATCGCCCGTGCCTCGGCGACGGCAATCGACGCGGCGGCGACGGTTTCGGCGTTGGTTTCGGCCTGGGCTTTGTCGAGAAACTCGCCAGAGCGCTCAAGCAGCGCTTCGGTGGCGTGCAGACGGATGCTCAAGTGGCCGAAACTCTTCAGGGTCAGAGGGTCTTCGGTGGCCTTGTCGTTGCCGGAGTCGATCCATGGCCGGGTCTTGCTGCGCACGAAGTGCAGGGCATCTTCATAAGCAGCGCGGGCGATGCCGGTATCGATGGCGGCGTGAAGAATCTGCGCCAGCGGGCCGACCGTGGTCGGACGCTCGAAGGCGCTCTGGAACGGAATCACGTCTTCGGCAGCGACATAGACGTCTTCGAACACCACCGAACCGCTGCCGGTGGTGCGCTGGCCGAAGCCGCTCCAGTCGTCGATCACCGTCAGGCCTTGGCTGTCACGCGGGACGAAGGCCAGTTGCTGCACGCCGTTTTCATCGACGACGGAAGTCGGGATGCGCTGCGCGTAGATCGCGCCGGTCGCATAAAACTTGCGCCCGTTGATGCGATAGCCGTCGCCGTCACGCTTGAGGCTGGTGACGCGGTCGTGAGCGGTTTTGGTGCCCAGTTCCGCCAGGGCGTTGCCGAAACGTTGACCGGCCAGCACCTCGGCGTACAGCCGCTGTTTCTGCTCGTGGCTGCCGTTAACGCGCAGCACTTCGAGGGCGTAGAAATGGTTCTGCGGAATCTGTCCGAGGGAGCCGTCGGCCTGAGCGATCAGGGCGATGACTTTGGCCAGGGTCACGTTGGACACACCGGCGCCGCCGTATTCCTTGGGCACGCTGATGCCCCAGAGGCCGGAGCGGGAAAACACGTCGAGTTCCGGCAGTGGCAGGCGGCGTTCACGGTCGCGCACGGCACTGTCGCGTTTGAAATCTTCGGCCAGGTCGCTGGCGACAATCAGGGCTTGCTCATCGCTGGTGATGACCGCGACGTGATGAGAATAAGTCATGTGTTTCTCCAGAGATCTGGTCAAAAGTGTGCGGTCGTTAAATCCAGGAATGGCGAGCCGGCAAAGTGCCGTTGAGGCGATAGGCGCCGACCGCGTGATATTTCCAGCGCACCGGGTCGTGCAGGGTGTGCACCCGGGCGTTGCGCCAGTGGCGATCAAGGTTGAATTCGGCGAGGGTCGCGCGGCTGCCGGCCAGCTCGAAAAGCTTCTCGCTGGCGAGCAAGGAAATCTCGGTGGTCAGCACTTTGGCCTCGGCCACCGCAATCGAGGCGCGGGCGGCTGATTCGGCGGTCAGCGGCGCGGCATGGACTTGGTCGAGCACTTTGCCGGCCTTGCGCAGCAGCGCTTCGGCGGCGTGCAGTTCGATTTTCAGTTTGCCAATGTCGGCGATCACGTAGAGGTCGTCGCTGGCGCGGTCGACCTTGGCGTCGATCCATGGCCGCGCGCGGGTTTTGACGAATTCGATGGCGTCGTCGATGGCGCCACGGGCGATGCCGGCATCGATGGCCGCCTGAATCAGCTGCGACACGGCGCCTTGGGTATTCGGCTTCTCGTTGATCTTCCAGTTGTCGACCACCAGGCTCGACTCGACCCGCACGTTGTTCAGCAGAATCGTGCCGCTGGCGGTGGTGCGCTGACCGAAGCCCGACCAGTCATCAACGATGCGCAGACCCGGGGTGCCACGGCGGACGAAGGCCAGCACTTGCTTGCCGTCGTCATTGAGCGCCTTGACCGCCACCCAGTGCGCGAACAGCGCGCCGGTGGAATAGAACTTCTGGCCGTTGATCACGTAGTCATCGCCGTCGGCGGTGATGCGGGCTTTCAATTCCAGAGTATTTTTGGTGCCGCGCTCAGGGCCGGCATTGCCGATGCGCCAGCCTTCCAGAACACTCTGGAACAGCTGCTTTTTCTGCGCCTCGGTGGCGCTGCCGAGTACCAGGTTGATGATGCCGAACTGGTTCTGCGGGATCTGTCCCAGCGCCGGGTCGGCTGCGGAAATGATCGCGAATACCTCGGCCAGGGTGACGAATGAAACTTGTGGGCCACCGTATTCGCGCGGGATCGCAATGCTGCCCAGACCGCTGCGGGTGAACTGTTCGATTTCCGACCATGGCAGCTTGCGCTGGCGGTCGCGCTTGGCGGCCTGCACACGGGCAACCTGCGCCAGTTCGTGGGCAGCCTTGATGGCTTGGGCGTCGTTGCGCAAGACCTGCGCGGGCAACAACAGTGGGGCGATGTCCAGATCAGACTGGACGTTTGCATCGGCCAGACTGGACATCAATGCCGCTCCTTGGCTGCACGCAATGCCCTGGCGATCTGCACTGGGGTGATTGTGTTCCGGACCATACTACCTACCTCACATCTCATGAAAAACGCCGCAAAAGTGCGGCGAACGAAAGAATGTCCGGTGGTCCGGTTCATATACCCTAAGCGTGTATAAATATTAAATAAACTAACTTTTAGGAATATGTATAGAAGGGGTGGTGGTCGGGTTGGTTAACAACTTTGTTTCGGTGACTGGAGTCTGTGGCAAGGACGCTTGTCGAATCCTCGCACCGTCCCGTTCGGCTGCGCAGCAGTCGCGAAACCTGATCCCACCTTTCATTTGAATGAACGCGGTGCGCAGGTCTGGGGGCGCTTCGCACCCCAGCGGGAGCAAGCTCCCTCGCCACAAGGTTCAGCGTTCTTCTCGGCGCGATTCAGCGGCCTTCAGCTCCTGGCGCAGCGGCACCTTCAGATAAGGGTTCACACAGCCTATCTTCAGCGTTCGTGGTGGTGCCCAGCGCGAGTTGTTGCCCACCCAGTCGAGGACGCAATAGGTCACATCCAGGCGCAGATCCTCACCTCCCTCGACGATCACCGCCGGTGGCACCCAGACCTGGATCGGCAGGCCGATATCGGCGGCGGTGATCGGTGCCAGATCCATTCGCACGTCGCCCCAGCGCAAGGTGATTGCGTCATCCTCGGCCATGTTCAGGTAGGGTTCGATGGTCAGGGGCACACCGCGTTTGATCTGATTGGGGTTCACGCCCTGACGGCGGATGGTGTCGGGAAACGTGACTGGCGCGAGTTGCTGATTTTCATCACCGCACAACGGCGAAGGCTGGCCGCCGGGGCAGTCGAGCTTGACCTGCACCCGGGTTGCCGCCGACAGCGCCGGTCCCTGGCCGATCTGCATCACCCGATAATGAATCCGCGCGGTGCCACTGGCGATGAAACTCTCCGGCACCCGCAGGCTGACCGTTGCGCCAAGGTCTTCACTGGTCAGGACCCGCGAGGCGACGTAACAGTTGTTCCAGAACAGTTCGATCAGATCGCCGACGTCCATGCCGGGGTAGGGCATGACATCAATCAGCAAGTGCGCGGCAGCGGCCAGGTTGATGGCGTTTTTCTGCGCGGATGCGAGGTTCGGCGCTGCCAGTTCGGGGGTAGGCGAAGTGCGGGTCATCGGGTTCTCTCCTTGAAGTCTTGCGGCGAAGTCCGTTTCTTGAAAAAACAAAAGGCGTGATGAATCGGTAATGCAGCCATGAACTTTTGTTCGGGCTGAGTACGGATTGATTCAACTAATGGGTGCCGGTTGGCGACTAGATAAGAGCGTGCGGGAAAGAGTGTCAATAGAGCGCCTTAGTTAATCCATGAATTACGGATTAATCAGAAGCTTCCTACGCTGATGAGGCATGCTGCCTAGCGTTGATTGCGAATGGAACTACGGTTTTTCGCGAGTTTTTGCGATTTTTGTGCGGGCTCATCCAGTTCATTTCACAGGCGCGCAAGCGCGCATCAGATTACTTGTATCTGTTGCAGAACATATATGAATTGTTTTGACAGGTTTAAGGTTGGAGCGGTTTAGATGTTTTTTTCAAATCGGGGGAAGTATAACTTCCATCCATGGAAGTTAATGATGCAAAACAATGATGCTCTCAGGCGTGATTCAGAAACTTGCTGAGAAACTGTTGGGTGCGCTCTTCTTTCGGGTTGGCAAACAACGCCTTGGCTTCGCCTTGCTCGACGATCACGCCCTTGTCGAAAAACACCACACGGTTGGCCACGTCGCGGGCGAAACCCATTTCGTGGGTGACGATGACCATGGTGCGTTTTTCTTCAGCGAGACCGCGAATGGTCGCCAGCACTTCGCCCACCAGTTCCGGGTCGAGGGCCGAGGTCGGCTCGTCGAACAGGATCACTTCCGGCTCCATCGCCAGCGCCCGGGCAATCGCCACGCGCTGTTGCTGACCGCCGGACAGACGACGCGGATACGCATCTTCCTTGCCGGCCAGACCGACCTTGGCCAGCAGCTTCATGCCCAGGGCAACGGCTTGCTCGCGCGGCATCTTCTTGACCACGATCGGCCCTTCGATGACGTTTTCCAGTGCGGTGCGGTGGGGAAACAGGTTGAAGTTCTGGAACACGAAACCCACGTGCTGGCGCAGGTTGCGCACCAGACTCTGCTGCTGGCTCAGCGGGCGGCTGGTATCGATTTCGATATCGCCGACCTTGATCCGGCCGCTGGTGGGTTGTTCAAGGAAGTTCAGGCAGCGCAGGAACGTGGTTTTACCCGAACCGCTGGGGCCGATGATGGCCACGACCTCGCCTTCCTTCACCTCAAGATCGATGCCTTTGAGCACCTCTTGACCCTTGAACTGCTTTGTCAGTTTTTCCACGACAATCATGGGGTCAGGACTCCTGGTCGTGCCGATTGGCCCGCTCTTCCAACTTGTTCTGCAGGTGCGACAGCACCGTGGCCAGAATCCAGTAGATCAGTGCGGCGGCAAGATACATGGTGAAGACTTCGAAAGTCCGGGCGGTAATCAGTTGCGCCTGGCGGAACAGTTCCGGCACCTGAATGGTGGCGGCCAGTGCCGTGTCCTTGACCAGCGAAATGAAGCTGTTGCCCAGCGGCGGCAGGGCCGTGCGCATGGCCTGCGGCAGGATGGCTCGGCGCAGGGTTTGCGCACGGGTCATGCCGATGCTCGCAGCGGCTTCCCACTGACCACGCTCGATCGAACCGATCGCGGCCCGCAGGATTTCACAGGCGTAGGCGGCCATGTTCAGCGAGAAGCCGATCAGCGCTGCCGGGAGCGGATCCAGTTCCAGACCCAATTGCGGCAAGCCGTAATAGATCACGAACAGTTGCACCAGCAACGGCGTGCCGCGAAAGAACGACACGTAGATGCGGGCAATCCAGCTCACCAGTTTGAAGCGCGACAGGCGCATCAAGGCCAGGCCGAAGCCCAGCAGCAAGCCGAAGAACATGCCGCCCAGACTGAGGATGACCGTGTAGTACGCGCCCTTGAGCAGAAAGGGCGCGGAGTCCAGTGCGAGTTGGAAAGCTTCTTCCATTATTTGGTGACGTCAGCTTGGAAGTATTTTTCCGAGATCTTCGCCAGGGTACCGTCGGCACGCAGCTCATCGAGAGCCTTGTTCACCGCAGCCAGCAGTTCAGGCTCGCCTTTGCGCAGGGCGATACCGGATTCCTGACGGGAGAACGCTTGACCGGCAGCCACGGTTTTCGGGGCTTTTTTGGCGTATTCAAGCGCAGCCAGACGGTCGATCAGGATGGCGTCGGTGCGGCCGTTGTTCAGGTCGGCGAACTTGGTCGGATCATCATCGTAGGTACGCACGTCAGCGCCCGGCACATTGGCGCGGACCCATTGTTCGTAGTTGGTGCCCAGGCCGACACCGACTTTCTTGCCGGACAGGTCGGCAGCAGTCTTGATGTTCAGCGCGGCTTCCTTGCTCTTCAGCACCAGCGCCTGAATCCCGGAAATGGTGTACGGCTCGGAGAAGTCATACTTCTTCTTGCGCTCGTCGGAGATAGTCACCTGGTTGACCACGATGTCCAGACGCTTGGATTCCAGCGCCGCGAGAATGCCGTCCCACTTGGTCGGCTGAATCTTGGCTTTGACGCCCAGCTTTTTCGCCAGGGCTTCGGAAAGCTCGACTTCGAAACCGGACAGCTTGCCGTTCTCGTCAACAAAACTGAACGGTGGGTAAGTGCCTTCCAGGCCGACGTTGATAACGCCTTTGTCCTTGATCTGTTGCAGTTGCTCACCGGCGGTTGCCTGACCGATCAGGCCGGCGCTCAGTGCAAGGCCCAGCGAACCTACCAGCAGATTGCGACGTAGTGCGGAAAAATTCATGACAAGCCCCTGTGTTTTCTTATGGAAGACGCTTAAGGAAAGTTGGCGAATCCGGGATTTGAACGACTGCGTTATCGTGCCCTAAAGCAGCTTATGCGTCTTGCCCGAAATTCGCCTGCGGCGAGACTATAAGATGTCTGCTTTAGACTTGAAAATACTTAATATCTAATTTGATATTCGTATATGGAATATGTGGCTTCTACCTGTGGCGAGGGAGCTTGCTCCCGCCCGACTGCGCAGCAGTCGCAATACCTTCCGCCAGTGTTCAACTGAAAATGGGGAAGCAAGTTTGGGGGCGCTGCGCGCCCCAGCGGGAGCAAGCTCCCTCGCCACAAAGGCGCTTCAACCGCTCAAAGCGTCCTTGTAGGCAAACAACGCCGGCGCCCCACCGGTGTGCAGGAAGATGATCGGGCCATCGTCGAAACGCTGGCGGCCGATCCCGTCGAGCAACCCGGCCATGGCCTTGCCGGTGTACACCGGGTCGAGCAGCACCGCGTCCTGACTGGCCAACAGTTTCACCGCCGCCAGTGTCCCGGCATTCGGCTCGCCGTAACGCGGGCCGAAGTATTCGTCCCACAACTCGACCTTGAAGCTCTCCGGCAATTTCACGCCCAGCAGGTCTGCCGTGCGTTCGGCCAGACCCTGCACTTTTGGTCGCTGATCTTCCTCAGTGCGCGATACGGTCACGCCGATCACTGGCAGTTTCGGCAGTGCTTCGCTCAAGGCCAATGCCAGACCGCTGTGGGTTCCGGCGCTGCCCGAGGCCAGCACCACGGCGGCGAAATCGAGGCCGGTGTCCTTGATCTGCTCGGCCAGTTCCAGACCGGCACGCACGTAGCCCAATGCACCGAGAGCATTCGAGCCACCGATCGGCACCAGATACGGCTTCTTGCCATTGCTGCGCAGGCGCACGGCGAGGGCGGCGAGTTGTTCGTCGGCGTTGTCGAGGTTGTCCACCAGCTCGACCTTGGTGTCGAACAGATCCAGCAGCAGGCGGTTGCCGTTGCCGGTGTAGTTGCTGTCGTCGGTGCCCAGCGGATTTTCCAGCAGCGCCACGCACCCCAGGCCGAGTTTGGCCGCCAGCGCGGCGGTCTGGCGCACGTGATTCGATTGCAGGGCACCGGCGGTGATCAGCGTGTCGGCGCCCTGGGCGAGGGCATCGGCGGCGAGGTATTCGAGTTTGCGCAGCTTGTTGCCGCCCATGGCCAGCGGCGTCAGGTCATCGCGTTTGATGTACACCTCGCGGCCCAGCCAGGCGGACAGACGTTCAAGTTTTTCCAGCGGCGTGGGTTGGCCGAGCAGGTCGAGACGGTTAAAGCGATCCAGCTGTTGTTTGATCATGAGCCCGTACTGGCGGAGAAAGATGACAGGACTATAGGCACGCCGTTTTACCGGGGCAACCGCGAATCGCTTATAGCCAAATGTGCTTAGCCCAGCACTATCGGTTCTTAATTCGCCTTCGTTGGCATGCCGTAAAGTAGTCGCCGTTGACGCGGCCCGACCGTCCGGCCGCCCGTGAGGAGTCTTTACCGTGAGCGAGCGTTCCAGCCATTGGCAATTGCAGACCATCGTCAGCCAACTGCGTACCGCGCGGGATCAGTGGCGTACCCAGAATGGCCGGGCCAGCGGCGAGCAGGGTGGCCGTGAGTTACCGTCTCGCGCCGCGATGGCTGAGATTCTCGAGGCGCTGTGTGGCGCGTTGTTCCCGATGCGTCTGGGGCCGGTGGACCTGCGTGAGGAGAGTGAGGACTTCTATGTCGGGCATACCCTCGATGCAGCCCTGAATGCGTTGCTGGGGCAAGCGCGGCTGGAGTTGCGTTATGTCGCCCGGCACAGCGCTCAAGGTGACGCTGACGTCGAAGCTCAGGCGATCCGCATCATCCAGGACTTTGCCTTGGCCTTGCCGGGCCTGCGCAGCCTGCTCGACACCGACGTGCTGGCCGCCTATCACGGTGATCCGGCAGCGCGCAGCGTCGATGAAGTGCTGCTCTGCTATCCGGGGATTCTGGCGGTGATTCACCATCGTCTGGCGCACCATTTGTATCGCGCCGGGTTGCCGTTGCTGGCGCGGATCAGCGCGGAGATTGCGCACTCGGCCACCGGTATCGATATCCACCCGGGCGCGCAGATCGGCCGCAGTTTCTTCATCGACCACGGCACGGGTGTGGTGATCGGCGAGACCGCGATCATCGGCGAGCGGGTGCGGATCTATCAGGCTGTGACCCTCGGGGCCAAGCGCTTCCCGGCGGATGAAGATGGGCAGTTGCAAAAGGGCCATCCACGGCACCCGATTGTCGAGGACGACGTGGTGATTTATGCCGGGGCGACGATTCTCGGGCGGATCACCATCGGCCAGGGTTCGACCATTGGCGGCAACGTCTGGCTGACGCGCAGCGTGCCGGCGGGGAGCAACCTGACGCAGGCCAATCTGCAGCATGATGACGGCACGCAGAAGTAAGATTCCAGTTCGTTTGTGGCGAGGGAGCTTGCTCCCGCTGGAGGCCGCAGGACTCCCAATTGCGACTAACGCCGGATTGGGACCGCTGCGCAGTCCAGCGGGAGCAAGCTCCCTCGCCACAATTTACCCATCAATTCAGGTTGATGGCATTCAGCCAATTCTCCATTGAACGAATCCCCTCAAACCCGCGTCATACCCCTCCTTGGGCTACTGTAGGAAAACTACCGCCTGGCCCTGCGATTAGTCCTTAGCGCCCTATCCATGTTTAACTTGAACGTTCATTCAAGTTAAACCGGTGGTTCGCTGCCCGCTCACAACAGGAGGCTTGCCTTTGCTGAGTCCGATCATTTCAGCCACGTTTCAACCCCTCGAGGTGCACGTTTCATGAGTGCATCGTCTACCCCCGCCAGCGGTCTGGTACGCATGAATCCGCCGGTGTTCTACTTCGCCGCGACGGTCATTCTGCTGTTTGGTCTGGTTGTCATCGCCATGCCGGAGCAGGCCGGTGCCTGGCTGCTGCAAGCGCAAAACTGGGCGGCCAACACGGTCGGCTGGTACTACATGCTCGCGATGACTCTGTATCTGGTCTTCGTGGTGGTCACCGCGTTATCGGGCTACGGCAAGATCAAACTCGGTGCCGACCACGACGAACCCGAGTTCAGTTACCTGTCCTGGGCCGGCATGCTGTTTGCCGCCGGGATCAGCATCACGCTGTTTTTCTTTTGTGTCTCTGAACCGCTGACGCACATGCTCCAGCCGCCACAAGGCGAGGCCGGCACGGCGGACGCGGCGCGGCAGGCGATGCAGATTCTGTTTCTGCACTGGGGCCTGCACGGCTGGGGCGTGTTTGCCTTCGTCGGCATGGCGCTGGCCTATTTCGCCTACCGACATAACCTGCCGCTGGCCTTGCGTTCGGCGCTGTATCCGCTGATCGGCAAGCGCATCAACGGCCCCATCGGTTACGCGGTGGACGGCTTCGGCATCATCGCCACGGTGTTCGGTCTGGGTGCCGACATGGGCTTCGGCGTGCTGCACCTCAACTCCGGTCTCGATTACCTGTTTGGCATCGCGCACACCCAGTGGATTCAGGTCGGCCTGATCACGCTGATGATGGGCGCGGCGATCATCGTCGCCGTGTCGGGTGTGGATAAAGGTGTGCGGGTGATGTCCGACATCAACATGCTGCTGGCCTGTGCGCTGCTGCTGTTCGTGTTGTTCGCCGGCCCTACCCAGCACCTGCTCAACACCCTGATCCAGAACCTCGGCGATTACCTCGGCGCGTTGCCGATGAAGAGTTTCGACCTCTACGCCTACGACAAGCCAAGCGACTGGCTCGGTGGCTGGACGGTGTTCTACTGGGCCTGGTGGATCGCATGGTCGCCGTTCGTGGGTCTGTTCATCGCACGGATTTCCCGTGGCCGCACCATCCGTGAATTCGTCTTCGGCGTGCTGTTGATTCCGCTCGGCTTCACCCTGGCGTGGATGTCGATCTTCGGCAACAGCGCCATCGATCAGGTGCTCAACCACGGCATGTCGGCGCTGGGTATGTCGGCCATCGACAACCCGTCGATGACCCTCTACCTGCTGCTGGAAACCTACCCGTGGAGCAAGACCGTCATTGCGGTGACGGTGTTCATCAGCTTCGTGTTTTTCGTCACTTCCGCCGATTCCGGCACCGTGGTGCTCTCGACCCTGTCGGCCAAGGGCGGCAACCCGGATGAAGACGGGCCTAAGTGGCTGCGGGTGTTCTGGGGCGCGATGACTGCGCTGATCACCAGTGCGCTGCTGTTCTCCGGCAGTATCGATGCGCTGAAGTCAGCGGTGGTGCTGACCTCGCTGCCGTTCTCGCTGATTCTGTTGCTGATGATGTGGGGGCTGCACAAGGCGTTCTATCTGGAATCGCAGAAGCAGATCGCGCAGTTGCATTCGCTGGCACCGGTCTCCGGTTCGCGGCGTGGCACGGGCGGCTGGCGCCAGCGTCTGAGTCAGGCGGTGCACTTCCCGTCGCGCGACGAGGTGTACCGCTTCATGGACACCACGGTGCGCCCGGCGATTGAAGAGGTGACGGCGGTATTCGTCGAGAAGGGCCTGAACGTGGTCACCCAGCCGGATCCGGCGCACGACAACATCAGCCTGGAAATCGGCCACGGTGAGCAGCATCCGTTCATCTACCAGGTGCAGATGCGCGGCTATTTCACGCCGTCGTTTGCCCGGGGCGGCATGGGTTCCAAGCAGCTCAACAACCGCCGCTATTACCGCGCTGAAGTGCACTTGAGCGAGGGCAGTCAGGACTACGATCTGGTCGGCTACACCAAAGAGCAGATCATCAACGACATCCTCGACCAGTACGAACGCCACATGCAGTTCCTGCATCTGGTGCGTTGATCGGCAACTGAGCGCCGGGACGTTTCACGACTCGGCGCTCAGCACCATGAACAACACCATCGCCGCCATCGGCACCCCGAACACCGCACTGCCCACCGCGATTTCCGACCCCAGCGGCTGCCCGGCATGCACCACCCCCACCGCACCATTGATCACCGTCAACGCCAGCCACAGCGCGGCGAAACTGTAGGCCAACGTTTGTCGGCTGAAGCCAACGCGCTCGCCGATGTAGAGCATCAGGGCGAGCAGGACCAGGCCGAAGAAGATGATGATGGCGGTGTGCATAGGCGTGCCTGCGGGTCATGCGGTGCTTGATCGGACGCCTTCGCGGGCAAGCCCGCTCCCACAGTGATCTCGGTCATTCACAGATTCTGTGTACAACCAAAATCCTGTGGGAGCGGGCTTGCTCGCGAAGGGGCCACCTCGGTGTTACTTGGAGCATAGCCAATCCAGCCTAGGCCATTTTGGTCAGGTGCTCTCGCGCTCAATCACCTTGCACTGCAATAAATTCAGCCGCTGCACCTCATCGCTCGGCAACACCCCAAGGCTTTCCAATACTCGCGTTGCCGCCAGCACGCCAATCTCCAGTGCCGGTGGTTTGATCGTGCTCAGGCTCGGCAGCAGCATCTCGGCGAACGGGTAATCGCCGAAGCCGAGCACGGCGCAGTCTTCGGGGATCTTGAGGCCGGCGCGTTGCCCGGCGAGCAGGCCGCCGGCGGCGAGGTTGTCGTTGGCGAAGATGATGGCGTCGGGGCGGGGTGAAGCGTTCATCAGTGCTTCCATCGCTTGCTTGCCGGCCTCGAACGGCGCGCGGTCGGCGTCCGGGGCGAACACCCATGGCTGCAGTCCGAACTCGCGCACGGTGGCGGCGTAACCGTCGCGACGTTCGAGGGCACTGAGGTCACCAGGGGCGCTGTTCTGCACGAAGGCGATGCGGCGATAGCCTTTGCCGTGGAGATATTTTGCAGCCGTGACGCCGACTTCGTAGTGCGAAAAGCCGATCTGCATCGGCTCGCGATCCGGCTGGTAATCCCAAGTCTCGATCACCGGAATCTCTGCCTCGGCGATCATCTTTTCCGTGCCCGAACTGTGGAAGTGGCTGGTCAACACCAGCGCCGCCGGCGACCAGCCGAGAAATGCGCGCACGGCGTTTTCTTCCTGCTCGGTGCTGAAGTAACTCGACGCCAGCAGCAGTTGATAACCGTGGCGGCTGAGGGTGTCGCTGAAGCCCTGGATGGTGTTGGCAAAGATCGGCCCGGAGATGTTCGGAATCACCATGCCGACGATTTTGCCCCGCGCCGAGGCCAGCCCGCCGGCCACCAGGTTCGGCACGTAACCCAACTCGGCGACCACCGCCGCAATCCGCTCGCGGCGCTCCGGCGAGACGGTTCCCGGCTGATTGAAATAGCGCGACACGGTAATCGCCGACACCCCGGCCTCGCGCGCTACCGCATTGAGGGTCACGCGTCCGGCGCCACGGCGTTTGCGGGGCTTTTCCTGGCTCAAGGCTTGATCCTTCTTAAAAACCAAAACGCATATAAAAGTAATTTTTCAGTATTGGACGCTCTATGCCGAGCTTGCCGATACTGGCGATGTTAGCGCTAACAAAGCGCATTGTCTGCTACTCGCTCGAGCGAATGCCCAAGACACCGATTCAGGCGCTGTCGTCGCAGAACGGCAGTGGTTCAGGGCCAATTTCGAGCGGGCAAACATGCACAACATTCCTGGGGTGACACACACACTGGCGCAGTCGATTCGCGCCGCTGGCTGGATCCTTACCGGGCTGGCGGCGTTGCCGCTGCCCACTGCGTTCGCCGCTGACAGCAGCGATCAAGAGCCGACCCTCAAGTCCGTCACGGTCACCGCCACCCGCCGCGAAGAGTCGTTGCAGAAGGTGCCGGTGGCGGTTTCGGTGATCGACGGCGAACAACTGGAGCGCGACAACCGCAATGGCGTGGCGAGCATCGTCCAGCAAGTGCCGTCGCTGAATTTCCGTACCGGTGCGTCGAACAAGGACACCTCGTTGTTCGTGCGTGGCGTCGGCACGATTTCCACCTCGCCCGGCGTCGAGCCAACGGTGGCCACGGTGATCGACGGCGTGGTCTATGCCCGCCCCGGTCAATCGACTCTCGACCTGCTGGATCTGGAGCGCGTCGAAGTACTGCGCGGCCCGCAGGGCACGCTGTTCGGCAAGAATGCCTCGGCCGGTGTGCTCAACATCACCAGCAAGGCGCCGACCAACGAGACCCACGGCTACATCGACCAGTCGTACTACAGCGGCAACGAAAGCCGCACCCGCTTCGGCATTGGCGGCAGCCTGATTCCGGATACGTTGAAGGGCTCGATCAGCACCCTGGTCAGCAGCTACGACGGCAACGTCGACAACAAATACAACGGCCAGGAGGTCAACGGCTACAACCATCGCGGCGTGCGCGGCAAGCTCGAATTCACCCCGAATGACGACGTCACCTTCACCCTGATCGCCGACTACATGCAGTCCCACGACGACGGTCCCAACGGCGTCGTCAGCAAGTCGCTGACCCCGGCCTTCGCCAACGCGCTGAGCCCGGTCTACGCCAGCAGCCACAACCGCGACATCAACACCGATACCCGCACCCACGTCGAGGACACCAACAAAGGCCTGTCCGGTCAGCTCGACTGGCAACTGGGCGATTACACCCTGACGTCGATCACCGCGTGGCGCGGCTGGGACAACACGCAATATCAGGACGGCGATCGGCTGAGCACGATCACCGCCGCGTTCCCCGGCACCGCCGACAAGGGCGACCTGGCCTTCGATCAGTACTCGCAGGAGCTGCGCCTGGCCTCGCCAAAAGGTGAGTTCCTTGAATACGTCGGCGGCCTGTTCTACATGCACGGCAAGGATGACGAGACCTACCAGCGCACCCTGACGACGCCGACCAGCGTCAACCGTGGCGTGGCTGACTACAGCACCACCAGCGACAGCTACGCCGCGTTCGGTGAGACCACGCTGAACTTCACGTCGGCTTTCCGCGGCATCGCCGGCCTGCGCTACACCCACGATGATCTGGAATACGATCACCGTCGTGTCTCGACCTCGGCGACCACGGTCAGCGGCATCCAGCCGGCCACCAGCAGTTCCGGTTCGGTGGACGAGGACGGCTGGTCCGGGCGCCTCGGCGTGCAGTACGACCTGAGCGCTGCGGTCACTACGTACCTGACCTACTCGCGCGGCTACAAAGGCCCGGCCTACAACGTGTTCTTCAACATGCAGCCGCGTGACACCGAGGCGTTGAAACCGGAAACCTCGAACACCTGGGAAGCGGGGATCAAGGCCACCAGTTGGAACAACCGGCTGACCACCAACCTCGCCGTGTTCCATAGCGATTACGACAACTATCAGGCGAACTTTTTCGACACCGTCGCCGGGCAAGTGGTGACGCGCCTGATCAACGCCGGCAGCGTCAGTACCGAAGGCGTCGAACTCGATTACGCCTTGCAGGCGACCCAGCAACTGAAGTTCTCCGGGGCGCTGGCCTACACCCGCGCACGCATCGACCAATTCAGCTGCCCGGCGGGCGCGGCGGCCTCGTGCAACGTCAATGGCAAACCGTTGCCGTTCAGTCCGGACTGGAAAAGCTACGTGCGCGCCGACTACACCATCCCGCTGGAAAACGGTCTGGATATCGAACTCGGTACCGACTACAGCTGGCAGAGCGAAGTGCAGTACGACATCAGTCAGAACGCCGATACCAAGCAGGGCGCCTACGGCATCTGGAATGCCAGTGTGGCGCTGGCCGATTACAGCAACGGCTGGCGCGTGGCGCTGCTGGGCAAGAACCTCGCCGACAAATCCTACTCACCGCTGCTGGCCAGCGGCGGCAACTACATCTACCGCGCCGTGCCACGGGATGATGAGCGCTACTTCGGCGTGCAACTGCGCAAGGATTTCTGAGATGAGCAGACAGCTGAAACTCGGCGCCTTTCTCATGGCCACCGGGCACCACGTCGCCGCGTGGCGCCACCCGCAGGTTCCGGCGAATGCCGGGCTGGATTTCGCCCACTACAAGCGTTTGGCGCAGATTGCCGAGGCGGCGAAGTTCGACACGCTGTTCGTCGCCGACAGTGTGGCCGCGCCGACCCAGGACATCGCCAGCCGCATGGCGCGCTCGGATCACTTCGAACCGCTGACCTTGCTCTCGGCCCTGAGTGCGGTGACCGAGCACATCGGCCTGATCGCCACGGCGACCACCAGCTACAACGAGCCGTACCACGTGGCGCGTAAATTCGCTTCGCTCGATCATCTGTCGGGTGGCCGCGCCGGGTGGAATCTGGTGACCTCGGACAACGCCGCCGAGGCGCTGAATTTCGGTCGCGACGAGCACATCGGCCACGCCGAACGCTACAGCCGCGCCCGCGAGTTTCATCAGGTGGTCACCGGGCTGTGGGACAGTTGGGAGGACGATGCCTTTGTCCGCGACAAGGCCAGTGGCGCGTATTACGACCCTGCGAAGCTGCATGTGCTGGATCATGTCGGTGAGCATTTTCGGGTGAAAGGCCCGCTGAACGTGGCGCGCTCGCCGCAGGGACAACCGGTGATCGTGCAGGCTGGCTCGTCCGAAACCGGGCGTGAACTGGCGGCACAGACCGCCGAAGTGGTGTTCACCGCGCAGACTTCGCTGGCCGGCGCGCAGGCGTTCTACGCCGACCTCAAGGGCCGCTTGGCCAAGTACGGGCGCAGCGCCGATTCGCTGAAAATCATGCCGGGGGTGTTTGTCGTCGTCGGCCAGACAGAAGCCGAAGCGCAGGAAAAATGTGAAACGTTTCAGCAATTGGTCGAACCGGAGGTTGGCGTGGCGTTGCTTGGGCGTATGCTGGGCAACTTCGACTTGTCGAAGTACCCGCTGGACGGACCGCTGCCGGCGTTGCCGCTGACCGACAGCGGCCAGCAGAGCCGGCAGAAATTGCTGACTGAACTGGCAGGGCGGGAGCATCTGACCCTCGCCGAATTGGGCCGCAGGATTGCCGGTGGGCGCGGGCATTACAGCTTGGTGGGCACGCCGGCGCAGATCGCCGACCGCTTGCAGGAGTGGTTCGAACAGGGCGCGGCGGATGGCTTCAACGTGTTGGTGCCGCACCTGCCGGGCGGACTCGAAGACTTCGCTAATGGCGTGGTCCCGGAACTGCAGCGGCGTGGGCTGTTCAGAACCGAGTATGAGGGCCGGACCTTGCGCGAAAACCTGGGCCTCGCCCGACCGCAAAACAGATTTGTGTAAACACCCTGTGGTGAGGGGATTTATCCCCGATGGAGGGCGTAGCCGTCCCAAAAATTCGCTACAGAGAACGCAGATTCTGGGGCGGCTTCGCCGCCCATCGGGGATAAATCCCCTCACCACAAAGTTGGGATTCACCCTCAATTTGCTGGCAATCAAACAAGAGAGGATTCGATGACTTACACCGCTGCCGAAAACCGCTACGACTCCATCCCTTACCGCCGTGTCGGCCGCAGTGGTCTGGTACTGCCGGCGCTGTCGCTAGGCCTGTGGCACAACTTCGGCGACAGCACGCCGATCGACAGCCAACGCGCCTTGCTGCGCACCGCGTTCGACCTGGGCATCAACCACTTCGACCTGGCCAACAACTACGGCCCGCCGTACGGCAGCGCCGAGATCAATTTCGGTCGCCTGCTGCGCGAAGACTTCAAGCACTACCGCGACGAGCTGATCATCTCCAGCAAGGCCGGTTGGGACATGTGGCCCGGCCCCTACGGTCAGGGCGGCGGTTCGCGCAAATACGTGCTGGCCAGCCTCGACCAGAGCCTGCAGCGCCTCGGTCTGGACTATGTGGATATCTTCTATTCGCACCGCTTCGACCCGGACACCCCGCTGGAAGAGACCGCCAGCGCCCTCGCCACCGCCGTGCAGCAGGGCAAGGCGTTGTACATCGGTATCTCGTCGTACTCCGGGGTAAAAACCCGCGAGATCGCTGCGCTGCTCAAGGAATGGAAAGTACCGCTGCTGATTCATCAGCCGGCGTACAACCTGCTCAATCGCTGGGTGGAAAATGACCTGCTCGACACCACCGAAGAACTCGGCACTGGCGTCATCGCCTTCACGCCGTTGGCGCAAGGTCTGCTGACCGACAAATACCTCAACGGCGTGCCGGCGGATGCGCGGGTCAATCGTCCGGGCGGTGGTTCGCTGCAGGCTTCGCACCTGTCCGAGGCCAACATTGCGCATGTTCGCGCATTGAACGAGATCGCCAAGCGTCGCGGCCAGAGCCTGGCGCAACTGGCACTGGCCTGGACCCTGCGTGATCCACGCGTGACCTCGGCGCTGATTGGCGCGAGCCGGCCGGAGCAGATCATCGAGAACGTCGGGGCGTTGAAAAACCTGAGTTTCAGTGCCGAGGAACTGGCGGAGATCGACCGGTTTGCCCAAGAGGGCGGGATCAATCTTTGGGAGAAGCCTTCGACGGCTGAATAAGCGTTCCGCGCCGGATCACCCGGCGCCGGTACTGACGCCTTCGCGAGCAAGCCCGCTCCCACAGTTAATCGCGTTCCTCCTGAAGAAACACGATCAAACTGTGGGAGCGGGCTTGCTCGCGAAGGGGCCTTTAAACACAGCACATAAATCAGGCTTTATTTAAAAAACGGCACATCCCCCAACACCGTAGCCCGCTGCATCACTCGCCGCGCCGGACGGTAATCATCCACCGCGTAATGCTGGGTCACGCGGTTGTCCCAGAACGCAATGTCGTCTTTCTGCCAGCGCCAGCGAATGGTGAATTCCGGTCGGGTCGCATGAGCGAACAGGAATTTCAGAATCGCTTCGCTCTCGGTTTCCGACAGTTCGTTGATCTTCGAGGTGAAGCCTTCGTTGACGAACAACGAGCGCCGTCCACTGACCGGATGGGTGCGGATTACCGGGTGTGACAACGGTGGGTTCTTGCGTCGTGCCTCTTCCCACTGGGCCAGTGCTTGCGGCGTATTGCCGTAGCGTTCCAACGGGAAAGAGCGGGTGAAATCGTGAGTCGCGGTCAGCCCTTCGAGCAGGTTTTTCATCGGTGCCGACAGAGCTTCATACGCGGCAATCCCGCTGGCCCACAGGGTGTCGCCGCCAAACTCGGGCAGCAGCTTGGCGCTGAGCACCGCGCCCATCGCCGGGGTCGGCAGGAAGGTCACGTCGGTGTGCCAGATCGCGTTGTCGCGCACGTCGGTGACGGCGGTGTCGAGGATCAGCACTTCGGGCTGCTCCGGCACGTTCGGGTAGATCGGGTGAATGTGCAGGTCGCCGAAGTACGCGGCGAAACGCGCCTGTTGCGACGGTTTGATCGGCTGGGCGCGAAAGAACAGCACTTGATACTTGAGCAGCGCCTGCTCGATGGCGTCGCGCTGTTCCAGGTTCAACGGCTGGCTGACGTCGACGCCGTTGATCTGCGCGCCGAGGGCCGAGCTTAATGGGGTGATGGTCAGGCTGCTCATGGTGGGTCTCTGGAATTCGGGTTTTGAGCTCTTGGTGGGAGCGGGCTTGCTCCGGGCGGCGTTCCGACGAATGCGGTGTGTCAGAAGACATTTCTGTGACTGATACACCGCATTCGCGAGCAAGCCCGCTCCCACAGGTTTTGGATGGCAAGTATTCAATGCGCCTGGCCGTGCCACGGCACCAGTTTGCGCTGCAGGGCACGCAGGCCCATTTCCATGGCGAAGGCGATCAGGGCGATCACCAGAATCCCCAGCACCACCACATCGGTGACCAGGAACTGCGCAGCCGATTGCACCATGAAGCCCAAGCCGCTGGTGGCGGCGATCAGTTCGGCGGCGACCAGGGTCGACCAGCCGACGCCCAGACCAATGCGCACACCTGTGAGAATATCCGGCAACGCGCTGGGCAAAATCACATGAAGAATCAGCTGTGCGCGAGTGGCACCGAGCGACTGCGCGGCACGCAATTTAGCCGGGTCAACGGTGCGCACGCCGGTCGCGGTAGCGATGGCGATCGGCGCGAAAATCGCCAGGTAGATCAGCAGCACTTTCGACAACTCGCCGATGCCGCACCAGATCACGATCAGCGGCAGATAAGCCAATGGCGGAATGGGCCGGTAGAACTCGATCAGCGGATCTAGCACACCACGGGCAATACGGTTGGCACCGATGGCGATGCCCACCGGCACCGCGGTCAGAATCGCAAAACCAAGGCCCAGGCCAATGCGGCTCAGGCTCGCGCCCAGGTGCTGCCACAGGGTCGAATCCATGTAACCGGTGGTCGCGAGCAACCAGCCTTTTTGCAGCACGGCGGACGGTGGTGGCAGGAACAGCGGTTCGATCAAACCGCTGGCGGTCACGGCCCACCAGATCACCAGCAAGGCGAACAGTGTCAGCAGGCTGATCCAGCGGGTGCTGAGGCTGCGCCGCACCGGAATCACCACCGACGAAGCTTTTGCTACCGGGGCGGAAACGTCGTAACTGCTCATGCGCGCTCCTGCCGTTGAACGGCGCTGCGTTGCGAGAACACTTTGCTCAGCACGTGCTCGCGGGTCTCGATAAAACGCGGGTCGGATTTGATCGCCCGTGCCGATTCACCGGCGGCGTAGCGCTGACCGAAATCCAGGTGCAGGCGCTCGACGATCTGCCCAGGATTCGGTGCCAACAGAATCAGGTCAGTGGCGAGAAACACTGCTTCTTCGATGTCGTGGGTAATCAGGAACACCGGTTTGGCGGTGCGCTGCCAGACCTGTAGCAGCAGCTCCTGCATCTGCTCGCGGGTGAATGCATCAAGGGCGCCGAAGGGTTCGTCCATCAGCAGCACGCGCGGGTCGGCGGCGAGGGCGCGGGCCAGGCCGACACGCTGTTTCTGGCCGCCGGAAAGCTGCCAGATACGGCGGTGTTCAAAACCTGTGAGGTCGACCAGCGCAAGCATCTCGCGGGCGCGCTGTTCGCGTTTGTCTTTGGCAACGCCGGCCAGTTCCAGACCGAAGGCAACGTTGGCCAGCACGTCCTGCCACGGTAGCAGGGCGTCGTCCTGGAACACCACGCCACGTTCGGCGCTCGGGCCTTTGACCGGCACGCCGTCGAGGGTGATGCGCCCGGCGCTGGGTTCGACGAAGCCGGCAATCAGGTTCAACAGCGAAGTCTTGCCACTGCCGGACGGGCCGAGGGCGACCAGCAATTGCTGAGGCCCGAGGGTCAGGGAAATGTCCGCCAGCACCGGTTCCGGGCTGCCTGGGTACTGTGCGCTGATGCGCTCCAGCTGTAGCAAGGCCATCGCAGTTAACTCCCGATCAGTTGGTGATGTATTTGGCGCTGACGTACGGCGCGTAGTCCGGCAGTACGGCTTCGACCTTGCCTTGCTCCTTGAGGAACGCGGCGGTGTCGGTGATGGCTTTGGTGGTCGGCGCGCCGAGGGTGATCACCTGATCAGCCGCCAGCGGGTAGACGTTGCCTTGCAGCAGCAATGGAATGTCGCTGGCCTTGGCGCCGGAGAGCTTCACCAGCTTGTCGACGTGGGACTGGTCGGCGAGCCAGGCTTTCGGGTCCTTGCGGTAATCGGCGTAGGCGTCGAGGGTGACCTTGGCGAACGCGGTGACGATTTCCGGGTGCTTCTCGGCAAAGTCTTTGCGCACGATCCACGCATCGAAGGTCGGCGCGCCGAACTTGGCCAGTTCGCCGGAGGTGATCAGCACTTTGCCGTTTTCCTTGGCCACACCGAGGGCCGGATCCCAGACGTAAGTGGCGTCGATGTCACCGCGTTTCCATGCGGCGATGATCGCTGGCGGCGCGAGGTTGAGCACGGTGACTTTCGACGGATCGATGTTCCAGTGCTTCAACGCCGCGAGCAGGCTGTAGTGACCGGTGGACACGAATGGCACGGCGATTTTCTTGCCGACCAGATCCTGCGGGGTCTTGATCCCGGAACCGTCGCGAGCGACCAGCGCTTCGGCGGCGCCGATCTGGGTGGCGATGAGGAAAGTTTCCACCGGAACCTTGCGGGTGATGGCGGCGGTCAGCGGGCTGGAACCGAGGTAGCCGATCTGCACGTCACCGGAAGCGATGGCGGCGATGATGTCGGCGCCGTTATCGAACTTGCGCCAGCTGATGTCGGCCTTGGTGGCTTTCTCATAGGCACCATCGGCCTGGGCGACTTTCGCCGGATCAACGGTGGTCTGGTAGGCGACGGTGAGGTCGGCGGCCTGCGCCAGAAAGCTCGCAGCAGCCAACGAGGCCACGGCCAGCAGGCGAAGCGGGAAATTCAGTTTCATGGGGAGTGCTCCAAGTCAGGCGACCGATGATCGGCGTGAAAGGAGACTAAATGATCTAAGAATCTAAAAATAAATAACTTTTTAGACTTAGCTTATGAGCGGAAAAATCTAAGGCGTTAGGGATTGCTGGTGAGGTCATTGTGGCGAGGGAGCTTGCTCCCGCTGGAGGCCGAAGGACTCCAATATCAATTCATCACGGTGCTTCTTATGCACCGGGGGACTGAAATTGCGACTGCTGCGCAGCCGAGCGGGAGCAAGCTCCCTCGCCACAGGGAATAGTGGTTAGTTACTGATCGCCAGAATGCTCGCCTGATACGACCCGACAAACACATCGAAATCGCCCACCTCGTTCTGCTCCAGCTCAGCCTGCGCCCCCAGCGACGAACGCGCCAACTCCTCAAACTTCGCTTGCTCAGCCGCCGCCAACGGTTCGCTGCGGAAGAACTCGGCATGCGCCTGGCTCTGACGCAGGGAGAATTGCGCGAAGCTCTCCTTGTGTTCGGCCATCGCCGCCAGCACTTGGGCCGAAGGGGTCAGGGACGAATCCTTGACCTTGGCCAGTTGCGCGTCCAGCGCCTTGCTGTGCGCGTCGCCGCCATGGCTCTGATCGAGCAGGGCCGCCAGCGGGGCGATTTTTTCCAGCAGCTCGGCTGCCCAAACCTTCAGCTCGACCGCTTCGCCGTCACGCTGCAATTGCAGCCCCGGACGGCGGCCTTCCTTGACCACGCTGAGGAAGTTCGAGGTGGCGTTGCTGCAGGAATTGCTGGTCAGCAGCGGACTGTCGTTCAGCGCGCAGTACAGCAGGAACGCGTCAAGGAAGCGCGACTCGGTAAGGTCGATGCCCATCGGCAGGAACGGGTTGATGTCCAGGCAACGCACTTCGACGTACTGAATGCCACGGGCCATCAGGGCCTGGATCGGCCGTTCGCCGGTGTAGGTCACGCGTTTCGGGCGGATGTTGGAGTAGTACTCGTTTTCGATCTGCAGGATGTTGGTGTTGAGCTGTACCCACTCGCCATCCTTGTGCGTGCCGACCTCAACGTACGGCGCGTACGGCGTGGCGACGGCCTTGCGCAGGCTGTCGGTGTAGCTCGCCAGATCGTTGTAGCACGGCGTCAGGCCGGCCTGGGCGTTGCTTTGGTAACCAAGGTCGCTCATGCGCAGGCTGGTGGCGTACGGCAGATACAAAGTATCCGGATCGAGCTGTTCCAGTTGATGCGAGCGCCCACGGAGGAAACCGGCATCCAGTGCCGGCGAAGCCCCGAACAGGTACATCAGCAGCCAGCTGTAGCGGCGGAAGTTGCGGATCAGCGCGATGTACGACGATGACTGGAAGTCGCGGTCGGTGCCGACGAAGCCCTCGGCCTCGCGCAGCAGCGGCCAGAGCTTTTCCGGCAGGGAAAAGTTGTAGTGAATCCCGGCGATGCACTGCATGGTCTTGCCGTACCGCAGGGCCAGGCCCTTGCGGTAGACGTACTTGAGCTGACCGATGTTGGACGTGCCGTAATAGGCGATCGGGATGTCTTCCTCGGCCGGCAACGGGCACGGCATCGATGGACTCCACAGGTACTCGTTGCCGAGCTTGCTGTAGGCAAAGCGATGAATCTTGTCCAGGCTCGCCAGCGTATCGGCCGGATCGGGCAGGGCGGGGGTGATGAATTCCAGCAGCGACTCGGAGTAGTCGGTGGTGATCTGTTCATTGGTCAGCGCGGAACCCAAGGCTTCCGGGTGCGGCGTTTGCGCCAGACGACCTTCACTGGTCACGCGCAGGCATTCACGTTCGATACCGTGGAGGCACTGTTCGAGCAGAGAGAGGTTGGCGCGCTCGCCGAGCAGAGCCAGGCGGCGGTTGAGAAGTTCGCTCAATTTGGATTCCTTCACGCGTCAGTCGCCCCAATATGGGGGTGGGCAGGACGGTCTACAAGGGTGAAGTTGAAACTGGCGTTTTCGCCTGGTTTTGTAGCGGCAGGCCATTTGCCGGTCAGTCAGGAACTGCACAATCCCTGTGGGAGCGAGCTTGCTCGCGAAGAGGGTTTATCAGTCAACATTTCGGTTGCCTGATACACCGCCTTCGCGAGCAAGCTCGCTCCCACAAGGTTCGTTGCGCCGAAATTAACTCAAAATGATGAACAACATCTACAGGACAGCGAACGTGCCTTGCGCTTTTGCGACCAGTTTGTCGCCCTGCATCACGTCGGCCTCGACCACCAAAGTGCGGCGGCCCGGGTGGATGACCCGCGCCGTGCACAGCACCTCGCCGTCGGACACGGCGCGGATGTAGTTGATCTTGCACTCGATGGTCGCGCTCTGCTGATCGAAGCCGTGGGTGCTGGAACAGGCCAGCCCCATGGCGATATCGACCAGACTGAACAGCGCGCCACCGTGCAACTTGCCGCCGCGATTGCGCAGTTGTGGTTCCAGCACCAGGGCGACTTGCGCCACCCCGGTTTCCAGGCTGTGCAGGCGGCAGCCCAACAGCTTGAAAAACGCGCTCTCGACGAGCCCGGCCGGAACTTCCATCAGCGTTTCTTCAACTGCTTGGCGTTGGCGAACAGCGAGGCCATGGCGTTGTTCACCGGAGCGGCTGTGGCCGTTTCCTTGCGTGGTGCGTTGCCCGAAGACTGGCGCGGTGCCGAGCCTGGACGCGAACCACGGGCGCCGTCGATTTTCTCGCCAGGAGTGTCGCTCATGCGCATCGACAGACCGACGCGTTTGCGCGGGATATCGACTTCCATGACCTTCACTTTCACCACGTCACCGGCCTTCACCGCTTCGCGTGGATCCTTGATGAACTTCTCCGACAGCGCCGAGATGTGCACCAGACCGTCCTGATGCACGCCGATGTCGACGAATGCACCGAACGCGGTCACGTTGGTGACGACGCCTTCGAGGATCATCCCCAGTTGCAGGTCTTTAAGGTCTTCGACGCCTTCCTGGAACTCGGCAGTCTTGAACTCCGGACGCGGGTCGCGGCCCGGTTTTTCCAGTTCTTGCAGAATGTCGGTGACGGTTGGCAGGCCGAAGGTTTCGTCGGTGAATTTCTTCGGATCCAGACGCTTGAGGAACGCGGCGTCGCCGATCAGCGAGCGAATGTCGCGATCGGTTTCAGCGGCAATCCGCTGTACCAGTGGATAGGCTTCCGGGTGAACGGCCGAGGAATCCAGCGGGTTGTCGCCGTTCATCACGCGCAGGAAGCCTGCGGCCTGCTCGAAGGTTTTCTCGCCCAGACGCGCGACTTTCTTCAGCGCTGCACGGGTCTTGAACGCACCGTGTTCGTCGCGGTGGGCGACGATGTTCTGCGCCAGAGTCGCGTTGAGGCCGGAGATCCGCGCCAGCAGCGCCACCGAAGCGGTGTTCACATCGACGCCGACGGCGTTCACACAGTCCTCGACCACCGCATCCAGACCACGCGCCAGTTTCAGTTGCGACACGTCGTGCTGGTACTGGCCGACACCGATGGATTTCGGATCGATCTTCACCAGTTCGGCGAGCGGATCCTGCAGTCGACGGGCGATGGACACCGCACCACGGATCGACACGTCCAGGTCCGGGAATTCCTTGGCCGCCAGTTCCGATGCCGAGTACACCGATGCGCCGGCCTCGGAGACCATGACCTTGGTCATCTTCATCGCTGGGTATTTTTTGATCAGCTCGATCGCCAGTTTGTCGGTTTCGCGACTGGCGGTGCCGTTGCCGATGGCGATCAGGTCAACCGAGTGCTTGGCGCACAGGGCGGCCAGAATCGCGATGGTCTGATCCCACTTGTTGTGCGGCACGTGCGGGTAAACCGTGGCGTGATCCAGCAGTTTGCCAGTGGAGTCGACCACCGCGACCTTGCAGCCGGTACGCAGGCCCGGGTCGAGGCCCAGGGTGGCGCGCGGGCCGGCCGGAGCGGCCAGCAACAGGTCGTGCAGGTTATGGGCGAAGACGTTGATCGCCTCGGTTTCGGCACTGTCGCGCAGTTCGCCGAGCAGGTCGGTTTCGAGGTGGGTGTAAAGCTTGACCTTCCAGGTCCAGCGCACCACTTCGCCGAGCCATTTGTCGGCGGGGCGGTTCTGGTTCTGGATGCCGAATTGCTGGCCGATCATGCCTTCGCACGGGTGCATGGTGCCCGGCAGTTCGTCGCCGACTTTCAGCGCGGAACTGAGGATGCCTTCGTTGCGGCCACGGAAAATGGCGAGTGCGCGGTGCGACGGCATGCTTTTCAGCGGCTCGTCGTGTTCGAAGTAGTCGCGGAACTTCGCGCCTTCTTCTTCCTTGCCGGCGATCACGCGGGCGCTGATGGTCGCTTCCTGCTTGAGGAAGTTACGCAGCTTTTCCAGCAGGCTGGCGTCTTCGGCGAAGCGCTCCATGAGGATGTATTTGGCCCCTTCCAGCGCAGCCTTGACGTCGGCCACGCCTTTTTCGGCGTCGACGAAGCGGGCGGCTTCGGTTTCCGGCGTCAGGTTCGGGTCGTTGAAAAGGCCGTCGGCCAGCTCGCCAAGGCCGGCTTCGAGGGCAATCTGGCCCTTGGTGCGGCGCTTCTGCTTGTACGGCAGGTACAAGTCTTCGAGGCGGGTCTTGGTGTCGGCGAGCTTGATGTCGCGTTCGAGGGCCGGGGTGAGTTTGCCCTGCTCCTGGATGCTGGCGAGGATGCTGATGCGCCGTTCGTCGAGTTCTCGCAGGTAGCGCAGACGCTCTTCCAGATGACGCAACTGGGTGTCATCGAGGCTGCCGGTGACTTCTTTCCGGTAACGGGCGATGAAGGGAACGGTAGAGCCTTCATCGAGTAGCGCGACGGCCGCTTCGACCTGTTGCGGGCGTACGCCGAGTTCCTCGGCGATGCGGCTGTTGATGCTGTCCATAAAACCACCTGACATATTGTGAAAGCAGGCTCGCAGGCACGGAAATAAAGGCCCGGAGTCTGGTTGAGCGGCTAGAAAATTGCCGCTGCCTGGGTCAAGAGGCAGCCCATTGACCCGTGAAATCGAACCATTACTGCGGCCACCGGGAAAAAAGCTCGGCCACCTGCGGTAACGATTCAGACGTTGCCTGGCACAAAACGCCGCGCATTATAACCAGCGTTCTGTCATTCGGGGGTGTAGCAGTCTGTAGGCATAAACCCCGGTTTTCTGGCACTGAAGGAAAAATCTGCTAACAATGCACACGGTGCGTATAACGGCAGCTACGCCATAATGCGCGCCGAGCTAAAAGGAGCATCCAATGAGCAGCACTGCAAACAATGCTGAAGGCGAAAAAATTCTTATTGTTGACGACGATCCGGGGCTGAGCAGCCTGCTGGAACGTTTCTTCGTCAGCAAGGGCTACCGTGCCCGTGCCGTACCGAACACCGAGCAAATGGATCGTCTGCTGTCGCGTGAAGTGTTCAATCTGGTCGTCCTCGACCTGATGCTGCCGGGCGAAGACGGCCTGACCGCCTGCCGTCGCCTGCGGGCGGCGAACAATCAGATTCCGATCATCATGCTCACCGCCAAAGGCGATGAGATGAGCCGCATCAAGGGCCTGGAACTGGGCGCCGATGACTATCTGGCCAAGCCGTTCAACCCGGACGAGCTGATGGCTCGGGTCAAAGCGGTTCTGCGTCGTCAGGCCGCACCGGTGCCGGGCGCGCCGGGCAGCGAAGACGAAAATGTCACCTTCGGTGATTACGTGCTGTCGCTGGCGACCCGCGAGCTGAAACGTGGCGAAGAAGTGCACATGCTCACCACCGGTGAGTTTGCGGTGCTCAAGGCACTGGTGATGAACGCGCGTCAGCCGCTGACCCGCGACAAACTGATGAACCTGGCCCGTGGCCGCGAGTGGGATGCCCTGGAGCGTTCCATCGACGTGCAGATTTCCCGTCTGCGCCGGATGATCGAGCCGGATCCGTCGAAACCACGCTATATCCAGACTGTCTGGGGTGTGGGCTACGTGTTCGTACCGGACGGCGCCGCCACCAAGTGATCGGCGATTTGTAGGAGCGGGTCTGCGCATCGGGTTGATCGACCCTCTACGCAGACTCGCAATCCGCAATATGCGAGCATTGCTCGCTCCTGCAAGTGTTTAACGGTTATCGATGAAAACCCCCGTCTGGTTCCCCCAAAGTTTTTTCTCCCGCACCCTTTGGCTGGTGCTCATCGTCGTGCTGTTTTCCAAGGCACTGACCCTGGTTTATCTGTTGATGAACGAGGACGTGCTGGTGGATCGTCAGTACAGCCACGGCGTCGCCCTGACGCTGCGCGCCTATTGGGCGGCCGATGAAGAAAACCGCGCGAAGATCGCCGATGCCGCGACCCTGATCCGGGTGGTCGGCGCCGGGGTGCCGGAGGGCGAGCAGCACTGGCCGTACAGTGAAATCTATCAGCGGCAGATGCAGGCGGA
The DNA here is from genome assembly GCF_057799175.1 of Pseudomonas sp. 14P5.3.2. Classification (NCBI taxonomy): domain Bacteria; kingdom Pseudomonadati; phylum Pseudomonadota; class Gammaproteobacteria; order Pseudomonadales; family Pseudomonadaceae; genus Pseudomonas; species Pseudomonas sp. 14P5.3.2. Next base: position 143,746 of record NZ_JBYOKU010000007.1, on the reverse strand, counting down.
GCTGGGCGCCGACACCGAAGTGCGTTTGCGCATGCACTCGCCGCCGGCGCTGTGGGTGCGTGCGCCAAGCCTCGGCGACGGTTGGCTGAAAGTGCCGCTGTACCCGCATCCGCTGCGCGGCCAGAAAATCTGGAACGTGCTCGGCTGGTTCCTCGCCATCGGTTTGCTGTCCACCGCCTCGGCATGGATTTTCGTCAGCCAGCTCAACCAGCCGTTGAAACGTCTGGTATATGCCGCGCGGCAACTCGGTCAGGGTCGCAGCGTGCGCCTGCCGATCAGCGATACACCCAGCGAGATGACCGAGGTGTATCGCGCCTTCAACCAGATGGCCGAAGACGTCGAGCAGGCCGGCCGTGAGCGTGAGCTGATGCTGGCGGGGGTGTCGCATGACTTGCGCACGCCGCTGACCCGCTTGCGGCTGTCGCTGGAGCTGATGGGCGACCGCAACGATTTGACCGACGACATGGTGCGCGACATCGAAGACATGGACGCGATTCTCGACCAGTTCCTCGCGTTCATTCGCGATGGTCGTGACGAGTCGGTGGAGGAGGTCGACCTGAGCGATCTGGTGCGTGAGGTGGCCGCACCGTACAACCAGAACGAAGAGAAGGTGCGCTTGCGTCTGGAGCCGATCCAGCCGTTTCCACTGCGCCGGGTGTCGATGAAACGCCTGCTGAACAACCTGATCGGCAACGCCTTGAATCACGCGGGCAGCGGCGTCGAGGTTGCGGCTTATGTGTCCGGCGATACCAGCGCGCCGTACGTGGTGCTGAGCGTGATGGACCGTGGCGCTGGGATCGATCCGTCGGAGCTGGAAGCGATCTTCAACCCGTTCACCCGTGGCGACCGTGCCCGGGGCGGCAAAGGTACGGGGTTGGGCCTGGCGATCGTGAAGCGGATTGCTTCGATGCATGGCGGCAATGTCGAGTTGCGCAACCGCTCCGGGGGCGGACTGGAGGCGCGAGTGCGATTGCCGTTGGGGTTGATGTTGCCGCGAGATGCCGTCTGACAGCCGAGATATTCAGCGGGGCTGATGGCCCCTTCGCGAGCAAGCCCGTTCCACAGGGGAGCGCATGCCAAAATGTGGGAGCGGGCTTGCTCGCGAACGCAGCCGCCCAGCCACCACATTTCTGACGGGTTAACCCTTGCCTTTGGTCCGAGTCATATTCGGCCCGCCATTCTTCTCAAGGTGTTCGATGATGATCCCCGCCACGTTCTTGCCGGTGGTGGTCTCGATCCCTTCCAGGCCCGGCGACGAGTTCACTTCCATCACCAGCGGGCCGTGGTTCGAACGCAGAATATCCACACCCGCCACCGCCAGCCCCATGACCTTGGCCGCACGCAACGCGGTCATGCGTTCTTCCGGGGTGATCTTGATCAGGCTCGCGCTGCCGCCACGGTGCAGGTTAGAGCGGAACTCGCCCGGCTTGGCCTGACGTTTCATGGCCGCGATCACCTTGTCGCCGACCACGAAGCAGCGGATGTCGGCACCGCCGGCCTCCTTGATGTATTCCTGGACCATGATGTTCTGCTTCAGACCCATGAACGCCTCGATCACCGATTCGGCCGCGGTCGCGGTTTCGCACAGCACCACGCCGATACCCTGAGTGCCTTCCAGCACTTTGATCACCAGCGGCGCGCCGTTGACCATGTCGATCAAGTCGGGAATGTCATCCGGCGAGTGGGCGAAGCCGGTTACCGGCAGGCCGATGCCGCGCCGCGACAGCAGTTGCAGCGAACGCAGTTTGTCCCGCGAACGGGCGATGGCTACGGACTCGTTGAGCGGAAACACTCCCATCATTTCGAACTGGCGCAACACGGCGCAACCGTAGAACGTCACCGACGCACCGATCCGCGGGATCACCGCGTCGAAGCCTTCCAGCGGCTTGCCGCGATAGTGGATCTGCGGCTTGTGGCTGGCGATGTTCATGTAGGCGCGCAGGGTGTCGACCACTACCATTTCATGCCCGCGTTCGGTGCCGGCTTCGACCAGACGACGGGTGGAATACAGACGCGGATTCCGCGACAGCACAGCGATCTTCATGCAACACCTGTGGAGGAGGTAGATACCGGGAACACCGGCTTGTCTTGTACATACTTGATGCCCGGATTGACCACCAACTGGCCATCAATCAGGGCTTTGGAACCGAGCAACAGGCGATATCGCATGGACTTGCGGCAGGCGAGGGTGAACTCGACTGCCCAGACCCGATCACCGAGGGCCAGGGTGGTGCTGATCACATAGCGCACCTGGGCCTGGCCGTTGGAGCTTTTAATGGTTTTGCGCGTCACCAGCGGTGCTTCGCAGCGCCGGTGACGCAACTGCACCACCGTGCCCAGGTGCGCGGTGAAGCGCACCCACTTCTCGCCGTCGCGTTCGAACGGCTCGATGTCGGTGGCATGCAGGCTGGAGGTGCTGGCGCCGGTGTCGATTTTCGCCCGCAGGCCCGCGACTCCCAGATCAGGGAGCGCCACCCACTCGCGCAGACCGACAACGGTCAAATGGTCAAATGTCTTCAAAGGTACTCAACCGGCAGAAACCGCTCGGGCCACGTACGGCCGAATTCGCGGTATTCACGCAGAATAATGGTTAAAAGGCGACAGATATCTACGGCCCGGATTGCCGACGCCTCAAGCGGGTGTCGGCTGCTGCGCATTGTAATCCGGGACGGCGTAATTCATGGCACGACAGAAACGGTAGTACAGTTCATCAATATTTCAGAATGAGGAAATTCCATGGCACAAAAAAGCGAAGAGGACGACAAGGTCCGTCTCGACAAGTGGTTGTGGGCGGCGCGCTTTTATAAAACCCGGGCCCTGGCCAAAGCGGCCATCGAGAGTGGCAAGGTGCATTGCCGAGGTGACCGCTGCAAGCCTGGCAAAGAGCCACGCATTGGTGATGAATTCGAGATTCGTACCGGTTTTGAAGAGCGCACGGTGAGGGTCGAAGCCTTGTCGATCGTGCGTCGCGGCGCACCCGAGGCGCAGACGCTGTATACCGAGACCGAGGCGAGTATTGCCAAACGTGAAGCGGCAGCGGCGATGCGCAAGGCCGGGGCGTTGGGCGTGAGCACCGATGGCAAGCCGAGCAAGAAGCAGCGGCGGGATCTGTTTAAGTTTCGTGGCAGCAGCAACGAGTAGTGTGCGACGAACACACTTGTGGCGAGGGAGCTTGCTCCCGCTGGCGGCCGAAGGACGCCCTGTACAGGCGAGCACGTATTTCAAAATACAACTGCATCGACGGGTAAAGCGACTGCTACGCAGCCGAGCGGGAGCAAGCTCCCTCGCCACAGGTCTTCACACAACTGTCAGTTTGCGGCAGACACCACACTCATCCGCGAAACCACCGGCAGCTTGCCCAGCAAAGCGAAAATCGGCGCTGTTACCTTCAGCCAGAAATTCGCCGCGTGACAGGCAAACGGCGTGTAGTAACCCCAGCCCAACGCCCACACCGCCAGCAGCAGGCCGCCGATGTAATCGTCCTGCCCCCAATGCGCGCCGGCCACCAGACGCGGCAGCATGAACAGCAGCGCCAGGCCCCAGACCGTCAGGAACTGCCCGACCGTACGGCTGAACACGCCCATGAACAGCGCCCAGATCAGCAACACTGAAGCATGGTCACCGGGGAAGCTCTGGCTTGAGCGATCCTTCAGCTCCCAGGCTTTTTCCAGTTGCGGGAAGTAGTCACTCAGGTGCACCGCGCCTTCCAGCACCATCGACGGACTGTTGTGTTGCCAGTCCATGTAGTCGGCGAATTTGGAAAACAGCGCACGGATCACCACCATCAACAGCAGAATGGAAAAAAAACCGAAGAAGGCGCGACGCACATCAATCGCCTTGAACACCCAGTCGCCCTTGATCAGCAGCGTCAGCAGAATCAGTCCGACAACGATGTCGAACGGGCGCAGACTTGCAATTGCCCAGATGTGGAGCCATATGGGGTTGCTGGCCAGTGGTGCATTGAGTGAGCGAAACAGCCACTCGTCGAAAATCACACACAGCATCTGGCCCGTAGGCCATAACCAGAAAGCCAGTAGTGCTAATGGCACTACGTTACACAGAACCAGCCGGCCGAGGTTCCACCTTGATTGGAACAAACCCGGATTGTTCATAAAATGCCTCCCGTGGCTGAACGTTTTGCACCAAACAGGTGCGAAGAAAGCGCGGGATTTTCATCTTTTGTAACCTTTTTGTCATCAATTCAGATACCCAGACCTATGACCGACCTACCGGATACCGACTACACCCAACGCTTCATCTTCGATGACAGCGACACTCGCGGCGAACTGGTGGCGCTGGAACGCAGTTACGCCGAAGTCCTCGCCAAGCACCCGTACCCGGAGCCGGTCGCGCAGTTGCTGGGCGAACTGATGGCGGCCGCTTCGTTGCTGGTGGGCACCCTGAAGTTCGACGGCTTGCTGATTCTTCAGGCGCGCTCCGAAGGCCCGATTCCGCTGCTGATGATCGAATGCTCCAGCGAGCGCGAGATCCGTGGTCTGGCGCGATACAACGCCGAGCAGATCGCGGCGGATGCCACGCTTGCCGACCTGATGCCGGGCGGTGACCTGACCCTGACCGTCGACCCGACGATCGGCCAGCGTTACCAGGGTATCGTCGACCTCGATGGTGAAACCCTGTCGGAATGCTTCACCAATTATTTCGTCATGTCGCAACAGGTCGGCACGCGCTTCAAGCTGTTCGCCGACGGCCGTCGTGCCCGTGGCATGCTGCTGCAGCAACTGCCGGCCGACCGTCTGAAAGACGAAGAAGACCGCGCCGCCAGCTGGCAGCACATCACCGCGCTGGCCAGCACCCTGACCGCCGATGAATTGCTCAGCCTGGACAACGAAACCGTGCTGCATCGCCTCTACCACGAAGAGCAGGTGCGCCTGTTCGATGTGCAGAACCTGCGCTTCCGTTGCAGCTGCTCGCGGGAACGCTCGGGCAATGCGTTGGTCAGTCTGGGTCTGGAAGACGCGCAGGCACTGGTGGCCGAACGCGGTGGCGAAATCGAGATCGATTGCCAGTTCTGCAACCAGCGTTACCTGTTCGATGCGGCCGATATTGCTCAATTGTTCGCTGGCGCAGGCGTCGACACGCCGTCAGATACCCGGCACTAAAACGGTTCAGCGCAGGTAAATTCACTGCGTAACGACGGAATTTCGCCGTTACGACGGGAGGACCCTACTCTTTTTGGGCTTTTCTGGCATAATCCGGCCCACTTTTTTCGCGGTAGTAGTGCACGACTTTCTACTACAAAACGTTTGGAGCACACTCGGCCACTGGCCGACGGGGAACCTCATGACGCAAGCCAATAACGCCGTGTACACCGATCTGAGTGTTGATGATCTGGTAAAAGAAGCCCTGCAACGCGGTGAGGGCGAGCTTGCCGATACCGGCGCTCTGGTCGTTCGCACCGGGCACCGTACCGGTCGTTCGCCAGTCGATCGTTTCATCGTTGAAGAGCCTTCCACCCAGGCCGCTATCGCCTGGGGCCCGATCAACCGCAAGTTCCCGGCCGACAAGTTCGACGCGCTGTGGGCTCGTGTCGAGGCGTTCAACAACGCGCAAGAGCACTTTGTTTCCCATGTGCATGTAGGTGCGGCTGAAGATCACTACCTGGCCGTGAAAATGACCACCCAGACTGCCTGGCAGAACCTGTTCGGTCGTTGCCTGTTCATCAACCCGGCCCAGTACAACCCGGCCGGTCGTGACGAGTGGCAGGTGCTCAACGTGGCCAACTTCGAGTGCGTACCAGAGCGTGACGGCACCAACTCCGATGGTTGCGTGATCATCAACTTCGCGCAGAAAAAAGTGCTGATCGCCGGCATGCGTTACGCCGGTGAGATGAAGAAAGCCATGTTCTCCGTGCAGAACTTCCTGCTGCCGGCCGCTGACGTGCTGCCAATGCACTGCGCTGCCAACATCGGCGAAGAAGGCGACGTGACCCTGTTCTTCGGTCTGTCGGGCACCGGTAAAACCACCCTGTCGGCCGACGAAAGCCGTTACCTGATCGGTGACGACGAACACGGCTGGGGCGAAGGCGTTGTCTTCAATATCGAAGGTGGCTGCTACGCCAAGTGCATCGACTTGTCCGAGAAGAACGAGCCGGTCATCTGGAAAGCCATCAAACACGGCGCGGTGCTGGAAAACGTGGTCATCGACGACGCCAAACACGCCGACTACACCGATGTCAGCCTGACCCAGAACAGCCGCGCGGCCTACCCGCTGGAGCACGTTGCCAAGCGTTCCGAGCAGAACCTGGGCGGCGAGCCAAACGCTGTAATCTTCCTGACTTGCGACCTGACCGGCGTGCTGCCGCCAGTGTCGATCCTCAACGAAGAACAAGCGGCCTACCACTTCCTGTCCGGCTACACCGCTTTGGTGGGCTCGACTGAAATGGGTTCGGGCAGCGGCATCAAGTCGACCTTCTCCACCTGCTTCGGCGCGCCGTTCTTCCCGCGTCCGGCTGGCGAATACGCAGAACTGCTGATCAAGCGCATCCGCGGCTTCGGCTCCAAGGTCTACCTGGTCAACACCGGCTGGACCGGCGGCGGCTACGGCGTCGGCAAACGCTTCAACATCCCGACCACCCGTGCGGTGATCGCTGCGATCCAGAGCGGCGCGCTGATCGGTGCCGCCACCGAGCACCTGGACACCATCAACCTCGACGTGCCACTGGCCGTACCGGGTGTTGAAACCAACCTGCTCAACCCACGCAACACCTGGGCTGACAAGGCTGCCTACGACGAAGCGGCCAAGGCCCTGGCCGGTCTGTTCATCGAGAACTTCAAGAAGTTCGAAGTGAGCGACGCGATCAAGGCTGCGGGTCCCAATTTGTAAGATTGGTTCGTTGTGAACTAAAAAGCCGCCTCCAGGGGCGGCTTTTTTGTGGGCATTAAAGGGGACTAAACGCTGTTGCCATAAGGTCCTGTTCACGCTTGGATAGTCCCAATACACGTGCTACTTCCGGCCAGTTGCTGATCTCGGATTTAAAGTGCTCAATTATTTCTTCTGCATGTATCGAGCTCACTCGAAAATACCCCGCCACTTCCCTCGCCAGCTCCAGATCCAACGCGTTGTCAGCATCAGTGATGTTCAGCTTCAACCCATCTGCATGCGCTACGGGATTCATGTCATACGCTGCCGACAAGCGCCATCCCCGACCGGGATCCAGAATAAATCCGTGATTACGCAGGTGGTCGTCGGTGTTGGATACCAGGATGTTGAAGACGATTCTCGACCATAACTCGCGAAGGTCTGCATTGGGCTCCGAACCGTGTTCCATGAGTACTTCCGCCAACTCAAGGTAGCTGGCGCCTGTTGAAGCGTCGTCGCCGTCGGTGCGGTTGGTCAGGGTCATGGCTGAGGCGAAGTGGTGGCGCCCACCGCGTTCGGTTCGGTCGAAGCGTTTGATCAGAAAACAGTGGTGGTCGCTCGCGTAACGTCGTGCCATGCCGGTTGCGACACGTAGCCCGCAGTTGACCGCCAAGGCGTTCACCAGCATTTCCCAGCCACCTACATCGTAGTCGTCTCGCGTACTCGGAAACTTGGCGATCCACAGTTGGCCATGCTCGTCGACCACACTGGCTTTTGGTCTGGCGCCGCCCAGTGAGCCACCCGGCGCGATGAGCATTCTTAGCCATTCGCGGCCATCGAGTGCGGTGTTGTCCGTGTCGTTTTCCAAGGCCAGACTCGCCTGTTCCAGCGCACGTAATTCAACAAAGGGTGGGGCAGCAACGCCATCGCGATCGTCGAGAAAATTACCCTCGTCGTTGAGCTTGTAGCGGATGGCGCCGACGCGGAACTGGTCATGCACGCCAAGGAGATAGTCAGACTCGAATAGCTTGCTGCCCTTGGGAATCAAACCGTCGCGGATATCCCTCTCCAGGCGCCGCTTCATTAGCAGTTGGCCCCAACGATCTGGGCTTGAGTCAGCGAAGACGCCAAAACGAGTCTGATGTTGACCAGGAAACTGACGTCCTTGAAAAAGTCCGATTCGTGGGTCCAGCTGTGTGAAGCTTAACTCGGGGTCGGCCAGCGCTACGGGATCGTATTCAAACTCGAATACGTTGGTGTTGCGTGTCTTACGGGCATGCAGGAAGCCGAGACGCCTGGCGCCGTTCAACGATTCCCAATCTGCATAAACAGCGATCAGCGTCATTTTTCACCTGTCGTGGAGCCTGGCTTTTTCTTCTTCAACAGATTGGAGAGAGTGTGCGTGTTGATTGGAAAATCGTCCGGAAGTTTTGTTGTAGTAGCGGCATCGATGACGCTTGAAGTCTCGCTGTGATCGGATGCAGCTTTTTTTAACGCGCTGACTCCGCGTACTCGCTGTGGCTTTTTGATTGGAGATCTTGATGCAGGCATTAACTGAGCATCCTGTAGCTGTCGGCCCATTTCATCGGTCGCGGCAAGCTGATTCAGATCCTTTTCCAGGCCCAGCACCTGCATGACCGACAGATAAGCGCCGATGGTTACTCCTGATTCGCCTGACTCCAGATTGCGCAAGGTGGTCAGCGACATGCCTGACCGTTCAGCGACCTGCTTTGCCGTCAGCTTGCGGCGCAGACGAGCCAGCTTCAGCCGTTCGCCAAATTCCGACAGCAGTCGAGCGGAGGCGGGCAGAAGTGGCGCTGTTTTCTTGGCCATGTGGCAGTATTCCTTCATTTTTTTTCTTTAACTGCCAGAATAATAGCACTTAAGTAGAAGGTTGCCTCTTGGCGTGGAGTCGGCAATAACGGCTCCTGTTAACTGCCATTATTCAAGATTTTTTTCATGTAAACAGCCAGAATAATGCCACTTAAGCGCCGCAGGTCACTCTCTGGGGTCAGCTAGTGTTGTGACGGTATCGATCAAGGATTTGCTGCCGAACAGGCAATGATTCAGCCGCATCGGCAGGCACCGTTTCAAAGCCTTCAATGCGTAAACTGGCGAGATAATTCGAGCGGTATACCTTGTCGTAATAGGCTTGTTTCTGCTGAAAAGTCAGCGTGTTCTTTTCAGATATTTTCGGAGCAAGGGGCGAGTTGCAGCGCTGCGCGTGCAAGATCTCGTCCATTTCCTGAACGCTTTCCATCAGTGCATCAAAAAACTCGCTCATGGTTGCTCCAATGTTTGATCACGTTTTTATTGATCGCTCTCAGGTGAGGCGGCAGAGCGATCCGAACATTGTCAATCTCAGGCCGGTGCTTTCCAGCCGAGCATCTGCTGCTGCGCGACCTGCAGCAGGTCACAGCCATCCTGCGTAAGCAGAAACAGGGCGTGGGTGATGTGGGGAATGTCTTCGACGTCGGCTTGTTTGAAGCTGAGGCAGTAGAGGGTTTTCAGCAGGTCGCTGGAGGCGCGCAAGCGTTGGACGGCGCATTCGAGGATGTCTTGCGGGTTGGCCTCTGTGTCGATGATCAGGGGCTTGGTGTCGGTGAGGTTGGATTCGAGTGAGCGGTAGCGATCAGCGGCTAATTGATTCCATGTTTTCATTTTGTTGATCCTCAAATGCTTCAAGTGAAGCCACCACATCGTGACCAAGCGACAGGAGGCGACTGTGTTCGGGTTGGTCAACCGGTGAGGATCGTGCACAGACCCGGCACACCCGTAGGTGTCCCAAACACAGCCACCATAAAACTGCAGGCAATTGAGTGCCGGCAGCATACAGCGGACGCGTATGCACGATCCATTCAGGTGACCAAGCCCGAGCCGCTGATTTGCCAGCGACAGTCACGACTATAGATAGGTGCCCTCAAGCCGCGATAGGCGACAAAGAGTCTTGGCCTGTAGGAACGGGATGAAGATCTCATCGGACGTTCCTACCGGTCTTTCATCGTTTTTCAACGTAAATGCTGATATGCCGAAGTATCCAGCAAGCTGGTTGCCAGGCCGGTCGCCGGCTTGTAGATCTCGCCTTTCACGCTGGTGAACGGTACACCTTTGCTGCCCAGCGAAACGTAGCGCTCGCCTTGGTCCAGCTCGGTGAAGTAGGTGTAGGAAAGTTTGTGCATCAATTTGTATTTGGCTTCATCGCGTGCGATGCCGTTGGTGAGGTTTTCCAGATCGGCCTGGGTCAGATTCAACGTTTTTTGCAGTCGTACGCCCCAGCGTTTGAGGCAGGTTTCAGCGAGGTGGCGCACGATGCGTCCGGGCTCGGACAGCGCTTTCAGATCGCTGGCGCCGGTCGGGACGCCGCCGCTGCTGGTGGCATTGCCGGCCATGGTGGCGTGGCGGCCAGCCATAGGATAGATGTAGGTTTTAGTGCCGGTAGCGGTCTGTGGGATGACGCAGCTGAAACCTTTGGAGCGTTCGTCACGAGCATAGAACGCTACATACTCTTTGACATTGCCCGCGAGTTTGACGCGCTCTTCCTGAAAGTTACCAATGCCTGGCACGGGATCAAGCGCAAAGATATTGACCGGGATGTTTTTCAGCAAACTGTCCTTGAACATTGCATTGGCCAACATATGGCAACTGATGCCGCCTCGGCTCCAACCGACGAGATTGACTTGAGTAGGAATAACACCATCCTTGCGGTGGGTTTTGATGATTCCTTCCTGTAATTGCTGCTGGGTAATGCTGCGATTACCGTAATTATATTTGCGCCAAAACCACGAACCCTCGGCTTTTACATCTTCAATCGGAATGCCGGCAGCCTTCAGGCGATTGTATTCGGCTTCAGTCAGTTGCTCGCGTTGCCAGTCGCACTTGCCCTTGATGATATTGAGCGCGTGCAACACGTTTTCTTCCCAGCCCTTGCCGAACAAGGTGCCGCTCATGCCGTATTCCTTGGTCTTGGTGAATAGATCGTCGGCCTGCATGTTGCCGCTGCCGGGGCCATCGACCACGATCCACTCGGCAAACTCGTGACCCGTATGATTGGCAGCCAAGGTGGAAATCAGTTCGCCGTTCCAGAAGTTTTCGTGGGCGACGTCGAATTTATTGGAACCAGTGCCGCAAAAAAAGATAGTTAAAACAGTCATTGTGTTGCTCTCGGTGAAAGTAAGAGTCAACAACTTAGTTCTATTTTGGTTGTTTATTAAAGCATTCTGTTGTTTCTAGATTTTAGTTGTTTTCAGTGTGGGTCTGGTTGTTGGGGTTTATGTTTTGCTACTTCGAGCAAGTCACAGCCATCCTGCACTAATAAATAAAGAGCATTGACGATGTTAGGTATATCTTTCACGTCGGCCTGTTTGAAACATAAACAGTAAAGGGTTTCCAGCAGATCGCTGGCGGCACGCAGTCGCTGGTCAGCGGCATCAAGCAGATCGCGATGGCTGGAGTGAGTATCGATGACCAACACGGGATTTTCGTTGTAGCAAGTCTTCAAGGGGCGATAGCGGGTAATCATGGTCAGGCTTGTCCTTTACAAAGGCACTTGGGCGGGGCTGATTCAGTGGTCAGTCGCGCCGGCCACTATAGAAGTGCGTGACGAGCACTCACAAGAGCGCCGCGATGGACAGAGTTCGTAGGGGTTTTTCCGAGGATCGGGCATATGCCCTACAAGGTTTTGCGGCTTTTTCGAGGTGAAACCCCTAGCGCTGAAATTTCCCACAGGATTCACAGGCGTTTCTTGGCAAACGTCTGTATGGTGCGCGCCAGAATCTGTAGGGCGTTTCCAAGCGTCCGATACGCACTTAAAGGGAATTAGGTATGCAGTGGCTACGTTTGGCCTCGATTTTATTGCTGTGGGCCAGTGGTTGCCGTTTGGCCCTGGCGTCGGACGTCGGTAACGGCTGGATGTTTGCCGACCTTGAACGCACCGGTTGGCCCGATGCGCTCTCTAGCCAGACCAGTATCGATACCGCCTCGCGTGCCGAGGTGTTGATGTTCGGTAAAGCCCTGCTCGCCAGCGAAGCGCTGGACGAGGCAGGTCTTGAGCAGCGGCTGGGAGTGCCGCATGTGCAGTTCAAGTCGATCAGACAGGTGCGTGATGGGTGGTGGGAGCGTTTGCTGAGTACCTATCGCAACGCCAGTCAGGACTGTGACGGACAGCCGTTCTGCCCGCGCGTGCGCAGTGTCGCGGAGCTGCGGCAGTTGGCGGCGGCCTTCACGGGTGACATCAGCCCGGCTCATGCGTTGTGGGCAAGCAAGAGCCAGGGCGTGCATGAGCAGATTTTGAACGAGCAACTGCGAGTGGCGGTTTTGCGGCCCTGAATGGTTTGTTTTGGTGTTGTTCGGCAGGGCCTCTTCGCGAACGGGTTCGCTCCCACAGGGGACCGAGGTGTTTGCGCCATTGGCTGTATCATCCCGTATTGAATTGACCCCCGGCCTTTTCTCGACTCGCTGCGATCGCCCGCTAGGCTGTTGGCATCACAGCGGTCAACGGAGTGACAGCGCATGCACAACACCCTGGAACAGGTTTTCGGTTATCCACAGTTTCGACCCGGGCAGGAAGCCGCGATCAGCGCGGTACTGGCCGGGCGCTCGGCGGCAGCGATTTTCCCCACCGGGTCTGGCAAGTCGCTGTGCTATCAAGTGCCGGCTCTGTTGCTGCCACATCTGACCCTGGTGGTCTCGCCATTGTTGGCGTTGATGCAGGATCAACTGGCATTCCTCAAGCGCCACGGCATCAGTGCCGGCAGCATCGATTCGGCACAAAGCCGCGATGACGCCAATGATGTGATGGCCCGCGCCCGTTCGGGTGAATTGAAGATCCTGATGATCTCGGTGGAGCGCCTGAAGAACGAGCGTTTTCGCAACTTTTTGCAGCAGGTGCCGATCTCGCTGCTGGTGATTGACGAGGCGCACTGCATCTCGGAATGGGGCCACAACTTCCGCCCCGACTACCTGAAACTGCCGGACTATCAACGCCAGTTCAACATCCCGCAAACGCTGCTGCTGACCGCTACGGCGACGCCGAAGGTCATCGCCGACATGCAGACCAAATTCGCCATCGCCGAAGCGGATGTGGTGACCACCGGTTTCTACCGACCCAATCTCAATCTGCTGGTGGAGCCGGTGCGCGGCCAGGACAAACGCCGACGTCTGGTGGAGTGGATGAGCGAGCGTCCGGGCCAGCCGAGCATCGTCTACGTCACGTTGCAGAAAACCGCCGAGCACATCGCTGAACATCTGGGGCGCAACGGCATACAGGCCGAGGCTTATCACGCCGGGTTGCCCAACGATCAGCGCGAGGCGATTCAGAAGCGCTTCATGGCCGGGCAGTCCAATTGCATTGTCGCGACCATTGCGTTCGGCATGGGCATCGACAAGAGCGACATCCGCAACGTAGTGCATTTCGACCTGCCGAAATCCATCGAGAACTACAGTCAGGAAATCGGTCGCGCCGGGCGTGACGGGCAGCCATCGGATTGTCTGGTGTTGGCCAACCGCGACAGCCTCAACGTGCTGGAAAACTTCGTCTACGGCGATACCCCGGAGCGCGAGGGGATTCGTTGTGTGCTGGAGGAAATGCAGGCTGCTGCACCTGAAGGGCAGTGGGAATTTCTGCTCGGGCCGTTGGCGGATCAGAGCAACATTCGCACGCTGCCGCTGAAGACGTTGTTGGTGCAAATGGAGCTGCGCGGCCTGATTGCTCCGCGATATGCCTATTACGCCGAGTACCGTTTCAAATACCTGCTGGAGCCGGAAGCGTTACTTGAGCGTTTCGAGGGAGAGCGCAGGGATTTTGTCGCGGCCATCATCCAGACCTCCAGCCGTGCACGCACCTGGGCGACGGTGAATTTCGAGGCGATGTACACGCAGTTTTCAGCTGAGCGCAATCGGGTGGTGAAGGCGCTGGATTACTTTCAGGAGAAGGGCTGGGTCGAGCTTGAAAGCAAGCAGATGACCGAGGTCTACAACGTGCTGCACAGTGATTTCGACAGCGCTGTGTTGAGCGCTGAGTTGCATGCCTGTTTCACCCGGCATGAGCAGACTGAAATCGCGCGGATTCACGCCATGCTCGAACTGTTCGGCACTGAGCGCTGCCTGGGTTATCGCCTGGCCGAATACTTCGGCGACCACAACGCACCCGAGCGCTGCGGGCACTGTTCGGTGTGCCACGGTGATGTCGCACGACTTCCGGCCCCTCCCGAGTTGCCAGCGCTTGTGGATAAAAACTTCGCGGCGCTGTGCGGTGATTTTATCCACAGGCACGAACAGCACACCGGCAGTGTGCCGACGGCGGAGCGCCTGACGCGGTTTCTGTGCGGGATCAGTGTGCCGTTGTTTACCAGGTTGAAGGCGCGAACGATCTCGGGGTATGCGGCGCTGGAGGAGTATCCGTATGCGCAAGTCCGCAGTTGGGCTGACAATCATCTGCCCGAGTAAGTACAAACCCTGTGGGAGCGGGCTTGCTCGCGAAGGCGTCATGTCAGTTGAAATATCCATGCATGACACTCCGTTTTCGCGAGCAAGCCCGCTCCCACAGGGGAAGTGCGGTGCCCTGACGGCCTCATCCATGCGCTGAATGTCGCTCATCACGGTAATAAACTTCAAAAATGCCCGGTGCCTGACTATGGTGAAGGCTGTCTTCGGATCGCCAACAAGAGAACAACATGAGCCAGACATCGTTCGATATTCAGCAAGCTGCCGTGATCGGCGCGGGCACCATGGGCCGTGGCATCGTCATGTGCCTGGCGAATGCCGGCATTGCCGTGCAGTGGGTCGATAACAATCCACAGATGCTTGAACAGGCGTTGGGCACGGTGGCCGACACTTATGCACACAATGTGCGCCAGGGCCGGATTGATCAGGCCGAAGCGGATGCGCGGATCGGCCGAGTTCGCGCAGCGGCGGATTATGCGGCGATCCGCAATGTCGATCTGGTGATTGAAGCGGTGTACGAAAATCTTGAGCTCAAGCAGAAGATCTTTCGTGAACTGGACAGCGTGCTCAAGCCTGCGGCGTTGTTGGCGAGCAACACATCGGCGCTGGATATCGACGCGATTGCCGCTGTAACAAAGCGTCCGTCGCAAGTACTCGGCCTGCATTTCTTCAGCCCGGCGCACATCATGAAGCTGCTGGAAATCGTTCGTGGGGCGCAGACTTCTCCGGCCGTGCTGGAAGCGGCACTGGCGCTCGGCAAACGTATGGGCAAGGTCAGTGTGATATCGGGTAATTGCCACGGGTTTATCGGCAATCGCATGTTGCATCCGTACGTGTTGGAGGCGCGCAAGATGCTGCTCGAAGGCGCTTATCCACAGCAGGTCGATGCGGCGTTGCAGGGCTTCGGTTTCGCGATGGGACCGTTCCGCATGTACGACGTGGTTGGCATTGATCTGGAATGGCGTGCGCGCGAATTGGCCGGCAAGGGCCAGGATGCGCCGGAGGTTCAGGTCGACAACCGCTTGTGCGAGTTGGGCCGCTTCGGGCAGAAATCCGGCAACGGTTATTACCATTATGAGCCGGGCAGTCGTCAGGCCGAACATGATCCCGAGGTCGATGCGCTGATATTGAGCGTCAGCGAAGGCCTCGGCTTTCAGCGCCGGGAGATTGGGTCCGAGGAAATCCTCGAGCGGTGTCTTCTGGCGCTGGTCAACGAGGGCGCGAAAATTCTGCAGGAAGGCATTGCCGAATCGGCCCATGACATCGATCTGGTGTACCTCAATGGCTACGGCTTCCCGGCGGACAGAGGCGGCCCGATGGCCTGGGCGGACGATCAGGGGCTGGCAGACATTCACAAGCGCTTGCTGGCGCTGGAGACGCGACAGGGCGATCAATGGCGGCCGGCGCCACTGATTGGCGAGTTGGCGGCGCGAGGGAAAGGTTTTTACCTTTAGACTGGGCAGAAACTCAAGGAATCGACACCGATGTCCAGCACCATGCCGCAACGCACCGATTACCCGCATTTCCAGCCGATCACCACCCGCTGGCACGACAACGATGCTTATGGACACATCAACAACGTTACCTACTACAGCTTTTTCGATACCGCGGTGAACACTTACTTGATTCAGGTCGGTGGCCTGGATATCCACGATGGCGAGGTAGTGGGGTTCGTCGTGAGTTCATCTTGCGATTATTTCGCCTCGATCGCGTTCCCGGATCAGATCGAGGTCGGTCTGCGGCTCGGCAAGCTGGGCAACAGTTCGGTGCAATATGAACTGGCGGTGTTCAAGGCTGGCGAAAGCGAGGCGTGTGCGGCGGGACGTTTCGTCCATGTGTTTGTGGATCGGGCGAGCAATCAACCGGTGCCGATTCCCGGCCAGTTGCGCCAGGCGCTGGAACGTTTGCTGGTTTGCTAAACGCAAAAGAGATCGCAGCCTGCGGCAGCTCCTACAGGGTTCGACTGTAGGAACTGCCGCAGGCTGCGATCTTTTGATCCGTTGCCCGCAAGGCTTGGCAATCAGCGGTGGTTGTAATACCGATGATGCTTGCGATGGCCGTAGGCATGGCCGCGACCGCGGTGGTCGTCGCGGTAGTAGCGACGGTCGTCGCGACCACGATCGTAACGACGATCGTCTTCATTGCTCTTGTTGCCCATGTAATTGCCCAGCGCGCCACCGGCACCGCCACCTGCTGCGGCGCCGATCAGGCTGCCCGTGGTGCCGCCCATGCTGCGACCAACCACGTTACCGCCGGCTGCGCCCAACGCACCGCCAATGGCCGCTTCGCCACGGCTGTGTTTGTTGGCGCCGACCGCGCTACCACCCGCGCCGCCCAGGGCTGCGCCAATGGTTGAACCTGTGCTGCCGCCTAAAGACTGACCGACGACCGAGCCAAGAACCCCGCCCAATGCGCCGCCCACACCTGCTTCGGTGGTGCCTCCAGCAGATGCAAAACCACTGACCAGGCCAAGGGACAACAAGAGAATCGAGGAGAACTTCATAGAGGAGCCTCAAAGGGATGACGGCGCGATCCTGAAGTGGTGTAACAAGGCTGACAATCGAATTCCGACGAATAACACGACTTGTATACAATTCTGCAAGTTACTGTTTTTTATGCGGAACTTAAGCGATTTTTGCCGGTCTTTAGCTACTTCGGACAGGCCGCTTTTGTGAAAAAGCGGCCTTTTTTGTGGGCGTTTGAAAGGTGCAGGGTACAAAGGATTTTGTTGAATGAGCCACCGCTTTCGCGAGCAAGCCCGCTCCCATATTGAAATGCATTTCAAATGTGGGAGCGGGCTTGCTCGCGAAGGGGTCAGTCCAGGCGCCGCATTACGCGGACTTGGCCATGATCAACCCCGTCTCACTCGCCGCTTCAAGGCGAATCGCAATGAACTTCGATGTCGGCGTATGGCTGCCATCCCCGGTGCTTTCCAGCGGCACCAGCGGATTCACTTCCGGGTAGTAAGCCGCTGCCTGACCCGCCGGAATATCAAACGCCAGCAAGGTAAAACCCTTGACCCGACGCTCACGGCCATCGTCCCACAGCGACACGATGTCGGCCTTCTGTCCCGGGCGGAAGCCCAGACGAATGATGTCGGCCTCGTTGGCGAACAACACATCGCGCTGGCCCTTGACCCCACGGTAACGGTCGTCGAGGCCATAGATCGTGGTGTTGTACTGATCGTGGGAGCGCATCGATTGCAGGATCAGGTCTGGCAGTTGTCCGGTGGCGCGGGTGCGTTCATGCACCAGATCTTTCGGCAACAGGTTCGCGCGGAAATTGGCCCGGCCCGACGGGGTGTTCCACTTGCGCGCGCCAGCGCTGTTGCCGAGGTAGAAACCGCCCGGGTTCTTGACCTTCTCGTTGAAGTCCTTGAAGCCCGGAATGGTATCGGCGATCAGGTCGCGGATACGCCGGTAATCGGCCACCAGCCAGTTCCAGTCCACCGGTTTGCTGCCCAGCGTGGCGGCGGCGATGCCGGCGATGATCGCCGGTTCCGAACGCATCTGGTTCGACAGCGGCTGCAACTGACCGTTGGAGGCGTGAACCATGCTGAACGAGTCTTCCACGGTGACCGCTTGCGGGCCTTCGGTCTGGATGTCGATGTCAGTACGGCCCAGGCACGGCAGGATCAAAGCGTCTTTACCGTGGGCCAGGTGACTGCGGTTGAGTTTGGTGCTGATCTGCACAGTCAGGTCGCAATTGCTCAGCGCCGCAAAGGTACGTGGGCTGTCCGGGGTTGCCTGGGCGAAGTTGCCGCCCAGACCGATGAAGACCTTGGCCCGGCCCTCGGCCATCGCATGAATCGCCTCGACCACGTTGTGCCCGTTGTCACGCGGCACCTTGAACTGGAAGCGCCGCTCAAGAGAATCGAGGAACGCCACCGGCGGACGCTCGTTGATGCCCATGGTGCGGTCGCCCTGCACGTTACTGTGACCGCGCACCGGACACAGGCCGGCGCCCGGCTTGCCGACGTTGCCGCGCAGCAACATCAGGTTGGCGATTTCCTGGATGGTCGGCACCGAATGGCGATGCTGAGTGATACCCATCGCCCAGCACATGATCACGTTCTTGCCTTTGGCGTACATGCGCGCCGCTTGCTCGATCTCCACCAGAGTCAGGCCGGACTGCGCGACGATCTGCTCCCACGGCGTGTCATCGACCACGCCCAGATACTCCAGCACGTTGGCGCTGTGCGCATTGAGGAAGTCATGATCGAACACTGCCGGCGTGCCGGCCTTCTGCGCATCGCGCTCCCACTGCAGGAGGAACTTGGCCATGCCGCGCAGCACCGCCATGTCGCCGCCCAATGCCGGACGGAAATACGCGGTGTTGGTCGGCTTGTCGCCGTTGGTGAGCATTTCGATCGGGTGCTGCGGGTGCTGGAAGCGTTCCAGACCACGCTCCTTGAGCGGGTTGATGCACACCACTTGCGCGCCGCGCTTCACCGCTTCACGCAGCGGTTCGAGCATCCGTGGGTGGTTGGTGCCGGGGTTCTGGCCCCAGACGAAAATCGCGTCGGCATGTTCGAAGTCGTCGAAGGTCACGGTGCCTTTGCCGACGCCAACACTCTGGGCCAATGCCACACCGCTGGCCTCGTGGCACATGTTCGAGCAGTCCGGGAAGTTGTTGGTGCCGTAGGCGCGCACGAACAGCTGATAGAGATACGCCGCTTCGTTGCTGGCACGGCCCGAGGTGTAGAACTCGGCCTGGTCGGGGCTCGACAGTGCTTGCAGGTGTTTGCCGATCAAGGCGAAGGCATCGTCCCACGCGATGGGCTTGTAGCGGTCGGTCTCGGCGTCGTAGACCATCGGCTCGGTCAGGCGACCCTGATATTCGAGCCAGTAGTCGCTCTGCTCCAGCAACGAGGTCACGCTGTGTTTGGCGAAGAACTTGCTGTCCACCCGGCGCTTGGTCGCTTCCCAGTTCACCGCTTTGGCGCCGTTCTCGCAGAACTTGACCATGCCGCTTTCCGGCGAATCGCCCCAGGCGCAGCCCGGGCAGTCGAAGCCGCCGTTCTGGTTGGTCTTGAGCATCATGCGCAGGTTTTTCAGCGCGTTGTCGCTGGTCAACCAGGCTTGGGCCACGCTGATCAGCGCACCCCAGCCGCCGGCTGCACCTTTGTAAGGTTTGTAGCGCGGGACAGGTTTCTGGTCGGCTTGATGATGTTGGCTCACGCTTGATTCTCCATCGCTGGGCTGTAGACCCGCGGCGCATTCTTCTGCGGCAGGTGGATGAGATTGAGGTTGTGGCGACGGGCCCATTGCACGGCAAGGCCCGTGGGCGCGGACAGGCTGACCAGAGTCTGGATGCCGGCGCGTAAAACTTTCTGGATCAATTCGAGACTGCAACGGCTGGTGACAATCGCCAGACCGCCTTCTGTGGAAATCTTCTGGCGGATCAGGCCGCCGATCAGTTTGTCGAGGGCGTTGTGCCGGCCGATGTCTTCACGGCCCAGCAACAGTTCACCACTGGCGTTCATGAACACCGCCGCGTGTACCGCGCCACAATGCTGGCCGAGGGGCTGGAACCCCCCTATGCGCTGGCGCAGACCGTCGAGCCACACGGCTGGCGGCAGCGGTGCGCCGGGCAGAACTTGCAGATCGGGCAAGGCTTGCTCGACGGCTTCAACGCCACACAGGCCGCAACCGCTGGTGCCGGCCAGTTGTCGGCGCTGTTGCTTGAGGTTCCAGAACGCGCGGTTGGCGATGGTCACCTGCGCGTATTGCGCCGAGCCCGCGCCGGTCAGTTGCAGGTCATAAATGTCGCCGGCGTCTTCGATGATGCCGCTGCCGAGGCTGAAACCGACGATGAAATCTTCCAGATCCGTCGGCGTCACCAGCATCACCGCCTGACTGATGCCGTTGTAGGCGATCGCCAACGCAACTTCCTCGGCGAGCGCGGTGCTGGCCGATTCCACAAGGGACAGATCGCTGTAGCTGTAGGTCTGGCTGGCGGCGGGCGCGGGCGTTTCGAGTGCAGGCGCCGCGCAAGTTGGGCGCTTGGCGTTCATGGCATCACCGACGGATTGATCAACGCTAAGACTAGGCGCGGCAACTTGTCGCGTCTAATCGGTACTGTCGATCTATTGATAGATGGCGTCGATCAAGCGGCTGCCGGGTCATTGGTCGGCCCGGAACCGGGCTGGTCTGGTGTGGTCTAGGCTTGGACGTCTGGAACCCAAATCAAGGAGTGTGCGCTATGAGTCTGTTGAGCTTTGTGAAAGAGGCCGGTGAAAAGCTGATCGACCTGCTGACCCCAGGTAATGCCAATGCCAGCGAGCAGTTGAAGGAACATATCGACAAGGTCGGTCTGGGCGATCCAAATGTTCAGGCGACGGTGGATGGCGACAAGGTCACGGTTAAGGGTGAAGTCGCGAGTCAGGAGGAGAAAGAAAAAATTCTTCTGGCTCTGGGCAATATTGCCGGGGTTGGCAGTGTTGATGACCAGATTACCGTTACGGGGCCGGTAGTGGTGGCAGCGGAATTTGTCGAGGTGAAGGCAGGTGACACGCTCAGTGCGATCTCCCTGCGGGTTTACGGCAACGCCAACCAGTACCAGAAAATCTTCGACGCCAACAAACCGATGCTCAAGGATGTGAACAAGATTTATCCAGGGCAGAAGCTCCGTATTCCGAAGTAATAACCACGCTGTGGCGAGGGAGCTTGCTCCCGTTCGGCTGCGCAGCAGTCGTGAACATTTGGGGCCGCTTCGCGGCCCATCGGGAGCAAGCTCCCTCGCCACAGTGGTGTTGCTAGAGTCCCCGAATCAAATCGCGGTAGTCTTCAACCGCCGCAAACTCGGCCGTGTCCTTCGGCCCCTTGCGGCTGTCCGGCTCTTTCACCGCCAGCAGATGTGCAACACCGAAATCCCGTGCACTACGCAGAATCGGCAACGTATCGTCGATGAACAGACTGCGCGCCGGATCAAAATCGATATCCGCCTGCAAGGCATCCCAGAACTGCGGGTTCTCCTTGGGATAACCGTAATCGTGGGAGCTGATCAGCCGTTCGAAATACGGCGCCAGTTCGATCCGTTCCAGTTTCAGCGACAGCGAGTCCCGGTGGGCGTTGGTGATCATGATCACCCGCTTGCCGGCCTGTTTTAGCGCGTGCAGAAAGGTATCGGCATCCGGGCGCAGCGCGATCAGGTGCGCGGTTTCCAGTTTCAGTTCACGCACCGAGAGCTTGAGTTCGGCACTCCAGAAATCCAGGCAGTACCACTGCAGTTGCCCGGCATGGCGCTCGAACAGCGGCTGCAGTTCCATGTCGGCCATGGCCCGGCTCACACCGTGCAATTCGGCGTAGCGTTGCGGCAGGTGTTCCAGCCAGAAATGGTTGTCGAAGTGCAGATCCAGCAGCGTACCGTCCATGTCCAGCAGGACGGTATCGATGTCAGACCACGGTAAAGAAGGCATGGCAACGTCTCGAGCGGTAGAAAGATATCCGACACAAACAATCGGGAAAGCCGCGTTATAGTAGCGCGTTCACGCCAAGGAGCTTTGCATGCGCCAGAAACCCACTGTACTCGCCCGCGAGATCGTCGCCACCAGTCGTCTGTTCTGCGTCGAAGAACTGAAGCTGCGTTTTTCCAATGGCGTGGAACGCACCTATGAGCGTCTGGTCGGCAAAGGCGCAGGCTATGGCGCGGTGATGATTGTGGCAATGCTCGATAGCGAACATGCGGTGCTGGTCGAGGAATACTGCGGCGGCACCGACGAGTACGAACTGTCCCTGCCCAAAGGCTTGATCGAGCCGGGCGAGGATGTGCTGGCAGCCGCTGAGCGCGAGCTCAAGGAAGAGGCCGGTTACGGCGCGCGCCAGCTGGAACATCTGACCGAGTTGTCACTGTCGCCCGGTTACATGAGCCAGAAGATTCAGGTGGTGCTGGCCACCGACCTTTACGAGGAGCGTCTGGAGGGCGACGAACCCGAGCCGATGCGTGTCGACAAGGTCAACCTGAGTGAACTGGCGGCGCTGGCGCAGAACCCGCAATTTACCGAAGGCCGTGCCTTGGCGGCGTTGTATCTGGCGCGTGATCTGCTGACGCAGCGCGGGTTTTTTCAGTCATGAGTGAGATGTCGATGAGTTTTCCCCATCCGTTGATGGCGCCAGTGGTTGAGCTGGCATTGCAGGCCGGCGAGGCGATCCTGCCGTTCTGGCGCGCTGACGTGGCGGTTACGGCCAAGTCCGATGACTCACCGGTGACGGCGGCGGACATCGCTGCGCACCATGTGATCGTTGCTGGGCTGACCGCGCTGGACTCCAGTATTCCGATTCTGTCCGAAGAAGATGCCGACATCCCGCAGAGCATGCGTGCCGGGTGGCAGCGCTGGTGGCTGGTGGACCCGCTGGATGGCACCAAGGAGTTCATCAGTGGCAGTGAAGAATTCACCGTCAACATCGCGCTGATCGAAAACGGTCGGGTGGTGTTTGGCGTGGTGTCGATGCCAACCAATGGGCGTTTCTATGTCGGCGGTGCGGGGCTCGGCGCGTGGCGTGGGGATAAAGGTGGCTCGCCGGTGGCGATTCAGGTGCGTGACGTACTCGCCGCTGGTGAAGCGTTCACCGTGGTGGCGAGCCGTCGGCATTCCAGTCCGGAGCAGGAGCGCCTGCTCGCTGGTTTGAGCGCCAGCCTGGGCGAGCTGCAACTGACGAATATCGGCAGTTCGTTGAAATTCTGTCTGTTGGCTGAAGGGGCAGCGGATTGCTATCCGCGACTGGCGCCGACTTCGCAGTGGGATACCGCGGCAGCACAGGGTGTGCTCGAAGGTGCGGGCGGTGAGGTGGTGGATCTGCAGGGCGAAGCGTTCTGTTATCCGGCGCGGGAGTCGCTGCTCAATGAATTCTTTCTGGCGCTGCCGGCAAAGGCGGCTTGGCGGTCCAGATTGCTGGAACTGGCTCGGGGGTAAGTGGGTGGATTCTCGATTCCCCTCACCCCAGCCCTCTCCCGGAGGGAGAGGGGGCCGATTGGGGGATGCTGGTGAGGTTCACCGACTTGAGCCAGTTCTACTGAATCCATAATCGCTGCCGATCTTTCAGGTCGATGCCTGACGCAAGACGCCTCGGTCAGTCCCTTCTCCCTCCGGGAGAGGGTTAGGGTGAGGGGCTGTTGACGTTCAGCGGTGCAGAACGTATTGCCCGCTGAACGTCACCGCATCCTCGTCGCTGCCGGCATTGACGATCCGTGTATTGAGCGTCAACCGTGCGCGCCCGTAGCGCTGATACATCGCCAGAAATTTCTTCCAGACCGCCGCTTCCGGTGGCGGACATATAGCCGTGGCATCACCGGTCACGGGCTGCGGATAGCTGATCTGCCCTTCCTGAATCACGATGTGCCCGTCTTCGATGCCTTCTTCCTTCAGGCGCAGATGCAGCCAGCCCCAACCCGCCAGCACCGCGCCGCAGTAGAGACTGCCGCCGAACATGGTGCTCTTGTGATTGACGTTCGGCTCCAGCGGCAAGTGCAGGCTTAACTGCTGCTCGTGCCAGGCGAGAACCTTGAGGCCCATTTCCCGGGTCAGGGGAATGTCGTGATGCAGCAACGATTCCAGATAGCGACTGTCGCGACTCATTCGGCTTCGTCTCCATGGGCGCTGCTGTCGGCAAAATTCAAGCCGTGCTTGCGCAGTTTGTCGTGCAGGGTTTTGCGCGGAATGCCCAGGGCTTCGGCGAGGCTGCGTACCGAACTGTGCGAGCGCGCCAGCTCGGCGGCAATCAACGACTTCTCGAAGTTTTCCACTTGCTCGCTGAGCCCGCCACTGATGACTTCCACCGTGCTGCCGCCGCCTTCGCTTCCACTGTTATCCAGCGCCAGTTCCAGACCGAGGGCGAAACGCTCGGCAGCGTTCTGCAGTTCGCGCACGTTGCCCGGCCAGGTGTGGCGCAGCAGCAAGGCGCGTTGCGCCGGTTGCAGTTCATGAGGCGGCAAACCGTGGCGGGCGCTGGCTTCATCGGCGTAATGCTGGAACAGCACCAGCGCGTCCTCGCCGCGTTCGCGCAGCGGCGGAATGCGTAGGGGGGCGACGTTCAGTCGGTAGTACAAGTCGGCGCGAAAACGCCCTTGATCGGCGGCCTGACGCAGGTCTTCCTTGGTCGCGGCGATGACCCGGATGTCCAACGGGATCAACTGATTGCCACCCAGACGTTCGACCACGCGCTCTTGCAGCATGCGCAGCAATTTCACCTGCACGTCCATGCTCATGCTTTCGATTTCATCGAGGAACAGCGTGCCGCCGTTGGCGAATTCGAACTTGCCGATGCGGCGTTTCTGCGCGCCGGTGAACGCGCCCGGCTCATGCCCGAACAGTTCGCTTTCGACCACCGATTCGGCCAGTGCCCCGGCGTTGATCGCCACGAATGGGCCATTGCGCCGGCTCGACAAGTCGTGCAGCGCACGGGCCACGACTTCTTTACCGGCGCCGGTTTCACCGAGAATCAGCACGTCAGCCTTGGTCGCCGCCAGCGCGCCGATCTGCTCGCGCAGGCGCAGCATCGGCGCCGAGTGGCCGACCAGTCGCGCGCTCAGTTCGTTGCGATCGCTCAGGGCCAGGCGCAGGCTGCGGTTGTCCAGCACCAGCCGGCGCAGGGCCAGGGCACGGCGCACGCTGTCGAGCAGCGCATCGCTGGCGAACGGTTTCTCCAGAAAGTCATAGGCGCCGGCACGCATCGCCTGCACCGCCAGCGGCACATCGCCGTGGCCGGTGATCAGCAGCACCGGCAGCTCCGGGTCCTGAGCATGCAATTCGCTCAACAGCTCCAGGCCGTCCATGCCCGGCATGCGGATGTCGCTGACCACCACACCGGGCCAGTCACGCTCCAGTTGCCCGGCCAGACCTTTGGCTTCGGACAGCGGGAGGATTTTCAGCCCGGCCAGGTCCAGGGTCTGGCCGAGGGCCTGACGCAGGTGCGGATCGTCGTCGATCAACACCACCTGAATGCGATTGTCGATGGTCATGCACTTCGATCCTCGGACGGTTGCAGGCTGACCCCGGGCGCGCCGGCGCGCAGCCGCAGGGTGATCAAGGCGCCACCTTGCTTGTGGTTGGCGAACGATAGTTCGCCACCGAAGGCGCGCATCAGGGTTTCACAGATGGCCAGCCCCAGGCCAAGGCCCTGGGTGCGGGTCTTGGTGGTGTAGAAGGGCTCGCTGGCGCGACCGAGGGCTTCCATGCAGAACCCCGGGCCGTTGTCGCGAATGTACAGGTTGACGCCCTCGGCGGTGGATTCGGCACTCAGCCACAGTTTGCGCGGCGGGCCTTTTTCGGTCAGCGCATCGAGCGCGTTGGCCAACAAGTTGCCGAGCACCTGACGCAGCCGGGTTTCCCCGGCCTCGACCCACAGGGTGGCGGCCGGCAGGTCGCGGATCAGCTCGACTTCCATGCTGCGGCGCCGTTTGGCCAGCAACGCCAGCGCATCGTCCAGCGCCGGTTGCAGGGCCACGCTTTCCGGGGCATGGCGATCGCGGCGGGCGAAGGCCCGCAGGTGGGCGATGATCGAGGCCATGCGCCCGGTGAGTTCGCTGATCAGTTTGAGGTTGCCGCGGGCGTCGTCGGTGCGCTGATGATCGAGCAACACTTCGGCGTTTTCGGCGTAGCTGCGAATCGCCGCCAGCGGCTGATTGAGTTCATGGCTGATGCTCGCCGACATGGTTCCGAGCGCCGATAGTTTTCCGGCCTGGACCAGATCGTCCTGGGCGCGCACCAGTTCCTGCTGGGCCTGTTCGCGCTCCAGCACTTCCTGCTTGAGGCGGCGGTTGAGGCCTTCGAGATCGCTGGTCCGTTCAGCCACCCGGCCTTCCAGTTCACGACGGGCCTTGGCTTCGAAAGCGATGCGCTCCAGGTAATGCCGACGGCGTTGCATCATCAGCCCCAGCAACAGCATCACCACCAACAGTGTGGCGCCACCGATCGCCACCACGGTGCGTACCGGACGGTCGATCAGCGTACGCGGGGCGAGGATGCTGACGCTCCAGCCGGTTTCGGCGATGTTCACGGTTTGCGTCAGCCAGGCATTGGGGCTGAGGTTCAGCGGGCGCGGCTCACGCGTCGGATAGGGCTGGATGGCGGTGATCGCCAAGCGCTCGGGCTCGCTCAGGGGGCGGGTCGAGCGGAAGCGCCATTCCGGGCGCGAGGTGAGAATCACCACGCCGTTATGGTCGGTCACCAGCAGTTGTTCCGGGGTTTTGCCCCACAGGCTTTCGGTGTGGTCGAGGTCAACCTTGATCACTAGCACCCCGATTATTTTCTCTCCGTTGCGCACTGCCGCCGCGAAGAAATAACCGCGCTTGGCCGAGGTGGTACCGAGGCCGAAGAAACGTCCGAGGCGTCCGGCCATGGCTTCACTGAAGTACGGGCGGAAAGAGAAATTGCGTCCGACGAAACTGTCGTGCTTGTCCCAGTTCGACGCTGCCAGGGTCTGGCCGCTGGTGTCCATCAGGTACATGACTTCGGCGCCGGTCTGCGCCGCGATGTTTTTCAGCAGGCGGTTGGCATTGCCCTGGGTGACGCCGTCGTCCGGTGCGCCGAGTACGGCGCGCAGGGCCGGCAGGTCGCCGAGGATCTGCGGCAGCACTTCATAGCGGTGCAGGGTACCGAGCAGGTTGGCAACGTAGAGGTCGAGGGTCTGGCGGTTTTGCCCGGCCAGTTCACTGCGGTAATAGCGCTCGGCCAGATGTTCCAGAGGCCATAGAAGCGGCGCCAGACACAGCGCCAGCAGGGCGAGGCTGCGCCAGCGAGGTCTGCGGGGAAGGGTAGGTTTCATGAGCCGGATGCGCCTGTGGTGACAGGCGCATTATGCCTAGGCTCAGGCGAAGACGTCAGCGTCCTTGAGCAGCGCGCCGGACTGATCCTTGGCCGACAGCTTCGGTGCTTCATCAAGCTGCCAGTCGATGCCCAGAGCGGGGTCGTCCCAGCGAATGCTGCGCTCGGACGATGGATCGTAGTAGTTGGTGGTCTTGTAGAGGAACTCGGCGAACTCGCTCAGCACCACGAAACCATGGGCGAAACCTTCCGGAACCCACAGTTGACGGTGGTTTTCAGCCGACAGGCGTACGGCAACCCATTTGCCGAAGTGCGGCGAGCTGCGACGGATGTCCACGGCCACATCCAGCACTTCACCGGCCGTTACCCGGACCAGTTTGCCTTGGGTATTTTGCAGTTGGTAATGCAGGCCGCGCAGCACACCTTTCTGCGAGCGCGAATGGTTGTCCTGAACGAATTGGGTCTCCAGCCCCGTTGCATCCTGGAATGCCTTGGCGTTGAAACTCTCGTAGAAGAAGCCGCGCTCGTCACCAAATACCTTGGGTTCGATGATCAGAACACCCGGCAGATCGGTGGTGATTACATTCATGAGGTTTTTCCAGATAGAGGTGAATGGCCGACATTCTTGCGCAAAGTGCCCGCGGATGCGAGCGCTTGAATAACACGGATCGGGGGTTGCGCATCCACGGTAGCAATGGCGATATAGGCGCCTAATAAAATTTCAGGGGTCGTTCCATGCCGCTCGCCACGTTGATTCATCGCGCCAGTTTGCCCAGCCCGCAGGTTTCTGAAGCGCAGGCCCGGCAGTGGTTGGCGGAGCATTACGGCCTCAGTGGCACGTTACAGGCACTGGGCAGTCAGCAGGATCTGAATTATCGGGTCGACACTGAGCGTGGGCGGTTTGTCCTGAAAATCTGCCGCGGCGACTATGCACTTGTGGAGTTGCAGGCTCAGCATTCTGGCCTCAAGTACCTTGCCGAGCACTCTTCGGTGCACGTGCCCAGAGTGATCCCGGCCAGTAACGGCGCGGATCTGTTATCGCTGGAGGCCGACGGCGAGCCAGTGCACGTGCGTTTGCTGGACTACATCGAGGGTCAGTCGCTGACTCATCTTGATCACTTGGGCCACGACGTGGTGGCCGGTTTCGGTCAACTGTGTGGCGAGATGGATCTGGCCCTGGCCGGCTTCGATCACCCAGGCCTTCAGCGCACGCTGCAGTGGGATGCGCGTCACGCCAGTGCGCTGATCAAGCATCTGCTGCCGGTGATCAAGGATGAAGGCCAGCGCGCACTGATTGCTGACGCTGCCGAACAGGCCGAACGTCGCTTGCAGCCGCTGCTGGACAAGCTGCCGGTGCAGGCGATCCACATGGACATCACCGACGACAACGTGGTCTGGCAACGAGATGCCCGGCGTCATTGGCAATTGCAGGGCGTGATCGACTTCGGTGATCTGGTGCGCACCTGGCGCATTACCGATCTGTCGGTGACCTGCGCGGCGCTGCTGCACCATGCCGGCGGAGATCCGTTGGTGATTCTGCCGGCAGTGCAGGCCTATCACGCAGTCAATCCGTTGCAACATGAAGAGCTGTTGGCGTTGTGGCCATTGATCGTGGCGCGCGCAGCGGTGCTGGTACTCAGTGGCGAGCAGCAGGTCAGCATCGATCCGGGCAACACCTACAGCCGCGATAACCTTGGCCACGAATGGGAAATTTTCCACGTGGCCACGTCTGTGCCGCTGGCGCTGATGGAAGCGGCGATCCTCACGGCGGTCGGCCAGCCGCTGCCGGCCATTGACAGTGAAGGCTTCGCTCCGCTGTTGCCAGAGCTGGTCGGGCGCGAGTTTGCGTTGATAGATCTTGGCGTCCTCAGTCCGCATTTCGAAGCGGGCAACTGGGAGCAGGAGGGGATCGATCAACGGCTGCTGACTGAAGCCGCTGCCGCGCATGGCCTGGCGGCGAGTCGTTATGGGCAATACCGTTTGTCGCAGACGCGAGTGGACAGCGCGGTAGAGCCGGAGACCTTCCCGCTGCACGTTGAACTGCGCGTGCCACAGGGCACGACCGTGGAAGCGCCGTTTGCCGGTGTGCTGCACCGCGCGGCGGACGGTGTGCTGCAGCTCGACGGGCCGCAGCTCAGCGTGCGTTTGCGCGGTGTGAACGCTTCGCTGCACAGCGGCGCGGCGCTGGTCAAAGGACAGGTGCTCGGGGCGGTCAGCGGTCCGTTGCTTGTGCAGTTGAGTCGTGTGGCATCGCTGGATGCACCATGGTTCTGCAGCCCTTCGCGCGCTGCCGCGTGGCAGGCCTTGTGTCCTTCGCCAGCCACTCTGCTCGGCCTGGCTTGCGATGCCGAACCGGAGCTGGACGGCAAAACCTTGCTCGAACGGCGCGACGCGAGTTTCGCCCGCACGCAAAAACATTATTACGTCGACCCGCCGCGTATCGAGCGCGGCTGGCGCAATCACCTGATCGACATGCAGGGCCGCTCCTACCTCGACATGCTCAACAACGTAGCGGTGCTCGGTCATGGTCATCCGCGCATGGCTCAGGTGGCGGCGCGACAGTGGTCGCTGCTCAACACCAACTCGCGCTTCAACTATGCCGCCGTGGCGGAGTTTTCCGAACGCTTGCTGAAACTGGCGCCGGACGGCATGGACCGGGTGTTTCTGGTCAACAGCGGCAGCGAGGCCAACGACCTGGCGATCCGTCTGGCGTGGGCCTACAGCGGCGGGCGCGACATGCTCAGCGTGCTCGAGGCCTATCACGGCTGGACGGTCGGCGCCGATGCGGTATCGACATCCATCGCCGACAACCCGCGTGCGCTGGAAAGCCGTCCGGACTGGGTGCACCCGGTGACCGCGCCGAATATTTATCGTGGCCAATTCCGTGGTCTCGATTCTGCGCCGGACTATGTGCGCAGCGTCGAAGCGCAACTGGCGCATATCGCCGCGCAGAAGCGCCAACTGGCCGGGTTCATCTGCGAACCGGTGTACGGCAATGCCGGCGGGATTTCCCTGCCGCCCGGTTATCTGAAACAGGTCTATGCGCTGGTACGGGCCCAAGGCGGGGTGTGCATCGCCGACGAAGTGCAGGTCGGTTACGGGCGCATGGGCCACTTCTTCTGGGGCTTCGAAGAGCAGGGCGTGGTGCCGGACATCATCACCATGGCCAAGGGCATGGGCAACGGTCAGCCGCTCGGCGCGGTGATTACGCGTCGGGAAATCGCCGAGGCGCTGGAGGCCGAAGGCTATTTCTTCTCGTCGGCAGGTGGCAGCCCGGTGAGCTGTCAGATCGGCATGGCAGTCCTGGATGTGATGGAAGAAGAAAAGCTCTGGGAAAACGCGCAGATCGTCGGCGGTCACTTCAAGGCGCGGCTGGAAGCGCTGATCGATAAACATCCGCTGG
This sequence comes from Pseudomonas sp. 14P5.3.2, assembly GCF_057799175.1. NCBI lineage: Bacteria > Pseudomonadati > Pseudomonadota > Gammaproteobacteria > Pseudomonadales > Pseudomonadaceae > Pseudomonas > Pseudomonas sp. 14P5.3.2. Next base: position 113,321 of record NZ_JBYOKU010000007.1, on the reverse strand, counting down.
TGGGTGCGGTACATGGCTCCGGCTTCTATCTGGGGGTGGAACTGATCCGCAACCGCGAGACGCTGGAGCCGGCCACCGAGGAGACCACGTTGTTGTGCGATCGCCTGCGCGAGCTGGGGATCTTCATGCAACCGACCGGGGATGACCTGAATATTCTCAAGATCAAACCGCCGATGGTCACCTCGCGGCGCAGCGTAGACTTCTTTGTCGACATGCTGGATCGGGTGCTCGAAGAAGGTCTGTAAACGCTGCTTTTGTGGGAGCGGGCTTGCTCGCGAATGCGGTTTTTCATTCAAAGGTGATATCGACGGATGTGCCGCCTTCGCGAGCAAGCCCGCTCCCACATGGGTTCAGTGCTAATTCGATTTGTATCGGTATTTAACTGTTTTTTTTAGACGAGCGTCATTTTAAAGCATTTTAAATACGATATTTATCGGTTATAAAGTCGCCATTGCTTTGCAACCCTTCGACGGTTCCCAGGAGTCCTGATCCGATGACCACTTTGAAAAGTACCCCGCGTGACGATGGCTTCTACATGCCGGCCGAGTGGGCGCCGCAGACCCAGACCTGGATGATCTGGCCCGAGCGCCCGGACAACTGGCGCCTGGGTGGCAAGCCGGCACAAGCTGCGCATGCCGCCGTGGCCAAGGCCATCGCCCGGTTTGAACCAGTGACCGTCGCGGTTTCCGCTGGCCAGTACGAAAACGCCCGTGCGCGCCTCGACGTGCCGAATATCCGTGTGGTCGAGATGTCCAGCGATGACGCCTGGGTGCGCGACAGCGGCCCGACTTTCGTCATCAATAACAGCGGTGAAGTGCGCGGTGTGAACTGGGACTTCAACGCCTGGGGCGGCTTTGAAGGCGGTCTGTACTCGCCGTGGAACCGTGATTCACAGGTCGGCGGCAAGATCCTCGAAATCGAGCGCAGCCCGCGTTATCGCACCGAAGGTTTTGTGCTGGAAGGCGGCTCGATACACGTCGACGGCGAAGGCACGCTGATCACCACCGAAGAGTGCCTGCTCAACCACAATCGCAACCCGCACCTGAGCCGCGAAGAGATCGAAGCGGTGCTTCGCGACAATCTGTCTGTGGATAAGATCATCTGGCTGCCCGATGGCCTGTTCAACGACGAAACCGACGGTCATGTGGATAACTTCTGCTGCTACGTGCGTCCAGGCGAAGTGCTGCTGGCGTGGACCGACGATCCGCAGGATCCGAACTACCCGCGCTGCCAGGCCGCGATGAACGTGCTGCAAAGCAGCACCGACGCCAAGGGCCGCCCGTTCACGGTGCACAAGATGCCGATCCCGGGGCCGCTGTATGCCACCGAAGAAGAGTGCGCGGGCGTCGATCCGGTCGACGGTAGCCAGGAGCGCAATCCTTCTGTGCGTCTGGCCGGTTCCTACGTGAACTTCCTGATTGTCAACGGCGGCATCATCGCGCCGAGCTTCGACGATCCGATGGATGCCCCTGCACGAGAAATTCTGCAGAAGCTGTTCCCGCAGCACGAAGTGGTGATGGTGCCGGGTCGTGAACTGTTACTGGGCGGTGGCAATATTCACTGCCTTACCCAACAGCAGCCAGCGCCGCACAAAGAGTGAGTTGAGACGTAACAGCTTGAGTTGATTCATAAATCAGCCAGGCAACAATTAGCTCGCTGTGCATGCAAAGAAGCCCGCGGCCTTACAGGACCGCGGGCTTCTTTGTATCCGCTTGTCGACAAATCGGAAACCTTGGCATAGCTCTTGTATCGGACAAAGCGCACTAGGGAGAGGGGGGACTTCAATAGTTCTGTCATAAACCTTGGATAACTTGGCCGCTCACGAACGGGGAGAGAGCGCTGAAATGAACGCCGAAGTGAACGTAGTCAGCGAGCGGAATTTGCATCCCATGGTCGTAAACGGCGAATCGCTCCAGATTGTCGCGCACTTTTTGAAATCCAATGGAACGCGTCAGATCAGGGAACCTGATCCGCGCCGGATGATGATCGAGCGCTATCCCGCTGGCCTGTTCAGCGAGGCCGAACTGGAAGCGTTATGGGCTGTGATGCAAGGATAAGAAAAACAACAAGGATTGGTAAAAGCGCTGCCGGGATGGCGGCGCTTTTTTATGCACGACACAAAACCCACTGCGAACATTGGACCTGTGGGAGGGGGCTTGCTCCCGAATGCGGTAAGTCAGTGACGATGATGTTGCCTGGCCCGACGCCTTCGGGAGCAAGCCCCCTCCCACAGGATTTGTGTGAAATCAGAAGCTGTAAGTACCGGTCATCACCACGCTGCGCGGTGCGCCAGGCTGGATCTGATATTGGCTGGTGGCCGAGGCGTAATACTCGCGGTCAGTGATGTTGTTCAGTGCCGCACGCAAATCCCAGTCCTTGAAGCGGTAACCGACCAGTGCATCCCAGCGGCCATACCCCGGCAGCACGGTGGTGTTGGCGTTGTCGGCATAACGCTGGCCGACCAGGGTCAGGCCGGTTTCGCCGTACCAGCCCATTTCCGGTTTCCAGGTCAGGAACAGGCTGCCGTTGTGTTTGGCCACGTTGTTGACGCGCTTGCCTTCCAGGCCGTTGTTGTCCTTCTCGATGGTGGTGTCCTGCACGCCGACGCCGCCGCGCATGTACCAGTTGCCGACCAGTTTGCCGGTGGCGGTCAGCTCGATACCGCGTGAGCGCTGAAGGCCGGTCATGACGGTCAGGGTCGGATCGTTCGGATCGCTGGTGCGGCGGTTGTAGAGTTCCAGGTCGTAGACCGCCAGCGTGGTGCTCAGGCGATCATCCAGCCAGTCGCTTTTCACCCCGATTTCTTTCTGTTTGGTCAGCTCCGGACTCAAGTCGTTGCTATTGCCGGCTGCGCCCGGGGTGATGCCGATCAGGCCGCCGCCGACCGGCGAGAAGGTCTTCGACCACGAGGCGTAGAACGAATGATTCTGCAGCGGCGTCCAGACAATCCCGACGCGCGGGCTAGTGCTGTGGCTGTCGCGATCTTCAGTGATGTTCTTGAGCTTGTTGGTCGACTCGATATCGAAGGTGTCGTAGCGCAAGCCGGCCAGCAGTTGCCATTGATCGTTCAGACGCAACTGATCCTGCACGTACAGCGCGCGGCTTTCGACTTCGGTATGGCTGCTGCTTGAGACCTGCATGCTGCCGGTGTGGCGCAGATTGCGGTTCGGGTTGTACAGGTCGAGCGATGGCACGGGTTGTGCGCCTTGCGTTCTGCCGGTGGCGGCGTTGTACAGCGTCGGGTCGCGGCGCTGGCTGCCGATCTCGATACCCGTGAGCAGGCGATGCTCAAGGCCAAAGGTATCGAAACCGCCTTCCAGTTCGAGGTTGTTGTAGACGTTGCGGGTGGTCAGATCCTGCTGCCAGTGCTGGCGCGCGACCTTGTTGGTTTTCGGGTCGAAGTTGGTGAGGTAGGTGTTGTCGAAATCACTGTCGAGCTTGAACACGCCCAAGGTCTGGCGCAGTTGCCAGTTGTCGTTGATCTCGTAGGTGAGTTTGGAGCGCAGAGACTGCGCCTTGTCATCGATGAAGTCGTGATCATTGCCGTAGGTGGTGTCGCGACCAACGTCTGCCGGGCGGCCATTTACCCCCGGAATGCCGCGATCCGGGGTGCGGTTGTAGCGGCTGTATTCGTATTGCACCAGCCAGTTGAGGTCCGGGGTCAACTGCCAGCTCATCGACGGGGCGAACAGCTGGCGGTTGCCGCTTACGCCGTCGCGGAAGCTGTTTTCATCCATGTTGCCCATGTTCAGGCGCAGGCTGAGGTTTTCGCTGGGGTCGGTGCTGAGGTCGGCGTACAGGCTGCGCAGGTCTTCGCTGCCGCCCTGCGCTTCGATGGTCGAGCGACGGCCGAACTCGGGCAGCTTGCTCACGCGGTTGACGATCCCGCCCTGGCTGCCACGGCCGTAAAGTACCGCCGCCGGGCCTTTGAGCACTTCGACCCGTTCGATATTGTGCAGGTCGCGCTTGTACTGGCTGTCGTCGCGGATGCCGTCCAGATAGAAGTCGTTGCTGGCGTCGAAGCCACGGATGCGCAGGCTGTCGAAGCGGGTGTCGGCGCTGCTGCTGACGTTGGGAATGCCGCTCAGGGCGTCGCCGATGTCATTGGTGCCGTAGTCGGCGACGTTCGCGGTCTTGATCGAGTCGATGGCCTGCGGCACGTAACGCACCGGGGTGGAGGTGCGGGTCGCAGTGCTGATGATTTTGACGCGCGGGTCTTCGGCTTGTTCTTCGGCGCTGATCGCGGTGGCAGGCAGTTCGGTGGCGGAGTAAGCAAAACCGCTGGACAGAATGGCAGACAATCCAAGGGTGACGGGCGTGAGGCGGAACGGGGCAGGCATGGAAAAGCGCATCCGAAAGGGTAGGGAAATTCAAACGCGCAAATGTTAATGCTTTGCATTTGCTCCCGTAATTTATTCCTGAGAAGTTCCCCTGTTGGATTGTTTCAATTTGTGTCGATCTCGATACATGCCGACCCTTTGAACAATTTGACCGATTACCGAAACAGTCTGAAAGGCATTCCGACGTTTTTCGCCAACACACGAGGGAATAGTCTGCCGGCATCGAATTTTCCTGATTGGTTGCCGGAGTACTCCCATGATCCTTCACTACATCTACGACCCATTGTGCGGCTGGTGCTACGGCGCCAAACCGCTGGTGCAAGCGGCGCAGCAAGTGCTGCCGGTCGTTGCCCATGCGGGTGGAATGATGAGCGGCGCGAATCGCCAGCGCGTTTCGCCGCAACTGCGCGATTACGTCATGCCCCACGACCGGCGCATTGCCGAATACACCGGGCAGCCATTTGGCGAGGCGTATTTCGAAGGTCTGCTGCGCGATCACTTGGCGGTTTTCGATTCGACGCCGCCGATCGCAGCGGTGATGGCGGCAGAGTCCATCGACGGCCGTGGTCTGCAACTGCTTGGACGTTTGCAAACGGCGCATTACGTGGAAGGGCGGCGCATTGCCGATGAATCTGTGCTGTTCGAACTCGCCAGTGAGTTGGGTTACGCCGAGCACACCTTTGCGGCTGCGTTTAAGTCCGTTGATACGACAGCGCATGTAAAAGCCAGCCGCGCGCTGTTGGCGCAACTGGGCGGCCAGGGATTTCCAACGTTGGCACTGGAGCAGGACGGACAATTCACCTTGCTCGACATCAGCCCATGGCTTGGCAAACCGCAGGCTTTCGCCGAGTGGTTGGGGCAAGCGGTTGTCGCTGTTGAGCCAGGGCAATCCCCCGCGCAATGCGGTCTCGACGGCTGCGTGTAATCGCGCTGGATTCACTGGCTGAGCGCATTTCCGAGCAATGCGCTATCGCAAAATTTACGATTCTTAGACGATTTTTACCTATTTAAAGACGATTCTTGAAATTGACACATTATTGAGGGCGCGGCTACGATTCGGCCCAACGCCTGTGGCCAACCGCCATGACTCAAAATAATAAACAGGCCCGCCACGGTTTTTCCGTGGGCGGGCCTTTTTGTTTTCGGGGTGAAAAAAGAGTGCATTAGCGCCGTTTCAGCCGTTCGACACAGCGCGTTTCAACCCGTAATAAGGAAAACAAAATGTTGAACAAGCGAATCAGTCTGATCGCACTGGGGATGTTGAGTGCCACACAGGCCATGGCTGACGGCCAGGCCGAGTCCAAGGGTTTTGTTGAAGACAGCAGCCTGAAAGTGCTGCTGCGCAATGCCTACATCAATCGTGATTACAAAGACGGCAACAAAGACAAGTCTGAGTGGGGCCAAGCGGCCATCGGTACGTTCTCGTCCGGTTTCACCCAAGGCACCATCGGTGTGGGTGTTGACGCCTTCGGCCTGTACGCCCTGAACCTGGAGCGTAGCGAAGATCGCAGCGGTGCCGGCGGCATCGACTTCTTCAAACGTGGCGACAGCGGCAAACCTGCCAACGACCTGTCCAAGGGCGGCGCAGCGGTCAAATTCCGTCTGTCCAATACCACGCTGACCTACGGCGACCAGATGCCGGCCCTGCCGGTGCTGAATTACGACAATTCGCGTCTGCTGCCGGAAAGCTACACCGGTACCTTGATCACTTCCAAAGAGATCAAAGGCCTGCAACTGGACGCCGGTCGTTTCACCGCCGAATCGCGTAAAAGCGCTGAAGGCCGTGACAGCGGTGGTCTGAAGGCTATCAACGTATTGGGCGGTAGCTACCAGTTCACCGAACAGTTCAAGGCGGCGCTGTACGCTTCCGACGTTGAAGACGTGCTGAAGAAGCAGTACGTGAACGCCAACTACGTGTTCCCGATCGACAAGGATCAGTCCCTGACCCTGGACTTCAACGGCTACCGCACCAAGCTCGACGACTCCTATGTTCGTCAGAGTGGTGCTACCGGTGACGACAACAAGATCTGGAGCCTGGCAGCGACGTTCGCCACCGGCCCGCACTCGTTCACCGTGGCGCACCAGCGTTCCACCGGCGACAGCAACCTGGGCTACGCCTACGGCGGCTATCAGAAAGAGCAAGGTCGTGTCGGTGACGGTGGCAACACCATCTACCTGGCCAACTCCTACTGGTCGGACTTCAACGCTGAAGACGAGCGGAGCTGGCAGCTGGGTTACGGCCTGGACTTCGGCGCATTCGGCGTACCGGGTCTGAGCTACAACTTCGCTTATGTGCGTGGCGACAACATCACCACTTCCACCAGCGAAGGCGGTACCGAGCGTGAGATCTTCAACCAGGTCAAATACGTCGTGCAAAGCGGTCCGGCGAAAGACCTGAGCGTGAAGTTGCGCAGCTCGATCCTGCGCGTGTCGCAGAAATCCAGCGAGTACAACGTCAGCGGCAACGAGCTGCGTGTATTCGTGGACTACCCGATCAACATCTTCTGATGAACGATCCGGTGTAAGAAACATGAGAAAACCCCGACTGGTTCGTAATGCTGTTCACTTAAGTGGAGCAGCCTTACGATCCACAGGAAACCGGGTCTTTGAAATTTTCACCGTCCTAGGTCTCGAAGGCCTTGGGCGGTGATCCAGAAACAATCCTCCAATACCTGCCCTCAACTCTGATAGCCGCCTCCCTGTCGCTGAAATCGGATTGGCTGCTGCCATTACGATCAGTTGGACCGCGATGTACTGACAGGCTGGTTTGAAGCGGATGTCCGAAGGGAGGCGACCCAATGCAACTGCCGCTTGACTGGCTTCCCGACGAACCACGTTGTAAGCCAGCAACAGTCCCCAGACTTCCTGATAGATCAAGTCGACTTTTTTGCTACGCAAGGTCACTGCGTTCTGCTGCATTGAGCTTTTGATGTCTCTGAAGCCTAACTCGATTTCCCAGCGTTCCTGATAAAGCCGGGCAACGGCTTCGGTGCTGTAGGTGCTCGCCGGCAGTGACGTCATGACTGTCTTGAGTTTGCCTTGAATTTCATAGCTGACTTCGCGGGCCTCCCAATGTGTTGAGAGGGCCGGATTTCGGGCTCTGGCTTGCGGTGAGAACTTCATGCGCACCAAGCGATTGTGCGGGTTGTAACGAGCCACTTCCTCACAAACCGTGCCTTTTTTGGCTGGAATCAACCAGTGCCGATGTGCACCGGCTTTATTCAGATTCGACAGTAGTTCGGCACCCCAGAACCCTTTATCGAATAACGTCACCGAGTGATCGGGAACCTGCTGCAAAAACTCGTCGGCCAAGCGCATTTCACTGCGTCGGTAAGGGCTCAATTGGGCATCCAGGATTACGTGCGAACGCACATTCATCAACGCCACCAAGCGCAGCATGGGGAACGGAGTCTGGCGCTCGGTCCGGGTGTTTCCCGACCCGAAATGATCTCGAAGTTCGGGCGTATCCGGAGTACGCAAAAGCGCACCGTCCACTGCAAACACTTGCAGGCCCTGCCAAGCATCATCGGTATAACGCTCCGCGCCCCATTGATGACCTGTCTTGCGAAATAACCATTCAACAGGATCGGCACCGAGCCGCTTACGCGCTTCGGTTACACCGCTTCGTGCTAATAGCTGGTCAGAGGCCAGCCCTTGGGCACAAATGTTCAAACGCCTGGCCACTTCGTGGACCGGCTCGTCACGAAACAGCGCCATACCGAGTACCAGCCAAAGCACTTGATCGGCGGGCAAGCGACGTCGGCGAATGGTCGCCTGACTGGAGAGATCCAGTGCAGACGCTACCCACTCAACCGGAATATGTTGGGTAAAGGTACTCAGATCGCAGAAGTTAAAAAGATCGCCAAGGTCGAGCAGGTCTTGCTGAACAGACATAAAAAATCCGATGCCAGAGGTCTGGCATCGGATTTTCAAGTAAGCCCTGCTGAGACTCAAATGCTTAAGTGAACAGCATTACGACTGGTTCGGGTTTTTTTTTCGACCTCTTTTCTATAGAAACTGTAAAAAACCCGTGTTTTTGTCATGTAAAAGTTGTTTTTACGCTGCTGCAAACTCCGTTTCAAACTGGGCTTTAAATGCCTGAAATTCTTTCTCATGGACGCAAATTCTCCACCTAATAGATTAGGCCGCTCAACGCAGCGGAGAATTTGGTAATGATCGTTTTGAACAGAGAAGTGGGCGAATCGCTACGGCGCGACAAATATGTCAACGTCCAGGGTGGTGACTTCAATCTCTACGGTCATTTTGCCGACTTCGTCAGACTGACCAAAAGTTGGGAAAACATGGAGCCAGACAGTTACTACGGTCAGGCCGAAGCCGGCATGCGTTACCGTCGTTACAGCGACTTTGAGTACAACCCGAAAACACGTGAATTGAAGCAACTCGAGCATCGCGCGTACGTGCAGTCGAAAGAGAACAACGCCTACGTGGGTGGTGTTGTGCGGCACTTTCAGGACTTCTCCGATGAAGTGATTACTTCACCGGTGATGCGCAGCCTGATCGACACCGATTTTGAAGTGTACAAAAGCGTGTTGCCGGAAGAGCTGCACGATGAAATCTGGCAATGCCAGATCCATCAGATCCGCATCGAGATCAAACCCGGCAAGCAACTGGAAATCACTCCGGAAGGGATTCACTGCGACGGCTATCCGTTCAGCGGTGTGCACTTCTGGGGGCGCAACAACGTCGAGGGCGCGGAGAGCCGTTTGTACGATGTGCACGAGCATCAACTGGCGTCGACCACCTACAAGGAAATCCTCGACACCACGTACTTCCTTGACCGCGACATGCGCCACTACGTGACTCCGGCGCGCAACACCCACACGCATGCCATGGCTTACCGGCAGATTCTGGCGATTTCCTTCTCGCGGCCCGGGACCGCTTTCGACATTGTTCGCTAATCAGATCACCCCAATCGATGGCGTCGAGTGCTCGACGCCGGTGGTGCTGCGACGCGCCACCGCCAAGGACGCGCAGCGCATGGAGCGTTTCTTCCGCCAGTTCGACGAGGTGTCGTTCTGTGAGTGGCAGGACGCCAAATGCCTGCGCGGTGTATTGATCCAGAAGACCACCACGGCCTATCTGGCCTTCGACGTCGAAGGCGAAATCGTCGGTGCGGTGCTCGGCGGCATGCTCGGCAGCCGCGGCACCATCAACCACCTGGCGGTCAGCCCACGCTATCGCAGCCAGGGCGTCGGCCAGCGGCTGGTGGAAGCGGCGTCGTCTGACATGAAACGGGTCGGTGTATTACGGATGTTTCTGTTCGTCGACGATGCTAACCTCGCGGGCAAGCGATTCTGGACTGCCCAGGGTTTTTGCGAACCCCACGGCGAGCGGACATTTGAGAGGGATCTATGAATGAAACGTCCGGCAGTGCGCCGCTGATGGCTGCCCATCAGCCATCGCGCACGTTTGCCGAAGCCAGCCCGGTGGTGGCCGGTTATTTCACGGTGTCGTTCGTGTTCGGGCTGATGGCGGTCAACGCCGGGCTGCCGATGTGGCTGCCGGTGGCGATGTGCTTGTTCGTCTACGCCGGCGCTTCGCAATTCGCCGCGCTGGCGCTGATCTCCAGTGGTGCTTCGCTGACTACCATTGTGCTGACCACGTTCCTGATCAATGCGCGGCACATGCTGATGTCGGTGTACATGGCCAAGGCCCTGCGCGCACTGGGGCTCAGCCGCATGGAGCGCTGGGCTTACGCGGGTGGGCTGACCGATGAGTCTTTTGCGTTTCACAGCGTCAAGTTGGGCACCGGCGCGCCGGTCAATATCCGTTACCTGATCGGCTTCAACCTGTTCTGCCACACCTCCTGGGTGCTGGGCGGATTGCTGGGCGCCGTTTGCGCGCAATATGCGTCGCACCTGATCAAATACCAGCTCGACTACGCACTGACCGCGATGATGCTCTACGTGCTGGTGTCGCTGTGCAACACCCGCAACAAACTCATCGCCGCAGCGGCTGCCGTCGCCTGCATGGGCGCGCTGAGCCTGGTCGGTACTTCGCCATTCAACGTATTCATCGCCACGTTCGTGGGCTGCGGAGTAGGTGTATGCCTGACCAAACGTTCCTGATCCTGGTGGTAGCGCTGATGATGGCCGTGACTTTCCTGCCACGCGCGTTGCCACTGCAAGTCAACACCGAGCACTGGCCGCCATTCGTTGCGCGGGCGCTGGAATACCTGCCGGTGGCGATCGTCGCTGCGATTAGCCTGACTCCCTTGTTGATCAAGGATCAGCACCTACAGCTCGACCGCCCGGAATTTTATGCAGCCATTCCGACGCTGTTATGTGCGTATTTCAGCAAAAACCTCTTTCTCAGTGTGGCGGTTGGGACGGCTGCGTACATTGCGCTCGGCTCGTTCATGTAGCGGCAGATCGACCACGTCATTCAGGGCCTGGCCCGACAGGTTCGGATTGTTCACCGCCAGACGCACTTCGAGGAAATCCTCGAAACCGGGGAAAATCGTCAGGCCGTTCTTTTGCGCGGCCTCACGAGACACCATGCCGACCGCGTCCATCTGCGTGATCAACGACAGCGTCAGGGTCTCGCTACAGGAATAAACCATGCGCTGACCGTTCTCGTGATTGCCCAGACCAGCGTCGAGAAAGCGCAGGAAGCTGTGGGAATACGGACAATCTTCCGCAGGACGCACCTGAAACTTGTTGCCCAGCAACGTCAGTGGATCGTTTTCCTGCCCGCAATGGGCACCGACCACCTGCACCTGTACATCCGGCAGGACGATGCTCGGCAGACCCGGACGCTGCGGGCCGATCAGCACCGCGAGATCAAAGTCTTCATTTTTCAGCTTGCTCAGGTTCTCCATCGACTCGGCGTAGCTGAATTCCATCTGGTAATCGGGAAACACCTCGATCAGGCGTCCGATCATTCGCCGATTGAAGTCAGACGACAACGTGTTGTTCAACGCAACCTTCAATGTGCGCTGGCCAGGCACCTTGAGCGCCTCGACCTTTTCTTCCATCTGTCGCGTGGCAATCAGCACTTTGTCGATGTAGGGCGTCAGCTCCGTGCCTTGCGGCGTCAGCGTCAGCCCTTTGTTGGAACGACGAAACAAGCGGAAACCGAACTGCTCTTCGACCTTGTTCAACTGCGCGGCCAAGGCCTGCACAGTCAGGCACGAATGCTCGGCTGCGGCCGACAACGAGCCGGTCTGCACGATGCGCATGAGGTTGCGTAAGGTTCTGCTATCCATGGGTAATGCCCTCTGAAGTGGGCTGGGTATTGTTGTTTACGAGACTGCCGATCCGGCGTCATATGCTGGCTATATTCCAGCACCTGAGCATAGTTGTCGCGGGTTTAGTAGCGAATTGATGTCCCCGCCGATGGCTGGAAGCTGACACAGGATCGGGATTTTTGATGACGTGGGGGTGATTGGGGTCAAGAAATGTGCGTGGTTTTGGTGCGCAGGGCGGGTTTTTCGAGGAGAAACGGCTTACATCTTCCGAGGTTTTTGCCTGCGTCATGAGCAGATAGGTCTCAGGCAAAGTAACGATTCAGCTGATACCACCTACCTCGTCAAAGGAGTTGAAATGGATGCTTGGCGTCTGAGCCATGGCGGTAGAGAACCACCTATCAACTTCGCGTTGACCGACGAAGATCCCTCCGACCACAATGCAGAGGTAGCGCTGATGTAGCTACAAAATCATGATGAGGTAATTGAAATGGCTGCACTACTGAAAACTACCGATGTGCGCTGCCGCATTGATGAGGATTTGAAAGCGCGTGCCACTGAAGTCTTGAACGCTTGCGGGCTGAGCATTAGCGACGCCATGCGACTTTTTCTGCGGCAGGTTGTTGCCACTCAGGGGCTTCCCTTCGAGGTGCGAGTTCCATCAGAGAAAACGGCCCGCGCAATGATGGAAGCACGAGAAATCCGTCAGCGTTTCGACTCGATAGACGACATGCTGAGGACTGCTGATGGCGAGACCGGAGAAAACACAAAAACGCGCTGATCGGCCTAAACAGTGTGCACAGACTTCTGAATTCAAGAAGTCTTGGGATCGTTATAACCGCGCCGGAAGGCGAGACATGAACGACGTCCGGAAGGTGATGGCGATGTTGTTCTTGGGGCAGCAATTACCGGCAGAATATCTGGATCATGCGTTGACTGGAGATTGGTCTGGATTCCGCGAGTGTCATATCGGTGGCGATTTTCTGATGATTTACGAGAACACGCGCCCAGACCTGATCACGTTTGTGGATCTAGGGAGCCATTCAGAATTGTTTAAGTAGCGCAGAAATACATCAGCCGGCTTAACTCCGCCTTCTGTGCGTTTGATCATTACGATTGTTCGTTTGTGTATAAAAACTCTAAAAAATTACAGTTATGTACTAGTCTTCAGCTAACACAAAAAAATCAGGAGGCGTCTATGCCTACCTCATCCCCGGCCTTCCCCCCACGCGAACAACTCGACGCCCCCGATGCCGGTCGCGTCGCGCTGAAGTTCTTCTTTAACCTCATGGAGCGCTGGGGCTGCAGCGCCGAGCAGCAACGCACATTACTCGGCGGAGTTGGCAACACCACGTTCTACAAATACAAACACCTGCCGAACATACGTCTGCCTAACGACACCCTTGAGCGGATCTCCTACCTGATGGGTATTCACAAGGCGCTGAGCATCATCTTCAGCAATAGCCGCGAGCGCGCCTATACGTGGGTCAGCAGCCCGAATACGGCGGCGCCATTCAATGGCCGGACCGCGCTGGATTACATGCTGGCGGGGAGGGTGGTCGATATCGCCGACGTGCGCCGCTACCTCGACGGGGTGCGCGGTTGAAGGCCCCACCGCTGGCCGATCCGCAATGGCCCAAAGCCTACCGGATCGTCAACAGCAGCTTCCCGCCGATTGCGTTGTTCGAAGACGTGCTCGACCCCGAAGACCTGGAAATCGCCTACGCGCTGGAAGCGCTGACCAATGATCGCCTGATCGAGCAGGCCGGCGTCCTCGCCCGCGTGCGCCCCGAAGACCGGCTCTCCGGCCCGGGCTCAACTCCGGTGATGGCGGCGTTCACCCACATCGGCAAAAGCAGCCGCTTCACCGATGGCACCTTCGGCGTCTACTACGCCGCCAGCAGCCAGGCCGCGGCCATCGCCGAAACCTGCTATCACCAGGAACGTTTTCTTGCGGCCACCAACGAAGCGGATCTTGAGTTGACCATGCGTACTTACGTTAATCGGGTGGTTAAGCCGCTGCATGATGTTCGTGATGGTTTTGCACATTTGCATCAACCCGATCCGGAAGCCTATGGCCCGTCCCAGACGTTTGCCCGACAACTGCGTGAGTCTGAATCGTGGGGGATGCTCTACAACAGCGTTCGCCTGCCGGGCCACGAATGTGTTGCCGCGTTCCGGCCGCCGGCCGTGTCGATTCCGAAGCAGGGTAAGCATTTGCGTTATGTGTGGAGTGCGAGTCAGAGAAGGATTTCGTTTGTGTTTGAGATCAGTCAGGTTTGAAACGCAAAAAGCCCTCGCGATACCGCGAGGGCTTTCTTTTGGCGGTTTACGTCAATGGCTTGCTGTTGGCGCATCCAGCACTTTCACCACGTCGTCGATCAGCGCCTTGCTTAACTCCTGCAGATACCGGGAGGCATAAGCGTGAAGGTCAGGATCGCGAGAAACTGTAGAGTCGGCGGTCAGCAGCTTGGAGATGTGAAGCAAGTGTGAGGCGTGCGAGAGGGCGGCCATCACTGGAACACCACGATTGGTGCGGAACAGCGCTCGATTGGCCTGGAAGGAAAAGTGTGTAAAGCCTGGTGTTTTCAAATCGAGGTAGTTGGTCATTTCGCTTCACCTGTATCTAAGGTGTGGAGTGAGTTGACCGATGTGGCAGCGCGGCGGATTACGGATGGATTGATGGCATTCATTTGTAAACTCCCTGTATCAAATGAGAGCTGCCATTTTCGTTCTCAGGCGAAAGGGTGGCAGCTATGCGCAGGCTGAGAAACCGGAGATACAGGAATCCGGCAGACCCGAAGGTCTCCCACGCACAGCCGCCATTACACGTGAATGCGGGTGCAAAAAAGCGCCGGCAATCATGGGTTTGGGGCGCTGGTGCGCCTGCATCTTACGCGGGTTCTCAGGCCCGGTCGCTGATTTGGTAGCGACGGGTTTGACGGTAGCTTGCGGAGGACGGACGCGCAATCGTGGCCAGGTGGTGGCCGTTGCCATCTCTGTGTAGTGCAACACTTATGTTGCGAATGCAGCAAATATGTTGCACATTCGCTTTACCGAAACGGCGAGTGATGCACATGAAGTACAGCGAGTTTCGGCGATGGTTGAAAGCCCAAGGCGTTGAGTTTCAAACCGGCAAGGGCAGTCACTTCAAGGTTTCCTTGAATGGCAAATCAACTGTGTTTCCCGACCATGGAGCCAAGGAAATGGGCGAAGGGCTGAGAAAATCAATAATCAAACAGCTGGGCCTCATGAGAGGAATCGTGATGTTCGAATATGCGTTGGAAGTTCACGAAGAGCCGGACAGTGTCTGGTTGTCCTGCGCAGAAATTCCTGAGATGCACGCCGTTGGCGACACCCTCGAGCAAGCGTTGGACACCGCCATTGATGCAATCGAGACGGCATTCTCGATATACGTTGATGATCGCCGGTTGATTCCGACCGGGCAGGCAGGAGAACAGGCAAGTGACGTTGTATTGCGTCTGCCTGCGCTGACTGCAGCAAAGGTTGCTCTGTGGAATACGCTTTTGGAGTCAGGTTTAAGCAAGGCCGAGTTGGCACGTCGTCTCGGCGTACAACGGCCTCAGGTCGATCGCCTGGTAGATTTCCTGCATCACTCCAAAATCGAGAATGTTGAGCGTGCGTTGCAGCAACTTGGAAGGCGGATTTCGCTTTCGGTTCAAGCGGCATAAGTTCAGCCAGCGAGCGTTGGAGAAAATGGCTGAAGGCGAAGAAAAGGCATGGCAAATGAACTAGAGCGATTTCAGACTTGATGGAATCTGTACGTCAGATGAAGGCTGGACAGGCCTCGTGCGCAACGCTGCTGCCGCTCTCGGCGGCCAATGAAGAGCAAAGGAAGGCCAGGGTTTCTCAAAGCGTTTTCGCCAACCTAAGCACCGTGGTGACACGAGCAAAATAAGGTGGGGAAAAATAGAGTCAGACCACAGTCTCAGCTCAAAACGTGGTCTGACCCTTATTTCCATAAGCAACTGAAGGAGGAAATCAGCGATGCTCAATGAACTGGAGCAATTCCAGCAAGACTTGCTGGAATCTGTACGTCAAATGAAGGCCGGAAAGGCTGCACGTGTCACCGAGGTACCGCTCTCTGCACCGGCAGAAGCAGTTGCCTCCCCGACGAGCCATCCAGATTAACGACGAATTTTGAGTGCACGGCTGTGACAGGCAATGTGGACGTACCAGAAACAACAAAGCCCCTGCATTTCTGCAGGGGCTTCGTTTTGTATGGTGCCGGCACCAGGAGTCGAACCCGGGACCTACTGATTACAAGTCAGTTGCTCTACCAACTGAGCTATACCGGCGTGTGGGCGACGATTATAGCGATTGGGTTGGTTCTGTAAACCCCTGAATTCAGACTATTTTTACGCAGGCGCTGGATCAGGCTTGGCGTGAGCGGTGACGCCGGGTTTTTAGCCGCAAAACCGAGGTGCTACGCGATCAAGCCAGAATGAGCGTGAGGGCAGAATTTCCGCACCGTTCAAGCACCCATTTCACCCGTTTATGTCGTTTTGATTGGAAGCTTATGCACAACGGATCGACGCAACGGCAGTGTTGCAGGGGATTTTGTGGACACGTTCTCATTTTGTGTGCAAATCCCTGTTTTACAGGTTTTTTATCTATATGAACAAAAAATGACCAATGCTGTTTTAGCGGTCTAACGGCCGTGAGTATTGGATCCACTGGAAAACCATCAACAGAGTTATCCACAGGCTGTAAAGATTTTAAGCGCGTTCGGCCAGTAGCAGGAAATTACGTGGTGTGAGTGGGGTGTCGCAAAAGGTGCCGAGGCGTACGACATACCCCAGTTCACTGAGGAAAATCGCTCGATCAAGGTTCAGCCAAAGCTCCAGCGGTCGTCGGAACAGTCCGCGCAGTAGTTCCAGGTTGCGAACTTCGGCCAACCGCTGCCAACCGGCGGCTTCCAGTGCCTGCCAGTTCGGCGTGCCGATTGTGGATAACTCTCTCAGCGCTGCCAGGTCGCGGCAGTAAGCGGCGAAGGGTTTGTCCAGCCAGACGCTGGGCAGGGACGGGGTTGGCAGGTATTCGTCGACGCCGCGCACTTGCCTTTGCAGCAGGTCGAAGGCCAGGCGCCGGGCCATGGAGGTGTCGCGCTGACGTCGGACGCGTGCGCCGGCGGTGACGGTTTCGCTCATGGGCAGTGCCAGATCTTCGAGCGAGAGTTGTAGGGCGGATCGCATGCCGGCGCAGGACAAGGCCCGGTACTCGTTGCGATTGATCCGGTTGTAGCAGCACGGGGCGATGGCCATCTGCTGACATCCGGCAGCGCTCGCCAGTTGCATCAGGCGCACATGCAGGTCGCCGCAGGCGTGGAGGGCGACCGGAGTGTGTTGAGCGCTCAAAACAGTCGTGGCGTCTGCTGCCAGCACATCCTGCTCGACATGCAGGGCGTGCAAATGATGGTGCTGACTTAATGCCTGACCGCTGGCGACCAGCGCCGGATCGTATTCAACACAGGTCAGCTGTTGCCCGGCGCCCAGCAGGCGTCGGCCCAAATGCCCCTTGCCGGAACACCAGTCCAGCCAATGTGTTGGCGCAGAGGCGAAAGACAAGCGGCTGGCGAACGCTTCAATTTGCTGCCACTTGCGCCCCGGCACATCGACATTCAATCGATGGCTTGCCGCTTCCAGCGCATGTGCCGGCAACTCTCCGACTGCGCTCAGCTCAGCCGACAACGCCGCCAATGAAGCGAACGGCTCCGGCGCATCGATGAGATCGGCAGGGTGGTTATGCACAAGCTCTGCATCTTCCAGCGATCGTCCGCGTAGCCACGAAGCCAATTCGGGGTAGGCGGTTTCCCATGGAAGCGAAAGATGAGTGAACGGACGAGGTTTCCACAGCGCCTGATGCTCAATCAAAAAAGCATCCAGCGCAGTGAAACGGGCGAGTAGGTCCTCGCCCGTCAGCACGTGGGAAGTTTCAACGCCCTTGGCAGGCATCGACGCGCAGCCAGCGCTCCAGCAGCTTGAAGCCGCGCACCAGCACGTAGGACATCAGCAGATAAAACACGCCGGCGGCGAAGAAGATTTCCACCGGCAGGTAGGTGCGGGCAATGATCGTGCGGGCCATGCCGGTCAGTTCCAGCAGGGTCACGGTGCTCGCCAGCGCACTGGCCTTGAGCATCAGGATCACTTCGTTGCTGTAGGCCGGCAGGCCGATGCGCGCCGCACGCGGCAACATGATGTAGAACATCGCCTTGGGCTTGGACATGCCCAGTGCCCGCGCCGCTTCGATTTCGCCCGGTGGAATCGCCTGGATCGCGCCGCGCAGGATCTCGGCGATGTACGCCGCGGTGTGCAGGGTCATGGTCGCGGTGGTACACCAGAACGGATCGCGCAGGTACGGCCACAGTGCGCTGCTACGCACCGCATCGAACTGCGCCAGGCCGTAGTAGACGAGGAACAGTTGCACCAGCAGCGGCGTGCCACGGAAAAAGAAGATGTAGGCGTAGGGCAAAGCGCGCACGTACCACAGCTTCGAGGAGCGGGCGATGCCCAGCGGAATGGCCAGCAGCAGGCCGGCAATCACGGCAATCGCCACCAGTTCCAGGGTCAGGGTTGCGCCCTGCGCCAGTTTCGGCAGCCACTTGATGATCACTTCCCAGTTCATGAAGCGCTCCTCGCAAAGCCGCGAGCGGCGCGTTTTTCCAGGAAGTGCATGCCGCTCATCGCCAGCACCGTCAGGCCCAGATACATCACCGCGGCCACCAGATAGAAGGTGAACGGCTGTTTCGACACGGTCACGCCGATCTGCGCGTGACGCATGATTTCTTCCAGGCCGATCACCGACACCAGCGCGGTGTCTTTCATCAGAATCATAAACAGATTGCCCAGGCCGGGCAGGGCGATGCGCCACATCTGCGGCATGATCAGCTTGGTGAAGATCCGCCATTTCGACAGGCCCAGCGCCACACCGGCTTCACGGTGGCCCTTGGGAATGGCGAGGATCGCGCCGCGGAACACTTCCGTGGCGTAGGCGCCGAAGCACAGGCCCAGCGCAATCACGCCAGCGGCGAATGCGCTGAGTTGCAGGTCGGGGTTGCCGAAGAATTCACCGAGGCTGCGCATCAGGTTGACCGTACCGAAGTAGATCAACAGCACCCAGAGCAATTCCGGGACACCGCGCACCAAAGTCGAATAAGTACCGCCAAGCCATTGCAGCGGCTTGTACGGCGAAGTCTTGGCCAAGGCGCCGAGCAGACCGAGCACCAGTCCCAGGCACAGGGCCGTCAGCGCCAGTTTGACGGTCATCAGCGCACCGGCAGCGAGGGCCGGGCCGAATCCGTAGAGGTCGATAATCATGGATTTCTTTTCAAATCGCGGCAGGCAAGGCCGGGAGCCGGTGCCGTCGGATCACGGCGCCGGTCCCGCAGGTCAGATCAATAGATGCTGAACGGGAAGTACTTGTCGTTGATCTTCTTGTAGGTACCGTCAGCGACGATTTCCTTCAGCGCGGCGTTCAGCTTCTCACGCAGCGGATCGCCTTTACGCACGGCGATGCCGATCTTGTCGCTTTCCACGACCGGGTCGCCCTTGAACTCGTAGTTCTTGCCGGCGTCGGTTTTCAGCCAGTCGTAGTTGGCGTACTTGTCGGCGAGGATCGCGTCGACACGACCGGAGGTCAGGTCCAGGTAGGCGTTTTCCTGGGTGTCGTAGAGTTTTACTTCGATATCGCTACCGTAAGTGTCCTCGAGCCAGGTGCCTGCCAGCGTTGCACGCTGAGTACCGATGATCTTGCCTTTGAGCGCGTCCTTGTCGGTTTTGAAGTCGACGTTTTTCGGCGCGATGAACTGCAGCTTGTTCGAGTAGTACGGGTCAGTGAAGTCCACCGCGCCCTTGCGCTCTTCGGTGATCGACAGCGAGGAGATCAGGAAATCGAACTTCTTCGCGTTCAATGCAGGAATGATGCCGTCCCAGTCGGAGGTGACCACGGTGCACTCGACTTTCATCTTGGCGCACAGGGCGTCGCCGATGTCTTTGTCGAAGCCGACCACGTTGCCGCTGGCGTCTTTGTTGTTGAACGGCGGGTAAGCCGCTTCGATGCCCATCTTCAGGGTCTCGGCCATGGCACCGGCGCTGAACGCGAGGGTGACGGCGGCGGCCAGGAAGACCTTTTTAAAATTCTGCATGCATGTTGCTCCGTTAGCGGTTGCTGGACATGAATTGTTTGCAGCGCGCCGAAAGCGGGTTGTCGAACACCTGCTGAGGCGATCCTTGCTCTTCCACCAACCCCTGGTGGAGGAACACCACTTCGCTGGAGACCTGACGGGCAAAGCCCATCTCGTGGGTCACCAACAGCATGGTGCGGCCTTCTTCGGCCAGTGCGCGGATGACACTAAGTACTTCCTGAACCATTTCCGGGTCAAGGGCGGAGGTGGGTTCGTCGAACAGAATCACCTTCGGCTGCATCGCCAGCGTGCGGGCGATCGCGGCCCGTTGTTGCTGACCACCGGACAATTGCGCCGGGTAGGCGTGGCGCTTGTCGGCGATGCCGACCTTGGCCAGCAGCGCTTCGGCGACTTCGATGGCTTCGGCCTTGCTCTGGCCGAGCACACGGCGCGGGGCTTCGATGATGTTGTCGAGCACGCTCATGTGCGGCCACAGATTAAAGTTTTGAAATACAAAACCAATCTCGGAACGCAGGCGGTTGATCTGTTTGCCGTCGGCAGCAATCAGTTCGCCATTCTTGGCGGGCTTGAGCTTGAGTTCTTCACCGGCCACCAGAATCTGGCCCTGGTGCGGGTTTTCCAACAGGTTGATGCAACGCAGGAACGTGGACTTGCCGGAACCGGAGGAACCGAGGATCGAGATCACATCGCCGTCGCGGGCGGTCAGCGAGATGCCTTTGAGCACCTCAAGCTGTCCGTAGCGTTTGTGCAAGTTGCGGATTTCAAGCGCGGGCGTGGCCTCAGCCATGTGCGTTCCTCATATATGTTGCGCTCCTGCTGTTGGCGGGCCTTCCTGGCGAGGCGGCCAAGCTAGCATAGCGTTTCAATGGCAGCCAACAGCGCTACGAGCGGTAAGCGGATGGCGTGTGGCAGGTTGTCGCATCGGCACAGCAGACTGTCGCCCCATCAACAACCGAACGGGTGTTTAAACGTGCAGCCCCGTGGGTGTTGCGTAAAAAAAGGCGCGATGTTGCCAGCTTTGGCGGGGTGTTGGAAGCGCTATCCGGCCGAACGTTCC
Source organism: Pseudomonas sp. 14P5.3.2 (assembly GCF_057799175.1). NCBI lineage: Bacteria > Pseudomonadati > Pseudomonadota > Gammaproteobacteria > Pseudomonadales > Pseudomonadaceae > Pseudomonas > Pseudomonas sp. 14P5.3.2. Next base: position 92,553 of record NZ_JBYOKU010000007.1, on the reverse strand, counting down.
TGAATCGCCCTTTTATTGTGCATCCCACACTTTTTCAGTGTGTTTCTGGTGCGCTCGTTCGTTTGAAAAGTGAGTCGCAGGGTAACGTTCTGGCAAATTGCCATTAATTTTAAGGACTTGCGATGACTGTCCGGTCGCGTTAAAAGCCGCGGCCCAGAAGAGTTTGAAACATTTTGGCGCACTTATTGCGTGCAGAATCTGGAACGCCCCGTTGGTTTCTTTTTACGAGAAGGAAAACCAGACGGGACGGACGCAATCGCTTTCCTCGCAAAGGTAGTTCCGATGAGCAGTACCCCAAGCTCCAATGGCCTCGAACAGGGGCTCAAACCGCGTCATGTGACCATGTTGTCGATCGCCGGTGTTATCGGCGCCGGTCTGTTCGTTGGCTCCGGCCACGCTATCGCTGCCGCCGGCCCTGCTGTGCTGCTGGCTTACGCCGCCGCCGGTACCTTGGTGGTGCTGGTGATGCGCATGCTCGGTGAGATGGCTGTCGCTTCGCCCGACACCGGCTCGTTCTCGACTTACGCCGACCGTGCCATCGGGCACTGGGCCGGTTTCACCATCGGCTGGTTGTACTGGTGGTTCTGGGTATTGGTGATTCCGCTGGAGGCCAACGCCGCCGCGACCATCCTCCATGCCTGGTTCCCGAGTGTCGGCATCTGGGCGTTCGCACTGATCATCACCCTGCTGCTGACGGTCACCAACCTGTTCAGTGTGAAGAACTACGGTGAGTTCGAATTCTGGTTCGCCCTGATCAAAGTGCTGGCGATCATCGGCTTCATCATCCTTGGCCTTGCGGCGATCTTCGGCTTCCTGCCGAACAGCCAGGTCAGCGGTGTTTCACACCTGTTCGACTCCGGCGGCTTCCTGCCAAACGGCATGGGCGCGGTGCTGGGTGCAATCCTGACCACCATGTTCTCGTTCATGGGTACCGAAATCGTGACCATTGCGGCTGCGGAATCGAAGAACCCGGGCAAACAGATCTCCAAGGCTACCAACTCGGTGATCTGGCGGATCGGCCTGTTCTACCTCGTGTCGATCTTCATCGTTGTGGCCCTGGTGCCGTGGAACGATCCGACCCTGGCCAACCTCGGTTCCTACCAGACCGTGCTTGAGCGCATGGGCATCCCGAACGCGAAAATGATCGTCGACATCGTAGTGCTGGTCGCGGTAACCAGCTGCCTGAACTCGGCGCTGTACACCTCGTCGCGCATGCTGTTCTCCCTCGGCAAGCGCGGTGACGCACCGGCCATGTCAACTCGGGTCAACAAAAGCGGCACGCCTTACTGGGCAGTGATGTTGTCGACCGGCGCGGCGTTCCTCTGCACCTTCGCCAACTACGTGGCCCCGGCCGCGGTGTTCGAATTCCTGCTGGCCAGTTCCGGCGCCATCGCGCTGCTGGTGTACCTGGTGATCGCGTTCTCGCAACTGCGCATGCGTAAACAACGCATGGCCCGCGGCGAGAAAATCGTCTTCAGCATGTGGCTGTTCCCGAGCCTGACCTACGCGGTGATCATCTTCATCGTCGCGGCCCTGACCATCATGCTGTTCCAGGAAGCCCACCGCGTGGAAATCCTCGCAACCGGCCTGCTGAGCCTCATGGTAGTCGTCGCCGGCCTGCTGGTGGCGCGTCGTCGCAAGCTGGAAAACCGTGGTGCGGTGGTGTTGAACTGATCCGCAACGCGTAATGCAAAACGGCCGCTGTCAGTGATGACGAGCGGCCGTTTTTGTTTGTGCTGCCGGTAGCGAAACGTCGCCACATATCCGTAATCAGCTTTGTTCTCGCAAGAGCATAAAGTCTGAGCTGCCTTTCTCTTCGTCGAACCATTCATCCCAAGTTGTTTCCTTGGGAGTTTTAACGGTTTTGCTTTGGAGGGTCGCAGCTGAGTCTTCTGATTTCGACGATTGTCCGTCCTTGTATGAAGCTGCTTTTCTCACCTGACCTCCTTTTTTTGATCGTGCGTGAAAAGTCAGGTGCAAAAAGTTACTCGGCTTTGGGGGCGCTGTCTTCCAGCGACTTGCCGTAAGTATCCAGCGCCATCCCGAAATCGCTGATGAACTGTGGCTCGGTCAGCCAGGCCTGGGCGGTTTCGATGTCCATGCCGTCGGCCCACATGCGGTAGTCGATCAGCATGTCGGCGGCCAGGTGAGTGGCGGCCATGCCTTCGTTCTCGGCATTTTCCATGTCCAGCAGCTCTGGATGGTCAACGATGATGAACGCCAGTTCGCGCAGCAGGGTCAGCAGCATTTCGTTGCGGCTGACGGCTTCGGCGTCGCGCATTTTGCTGAACATTGCGAGGGTGTATTCCGGGATCGGCTCGTCCAGATGCCCGAGATTGTCGTCCTGGTCCAGCGGCTTACGGCCGACCATGCGGATGTGCTTGGCTTTGGCCTTGGCGCGTTTGGCGCGTTTCTGTTGCTTGTTCAGGGATGCCATGGGAACTCAGTTCTTCTGTTGGGTTTGTGCGGCGATCACGTCGGACGCCGCCACATAGTCGGCCTGGAAGGCCGGGGATTCGATCCACGCCAGGGCGCCGGCTTCGTCGGTTTCCTGGGACCACTGGCGATACTCGATCAGCGCGGCGAGGATGAAATCCATCGCGCCTTCTTCGCCTTCCTGCTCGTAGACCAGTCCTAGCAGCGGGTCTTCGAGGAACGCGGAGCACATGGCTTGCTGGCTGATCTTCTCGGCATCGATCATTTTCTTGAACAGCTCGGTCAGGTCCACCGACTCGAAGTCGATACGGTCATCGTTCGGGTCCAGTTCGACCGGCGTCTCGGCGCGTTTGCTGCGGTTTTGCTTGGCCTTGGTCTTGGCCCGGGCGGCGCGTTTTTGCTGCTTGTTGGCGGAGGCCATGGTGTGTTCCGTCGTGCGTTGAAAGGGCTCAGCTGCGTGGCACTGGCCGCCCGGGTGTGTCGGGGGCCAGCTCGCCGGTTTGCAGCCAGGTCAGAGCGATGGGCCATAGTGTGGCTTGGTATGCGCTGCGAAAAAAGGCGAAATGTCCGACTTGTTGTTCGCCGATGTCCTGCGGCTCGATGCGCAGGTGGGTTTTGTGCGCATGGCTGAAGTAGTCGAGCAGGCGTTCGATGGCTGGGATGGTGCCGTAGGGGTCGTCGCTGATGCTGATCGCCAGGGTGTTTGCGCGGACGTTGGCGAAGGGCAGGCGACCGCTTGCCTTCAGCAGTCGGCGACCACTCGGACGCTGCTCGTAGCGCGCGGCAGGCGTGCTCCAGTCGCGTACGACGCCGGCGGGCGTGTCCTCCAGCCAGCCGAGGCGTTTGCCCGGGAAATAGCCACAGAACCGCGTCAGCAGCGGCATCAGCAGGTGCCATTTACCGAACATGCGCCGGCGCTGTTCGGGGGCATAGTCGCGCCAGTAAGCGAACTGCGCGCCGACCGTCACCAGCCGACGAATGACCTGCCCGGACTCGCCGAGCCCGGCCGCGCAACCGCCGAAGCTATGGCCGACCACATCGATTGGCTGGCCGGAGAATTCCCGTTGCGCGCGTTTGAGCATCGCCTCGAAATCCAGCGCGCCCCAGTCGGTCCATGAAGCCTCAAGGCCTTTCAGGGTTGCCGGGCGTGATTCGCCGATGCCTCGATAGTCGTAGGTGATCACGTCGAAGCCGTTGGCGAACAGGTAATCGGCGAAGCGTGAATAGTGTCGGCAGCGTACCGAGGTGGCGGCGTTGATGATGACTACCGGGCGCTGGATGTCGGGCAGGGCATGGCGCCAGGTGAAGCCGCCAAGGGCAAAGTCATCCTCGGCGGCTTCCGTGAAGGGTTCACCTTGCGCCGCGGTCAAAATTGGCAACCTTGACTGCATATCCTGCATCGCGGGCGTGTCCTGACAGGTCATGGCTTTCCACCTTTGCGGGTAAGTTGCCAACGATAGTCTCGGCGCCGCCCGGCAACAATCCAGCAGGTTTATTCAGTCGATTGAATGAGCAGGCGTTCTTCGATCAAGGCCTGTTCCCGATTGAGTTCTGCGCGTAATTCTTCCTCACTCGGCAGTATCGTCTTGTAACTGCTGGCGAACAGTTGCTCATTGCCCTTGAGCATCGAGTAACGCGCGACCGAATCATTGCTCTCTGCACACAGAATGATCCCGACTGTCGGCTTGTCGCCCTCGCTGCGCTTGAGTTCGTCGTACATGCGTACATACATGTCCATCTGTCCGACATCGCCGGCACTGAGCCTTCCGCTTTTGAGCTCAATGATCACGAAGCATTTGAGCAAATAGTTGTAGAACACCAGATCGATGTACAGATCTACATCATGAGTACTGAGGCGTTGTTGGCGAGCGACGAAGGAAAAGCCCTTGCCCAGCTCAAGAAGAAAGCTCTGCAGGTGTTCGATGAGAGCCTGTTCAAGAGCATCCTCTCTGATCTTGCAGGGCGCAGGCAGCCCGAGAAACTCTAGCAAGACTGGGTCGCGAATGAACTCGCGTGGATTGTCTTTCATCGCCTCAATGTTGGTGGAGGCTTCCTCAATCACATCGGCCTTGTCTCGACTCATGAGGAGTCGTTCGTAGTAGAGCGTATTGATCTGGCGATCAAGGGCGCGGCTGGACCAGTTCAGGTTCGCGGTTTCTTCCACGTACCATTGACGCGCTTTTGCACTTTCGACCCGCAGCAGCCTGCGATAGTGAGTCCAGCTCAATTCGAGACGCAGTGCGTCTCGAATTGGGAACAGCTGATAAAACAGGCGCATCTTGCGAAGATTGGTTTCATCAAACCCCTTCCCGAACTGCGCCGTCAGATCCTTCGCCAACAAGGCCAGCAACTGCTTGCCATACCCCGCCCGCTGCGCCCCTTGCTGTTCAAACTCGACAATATGCCGGCCGATCTGCCAACAGGTCTGGACTTGAATCGTATCAACCGCACGCAGCACTTTTTGCCGCGACTGGCGAATCAGTTCGCCCAACTCCCCCAGCAATGAATCGATTTTCGGGTCTTGCGCATCAGTAGGTTTTACCTGGCTCATCGAGTCTTCCGCATCAGTGGAAACAGACGCAAAAGCATGCCGGGATTCGCCGCTCGGCGATGTCGGGCGAGCCCCGTATAGGCGGCAGGAAGAGGGGATGGGTATTGCAGGACGTTGCCGGCAAAAGGTGTTTCAGTGAGTGATGGTCTGTAGTCCATTTCGTACACAGGCCAAGTTCCAATCAATCTAAAACGCGTGCTTCCCTGGCCGGATCAAATAAAGAGTCACGGTTGGGCTCTAAAAGAGTCCGGGAGTAGGGATTATGAAGCGCATTCTTTCATTCATGCTGCCAGTCGCTGCGGTCGCTGTATTGGCTTTTCCGGCGATGCTGCAGGCGGCCAGCCTTGAGCCCGTCGACAGCGCAGGCGTACAGGCTCAACAACAGCAGCAAAACGGCATCAACTACTTGTCCGGCGGGATTGGCGTTGATGAGGCAAAAGCCATTCAACAATCCACCGGTTACAACCTGCACATGACGTTCGCGGTGGGCGCGCAAGACCAGTACACCGCTGATGTCGATGTGATGATTCAAAAGTCACCAGGGCAAACCGTACTGACCCTCACCCAAACGGGTCCGCTGGTTTACGTGCAACTACCACCCGGTAAGTACACGGTGGTCGCCACCCGCAATGGCGAAACACGGCGCGATGAGACAGACGTTGGCAGCGGCGCTGCCCGCAATCTGGTGTTCCACTGGAATGACGCTGGATAGTGTTGGGTTCAATTGAAAGTCGAGGCGCGGGTACAATCCCGCGCCTTATGTTTCTGTGATGCAAGGAAGTGCTGGTTTGAAAGGGATTTTGCGTATTGGCTCAGCGGTGAGCCTGGTTTTGCTGTTGGCTGGTTGTGGAACGATGAAGGGGCGCCTGAACGGTGATTCTGCAGAACCGTACTACAAAGGCGTCGATGGCAACTTGCACTTGCTTGGCGTGAGAGGGGGAGACGGCATGCCCGCCGCGGTCATCTGCTACATGATGATCGTTTGCCCGGTGATTACCGTGGTATCGCTGCCGGTAGACGCCGCGCTCGACACGGTTTTGTTGCCGGTCGACTACGTCAACACCCTCTGAGGACCAACCGTCATTTACCCCCGCGTACGCTTGCCCTTCTGCTTGTCAGTGGGTTCTTGCGCCATTCGGTGAATCCATAGTCCGATCCAGCCGACGGCTATCAGGAATACGGTGCCGATGCATTGCGACACGATCTCGAACCAGAACATTCGCGGTTGCAGTGCAAGGGTGTAGGTGTGGCGTGGACCGGAGCGGTTCCATGTGGTGATGGAGCCGCTGATCAAGCTGTGGACGATCAGATAAATCGACGCGCCGATGAGGAAGGCGATCAGTACGCCGACCAGCACCGTCACCCAGAATGCAGCCCGACTCTGGCGATAGGGTGGCGGATGGGGCAGGGGTACGCGGGTTCTTTTCTGGTTCATCGAACGGATGACCCTCTTCCATAAGGTGTAGCCAAAGTAGCGCGGATCGTCTTTGTTCGAAACCCGTCGACGTTGAAGGCTCGCTTCGAACCTGGAAGACGCCGAACTGGGCGTGGTTATCCCACCGATCTCGACCCGCGTACCAAGCGCGTGCTGCTCAACGCCAACTATCACCACAGCGATGTACTCGGTCAGGACTTCTACCTGCAAGCGCCTTACCGCAACGAAGACACCAACTTCTATCCGTTCCCTTACTATCACCAGCGACCTGCTCGGCAGCCGCGACACCGACATCGGCACCTTCAGCGCAGAGATTCAGAACTTGCTCGACAAGGAATGCAGCACAGTGTGGGGGCAGCGCGCGACACTGTCCTGCTTGCCGACTCATGGCCCGGCACATCTCTACGATTACCGGGGGTGGGCGGACGTACACGTTGAGTTGATCGATAGCTTATTGATCGACTGAAACGATAAAACCCGCGATCCCATGGAGGAGCGCGGGTCTTTCATCAGGAATAAATGCATCGATAAGCAGCGTTTAGAGTGAAGCGAATGTCTGAGCTATGGCAATGCGCAATGGATTGTTCTCTACGCTCAGAAGTTTGATGGCCAAGGCGCAGCAAACCACGATCAACATCGGTTTGACCAACTTCGGCCCGACCCGAACAGCGGCACGAGCGCCCAACTGTGCGCCGATGAAGGCAGCCAGCGCCATCGCTAAAGCTACTGGCCAGATAATCACGCCCTTGGTGATGAAGACAGAAAGCGAGCCGAGATTGCACGAGGCGTTGGCAAGTTTGGTAAAACTCATGGCCCGCATCATGCCCAGGCCGCAGAGCAGTACAAAACCAACGATAAAGAACGATCCCACCCCGGGACCGAATATTCCGTCGTAAAAACCGAGGATCGGCGCGACAGTAAAAGAGAAAAGCAGAATTCCGATTCTCTTGCGCCGATCTTCATTGGCCAGTTTCGGCGATAGCGCAAAATAGATCGCCACCAGAATCAGCATTACAGGCACGCAAGCTTCCAGATATCGTTTATCGATTGAACTGACCAGCAAGGCGCCGCTGGCTCCACCAATAAATCCGCAGACAACCAGGAAGCGTCCTTCACGCCATTCGATCAACCCTTTGCGAGCAAAAGTCACTGTCGCCGAAATGGTTGCTGATGCTGCCTGAAACTTGTTGGTTGCAATCGCGCTGATCGGATCTACACCGGCCAGAAACAATGCAGGCAAGGTGATCAGTCCTCCACCACCGGCAATAGCATCAAAAAAACCGGCACAAAATGCGACGAGCGCCAGCATGCCGATGATGTCCCAAGACATTGCATTACCTCTTTAATGGTTACCAATCAATTTTCTGCTTGCGAGAAGCTCCGTACCCGGAGTGCGGAGATCAGCCCCGCACTAGTAATGGATCTTCTGAAATGACAATCGGGGTGGAGAATTTTGAGAGTCCGAAAATACGCACCAGCACTCTTCTGTTGTCTTTAATCACATCGCGACAGTGCAGTGCCCGGGTGTTATTGATGACCATGGCTGATTCCTGAGTCAGCGCGTACTCCGCCGGAGTCGATTCCTCTACGCTTTGGCAAAGAGCGGAGTAAGCCGTTTTCACAAACTTCGACACATTACTGTTCACCGAGAAGCGATAAGAGTTGAATCGGGCCGAGAACCCGACTTTGTCGTCGAAAGCCAGAATCGACACGTCACGACCGTTTGCACCTTTGCCACTGACAAAGGAGTCGCTGCGAGTGAACTGGAAGTTTTTAGTGGTCAGCGCCAGACAGTTGATGATGCCAATTCTTTCGAGGACAGGTGGGAGCGGGATGACCCGTGTAGGTTCAAGGGTGGGGTTCCACAGCGCAGAAAGTATTAGCGAAGACGGGGAGGGTGAATGCCCGTCCTTTGCATCTACGGCACACCAGTAAGGTGCTTCAGTGTGCGGGCCAAGCGCCAGGCCTGAGTGTGAACTCAATTCTCTGGATTCTGGCTCCGCCTTGATCTTTGTGAGGCCGCCTCCCTTGAAGTTGGCCACCAGCCGTACCAATTTCCCATTGTTGTCTAGGTCGTAAGCGAACGCGTTATTGTCCACCAGCTTCAACAAAATCTGATTGCGTGAAGCCAGACAAAGAACATCTGGACGAGTTTCCAGAGTGGCTAGATCAGGGAGTTCATCTGGAGGGTTGGAAGTGTTGATAGTCTTGAGGCCTTCGAATATCAACACCGAGAACAGGCTGTCGGAATACGCCTCGAGCAATGCACATTGGTGTTGCGAAAAGGAAGGCTTCAATTCATTGGCCGCGGCAGAGGTCAGGAAATTGGCACCAGGAGCCTGCGGTCCACCGATGGCTGCGATTTCCATAGAGAGTTGATGAAGCAATGCCGATTGCCGGCAATTGAAGGTGAAGGTTCTGGATTCTTGCCCAATGCATGAATCAGTGGATTGGGCTCTGATCTTGCTAATCATCTGTTACATCCCTGTTATGCATCTGCTTCGGGATACGCGGCAGCTCTGAGTCCAATTCTGCCCAATCCATGGGCGAGCGTATGTCGTCCATTTCCGCTAGGGCCTACGGAGCGTTCTGGCAGTTTTGAAAGAATTCAGGAAAGGGGAGATTTTTGATATGGAGCGCAGGGACGGTTCGGTGCTTCGCAGAGGCGGGCGGCGTGCTTGATCAAATCGCAGGCATAAAAAAACCCTGAATCTTGCGATTCAGGGTTTTCGGTATTTGGTGCCCAGAGACGGAATCGAACCGCCGACACGGGGATTTTCAATCCCCTGCTCTACCGACTGAGCTATCTGGGCAACGGGGCGCATTAAAAGGGTTTTTCGGATTTACGTCAACGACTTTTTTAAAATTTCTTAAATTAATTCCGTCGCTTACGATCCGACCCCCGATTTTGCGGGTTTACTCTGCAGGCGGAACGTAGCCTTCAGCCTTGGCGTAATCCTCGCCGGAGAAGTACTTGTCCATTTCGCCCTGAAGATATTTGCGGTCTTCGGCGTTCATCATGTTCAGACGCTTTTCGTTGATCAGCAGGGTCTGGTGTTTCTGCCAGTCAGCCCAGGCCTTGGCCGAGACGTGGTCAAAAATATCCTGACCTTTGGCGCCCGGGAAAGGAGCGCGTTCCAGCGCGGGCAGTTCTTCTTTGTACTTGCGGCACATGATGGTGCGGGTCATGACGACTCTCCTGCGTTCAATACGGCGGCCGCGCGTTCGAGCAAGGTTTTGACCGGGGCGGCAAGGCCCAGGCGCGGCGGGGTGGCGAGGTTATACCAGAGCCAGTCGGCCTCGGCCACGTGCTGACCGGCCTCCTGCACCTGAACTAGCCAGGGTTCGATGGACAGCTGGAAATGGCTGAAGGTGTGGACGAGGCTTGGCAGCGCCTGCTGCTCGCCCATGGTCAGCGAGTGCTGGTCGGCCAGATGCTGCAGGTCGTCGAGGTCATCGAGTTCCGGCAGGCTCCATAAACCGCCCCACAGACCTGTCGACGGGCGACGATAAAGCAGAATCGCGCCTTCGCTGTTGGCCAGCAGCGGCATCAGCGTGCGTTTCTGCGGGATGGCCTTGCGCGGTTTGGGAATCGGGTAGCGGGTCTCCAGGCCAAGCATGTGCGCCTCGCAGCCCTTTTCCAGCGGACACAGCAGGCAGCTCGGTTTGCTGCGCGTACACAGCGTGGCGCCAAGATCCATCATCGCCTGGGTGTAGGCGTTGACCCGATCGTGCGGCGTGAAACGCTCTGCGTTGGCCCATAGCTGTTTGGCGACCTTCGGGTCCCCCGGGTAACCCTCTTGCGCGGTAAAACGCGCCAGAACGCGTTTGACGTTGCCATCGAGGATCGGCGCGCGCAGGCCCATGCTGATGCTGGCGATAGCCCCAGCGGTGGACAGGCCGATCCCCGGCAGATCCGTCAGCTTTTCGACGTCACGCGGAAATTCGCCGCCATACTGGCTGACGACGATCTTCGCGGTCTTCTGCAGATTGCGCGCGCGGGTGTAGTAACCCAGCCCGGTCCATAGATGCAGCACTTCGTCCTCCGGCGCTTCGGCCAGCGCTTGTACTGTTGGCAGCGCGGCCATGAAGCGGTCGAAGTAATTGAGCACGGTGCTGACCTGGGTCTGCTGCAACATGATCTCCGAGACCCATACCCGATACGGATTGATGTCTTGCTGCCAAGGCAAATCGTGGCGGCCGTGGCGGTCGAACCATTCCAGCACCGCCGTGGAAAACTGCTCCGCTCTCATCGCTTGAACAGCCCTTTCAATGCGTTTTTCAATTCCGGGCTGACCTTGTCGCCGAGTTTTTCATCGATCTTTTCGCTGAGTTTGTCACCGGCGATTTTGGTCGCGACCTGGCCGAGACGTTCGTTATCCACACGGCAGGCCTTGGCGCCCAGCTCCAGCGGGCCACGGCAGCGCAGCGGCCACTCGATACCGACGAATTTCTCGCCGACCTGACATGCCGGATCCGGCATGGCGCTGGTGTCGCCCTCGACGATGATGCCGACGCGGTAATCCATGCCCAGCACTTTCAGGTCGATGTCGCCGTTGCCGTTGACGGTCATGCCCGGGATGCGCACTTTCAGGTCCGGGTTGCTCGCCACGCCGTTGCGCAAGGTCAGGTTGCCCTTGAGTTCCTGGAACGGTGTGTCCTTGCCTCGTGGCTCGCCGCTGAGGGTTTTGCGATTGAGGGTGGCGATGCCTTTGCACAGTTGCTGTTCAAGATTGGCGTTGAGCAGCACGCCGTTGTTGATCACGAAACTGGCGTTGCCGTTGAGGGTTTCGATCAGCGCCTGCTGACTGTTGCCGCTGCCGGTGAGGTTGCTGGTCAGCGTGACCAGGCCTTTGACCGGCGGATTCTTGCCCTGGCTTTCGAGAATTTTCTCGGCCGGCACGCGGTTGATTTTGGTCTGCAGATTGAGCACGGGGGCGCTCGGGCGTACGTCGAGGGTGCCTTTGGCTTCGAAGTCGCCGCCGTATAGCTCGCCGCGCAGGTTTTGCAGGGTCAGCAGGCCGCTCTGGCCTGTGGCCTTGAGTGCAGCGTTCTGGATCGGCAGTTTGTCGAGGGTCAGTTGGCCGAAGGTCAGGTCGGCATCGACGTCGAGTTTGGCCAGACGCTCGACCGGCAGCAGACGCTCGGTGCTCCAGGCGCTTTTGCTCGGTTTGTCCGGCAGCGGTGTGCTGCCGGCGCCGGCCATGGCATCGGCTTCGGTGCTGGCGACTTCAGCCTGACGCACTTGCGTGGCGTTTTTGGCCTTGTCCGATTTCGGCGGCAGGTAGCGGTCGACATCAAAGGTGTCGGCCTTGAGGATCGCGCGCAGCGACTGCTTGGCGAAGTCTTCCACGGCAATGCGCCCGCTGAAGCTGCTGTCGTCGAGTTTCAGGTTGACGTTGTCGAAAGCCACGCTGGTTGGCGTGGCGGCCACGCGGCTGACCAGTTCAACCTTGCTCAGGCTGCCGGGCGCCATGGCTGGCAACGTCTGACCGATGCTGTCGACGAATTTCGCCAGATCGAACTGGGCGATCGAGATCCCGCCAGTGATCTGCGGGGTCTTGTCGAGGTCGTTGGCCTTCAGCTCGCCGAGGGCACGCAGCTGGTTGGCGGAGATCTTGATCCCGGTCCATTCGGCGACATTCGCTGCCTTGTCCAGGGAGATCTGGCCTTGGGCGGAGAAGGTCATGGCCTTGCCCTGCAGTGGGTCGCCGGTCAGTTCGCCGGACAGTTTCATGTCTTCGAACTTGTAACGTTGCAGTGCGCGTTCGATGCGCAGCTCGCCGTTGAGCTCGGTGCGCACCCGCAGCACAGGCTGATTGGTGCTGAGGAACGCCGTGGCTTTCAGCGGAATGTTGGTCGAGTCGTGTACTGCACCGGTGCTCAACTGAATGCTTTCGGCGCTGTACTGCTTGCCGGTCTGCTCGTCGTTGTATTCAACGCGGGCGTTGTTGACCGTCAGGCTGTCGATGTCGAGGCGGATCGGCTGCGGCGGTTTTTCCGGCTGGGCAGGGGCTTCGGCAGCAGGTGCGCTGCCAGGCGCCGGGCTGCCGGCGGGCGCGGCGGCTGTCGGCAATTTGCCGATATCTTCCCAGTTGCCATGGCCGTTCTTGTCGCGTTTGAGGCGCAGGTTCAGGCCTTCGACACGCACATCGCTCATCTGCACTTCACGGCGCAACAGCGGCAGCACGCGCACGGACAGGCCGAGCATCTGCAAGTCGGCATACGGTTCGGTCGGGTTGATCAGGGTGGCGATGCTGGCTTCATGCAGTTCCAGGCCGAGCCACGGGAACAGGCTCCAGCCGATATCGCCATTGAGCGTCAGCTCGATGTGGGCCTTGTCGCGGGCTATCTGGCGGATCTCGTCTTTGTAGTCGTTGGGATCAAACAGGTGGGTCAGGGCGAAGCCCGCCGCCACAATGATCAGCAACAGCCCGAGAAGTACCAGACCCAGGATTTTGCCGAACGCTTTCATGGGCGAGTCCTTGTAGTTAGTCGAATTCGTAATTTAGCCGGGGAGTATAGCGCTGCATCCGCCCGGTTCGGGGCGCTGTCATGTCGCGATGACTTCCAGCGGCACTTGCAGTTTGGCGGCCAGCGCCTGCGTTTCAAGGTGTCTGGCCGGTGCCAGCAGGCGCAGTTGGGCACCCGCTTGCGACGCCATTTTCTGCGCTTGGTTCACCAATCGCTCAGCCACCCCACGGCGCCGGGTGACTTTTCGTACACACAAATGCGACAAGTACCAAATCCCGTCGTGCCTTGTCAGGCGCGCCGCACCGAGCAGTCGGTCGTTGAAACGTCCTGTAATCAAAGACCCGTCCGCCAGGCTGCTTTCGATCAACTGGGCGTCCCCGGAATACGGCGCGAACAGCCACTGTGGAGCGTCACGATAGATCTTCTGCAAATCCTGTTGATCCTGGTAACTGGCATCGTTCAGCGCTTGGACAACGATCGGCATGGCTTTTTCCTGAGGGGGCGAGATCAGATGACACGAAAAAGGTGATATCAGTTTGGTTTTTCTGTCACGTGCAAATGGTAACCTTCGCCGGTTCGTCCGTCCTTCTGCGACTTAACGTCGCGCCTTCAAGGAGCTTCACCTGAAAAAACGGTCATGCCTGCGTGCATAAAGGCCGAGGGTGAACAGTGGCTGGCGAACCATACTAATAATTGGGGGATACACAATGAGCACGAGTATCACGGCGGACGGCCTTCGCGCCGACCAGCCTGCGTTCCTGTCCAAGGAACGCATCATCGCCAAGCCCGGTTTCAACCGCTGGCTGGTTCCACCGGCCGCGCTGGCCATCCACCTGTGCATCGGCATGGCCTACGGTTTCTCGGTGTTCTGGTTGCCGCTGTCCAAGGCGCTGGGCGTCACCGCGCCAGTGGCTTGCGCGCCGGACATGAGCTTCATCGCTCAGGTCTTCTCTTCGCAATGCGACTGGCCGATCTCCATGCTCGGCTGGATCTACACCCTGTTCTTCATCTTCCTCGGCTGCTCGGCAGCGATCTGGGGTGGCTGGCTGGAACACGCCGGGCCACGCAAGGCTGGTGTGGTTTCGGCACTGTGCTGGTGCGGCGGTCTGCTGATCTCGGCACTGGGGATCTATACCCACCAGATCTGGCTGATGTGGATCGGCTCCGGCGTGATCGGCGGTATCGGTCTGGGCCTGGGCTATATCTCGCCGGTATCGACCCTGATCAAGTGGTTCCCGGACAAGCGCGGCATGGCGACCGGCATGGCGATCATGGGCTTTGGTGGCGGCGCGATGGTCGGTGCACCGTTGGCGACGGCACTGATGAGCCACTTCGCTTCGCCTGCCGGTGTCGGTGTCTGGCAGAGCTTCGTGGCCATGGCGGCGATCTACTTCGTGTTCATGATCGGTGGCGCCCTGGCCTACCGCGTGCCGCCAACCGGCTGGAAGCCTGAAGGCTGGACCGCTCCAGCGAAAAAAGCTTCGAACGCGATGATCACCCACCGTCACGTGCACGTGAATGTGGCGTGGAAAACCCCGCAGTTCCGTCTGGTGTGGCTGGTGCTGTGCCTGAACGTATCGGCCGGTATCGGCATCCTCGGCATGGCTTCGCCACTGCTGCAGGAAGTGTTCGGCGGCAAGTTGCTGGGCGTTGACGTGCCGTTCGGTCAACTGGATGCCGGGCAACTGGCTTCGATTGCCGCGATCGCTGCCGGCTTCACCGGCCTGCTGAGCCTGTTCAACATCGGTGGCCGCTTCTTCTGGGCTTCGTTCTCGGACTACCTGGGTCGCAAAAACACTTACTTCGTGTTCTTCGCCCTCGGTTTTGCCCTGTACGCGCTGATCCCGAACATGGGCCATCTGGGCAACGTTGCGCTGTTCGTCGCGGCGTTCTGCATCATCCTGTCGATGTACGGCGGTGGTTTTGCGACCGTTCCGGCGTATCTGGCCGACCTGTTCGGCACGCAAATGGTTGGCGCGATCCACGGTCGCCTACTGACCGCCTGGGCTGCGGCCGGTGTGCTCGGTCCGGTGCTGGTGAACTACCTGCGCGAGTATCAACTGAGCATCGGCGTTGAACGCGCTGCCGCTTACGACATCACCCTGTACATCCTCGCGGGCCTGCTGGTGCTGGGTTTCCTGTGCAACCTGCTGGTCCGTCCGGTGGCCGACAAGTACTTCATGACCGACGCCGAACTGGCTGCCGAACAGGCGCTGGGCCACGACAAGGGTGCTGATGCGAGCACCGTGCTGGAGTGGAAAGCCGCACCGGGCAGCAAGCCGCTGGCTGTGGCTGCATGGCTGGTGGTGGGTATTCCGTTGGCGTGGGGTGTGTGGGTGACCCTGCAGAAGACGGCGGTACTGTTTCACTAAGTAATGGGTAAAACGCAGTACCCCTGTGGGAGCGGGCTTGCTCGCGAAGGCGGTATGTCATTCAGCATTGATGTTGACTGACACTCCCTCTTCGCGAGCAAGCCCGCTCCCACATTTGTTTTGTGCTGCTTCAAATGGCTTGTATGGACATGTCTATCCCCGACAACACGGGAGTCTGTCCGTCAGCCATATCACGTCTCGTGTTTCTGTTTCGGCCCCGCGTGCCTATAATGGCTGCCTTTTTCGCCCAATGATTTTGCGGAGCTGGTGATGGCCGAACGTAAGGCGTCTGTCGAGCGCGACACTCTGGAAACCCAGATCAAAGCCTCGATCAACCTTGATGGCACCGGAAAGGCCCGATTCGATATCGGTGTTCCTTTTCTTGAGCACATGCTGGATCAGATCGCCCGTCACGGGTTGATCGACCTGGATATTGAATGCAAGGGCGATCTGCATATCGACGACCACCATACCGTGGAAGACGTCGGTATCACCCTCGGCCAGGCCTTCGCCAAAGCCATCGGCGACAAGAAAGGCATCCGTCGCTACGGCCACGCCTACGTGCCGCTCGATGAAGCGCTGTCGCGCGTGGTGATCGACTTCTCCGGCCGTCCAGGCCTGCAGATGCACGTGCCGTACACCCGCGCCACCGTGGGCGGCTTCGACGTCGACCTGTTCCAGGAATTCTTCCAGGGCTTCGTCAACCACGCACTGGTCAGCCTGCACATCGACAACCTGCGTGGCACCAACACCCACCACCAGATCGAAACCGTGTTCAAGGCTTTCGGCCGCGCGCTGCGCATGGCCGTCGAGCTGGACGAGCGCATGGCCGGGCAAATGCCATCGACCAAAGGCGTTCTGTAATGCAGACGGTTGCAGTTATCGACTACGGCATGGGCAACCTGCACTCGGTGGCCAAGGCCCTCGAGCACGTCGGCGCCGGCAAGGTGCTGATCACCAGCGACGCGGACGTGATTCGCGAAGCCGACCGCGTGGTATTCCCTGGCGTTGGCGCGATTCGCGATTGCATGGCGGAGATCCGTCGCCTCGGTTTCGACGCGCTGGTGCGTGAAGTCAGCCAGGATCGTCCGTTCCTCGGCATCTGCGTCGGCATGCAAGCCCTGCTCGACAGCAGCGAAGAGAACGATGGCGTCGACTGCATCGGCCTGTTCCCGGGCGCGGTGAAGTTCTTCGGCAAAGACCTGCATGAAGACGGCGAGCACCTGAAAGTCCCGCACATGGGCTGGAACGAAGTGCAGCAGAAGGTCAGCCACCCGCTGTGGCACGACATTCCGGACAAGGCGCGTTTCTACTTCGTGCACAGCTACTACATCGCTGCCGCCAATGCGCGGCAGGTAGTCGGCAGCGGTCATTACGGGGTCGATTTCGCAGCAGCGCTGGCCGAAGGCTCGCGTTTCGCCGTTCAGTTCCACCCGGAGAAGAGCCATACCCATGGCCTGCAATTGCTGCAGAACTTCGCCGCGTGGGACGGTCGCTGGTAAATGGCCGCCAAGAAGTCCAAACCGCCGATTCTGACCCTCACTCCCGAGCAGGAGAACGAGGCCAGCCGCAAGATCCAGCGGTTCATGGAGGATCGGTTCGAACTCGACCTGGGTTCGTTCGAGGCGGCGGAAATTCTTGAGCTGTTTACCCGCGAAATTGCTCCGCACTATTACAACAGGGCGATTTTCGATGTGCAGACTCACCTCAAAGAGCGGTTTGAAAGCATCGAAAGCGACCTGTGGGCGCT
The DNA here is from genome assembly GCF_057799175.1 of Pseudomonas sp. 14P5.3.2. Taxonomy (NCBI): domain Bacteria; kingdom Pseudomonadati; phylum Pseudomonadota; class Gammaproteobacteria; order Pseudomonadales; family Pseudomonadaceae; genus Pseudomonas; species Pseudomonas sp. 14P5.3.2. The sequence continues at coordinate 75,535 of NZ_JBYOKU010000007.1, read as the reverse complement.
CGAGAAAAACTGATTTCCGAGCCAAGCTGAACATTCAAATTTGAAGGTTTGCCAGATGCTGATTATTCCCGCTATCGATCTTAAAGACGGTGCCTGCGTACGTCTGCGCCAGGGCCGCATGGAAGATTCCACAGTGTTCTCCGATGACCCGGTGAGCATGGCTGCCAAGTGGGTGGAGGGCGGTTGCCGCCGTCTGCATCTGGTCGATCTGAACGGCGCATTTGAAGGCCAGCCGGTCAACGGCGAAGTGGTCACCGCGATCGCCAAGCGCTACCCGACCCTGCCGATCCAGATCGGCGGCGGTATCCGCTCGCTGGAAACCATCGAGCACTACGTCAAGGCGGGCGTGAGCTACGTGATCATCGGTACCAAAGCGGTGAAGGATCCGGCGTTCGTCGCTGAGGCCTGCCGCGCGTTCCCGGGCAAAATCATCGTCGGTCTGGATGCCAAAGACGGGTTCGTCGCCACCGATGGCTGGGCTGAAATCAGCACCGTGCAAGTCATCGATCTGGCCAAGCAGTTTGAAGCCGACGGTGTGTCCTCGATCGTTTATACCGACATCGCCAAAGACGGCATGATGCAGGGCTGCAACGTACCGTTCACCGCTGCGCTGGCGGCAGCGACGAAGATCCCGGTGATTGCTTCCGGCGGTATCCACAATCTGGGTGACATCAAGTCGCTGCTCGACGCCAAGGCGCCGGGCATCATCGGTGCAATCACTGGCCGGGCGATCTACGAAGGCACCCTCGACGTCGCTGAAGCGCAAGCTTTCTGCGATTCGTACCAAGGCTGAGGACTGACCATGGCGCTGGCCAAACGCATCATCCCTTGCCTGGACGTGGACAACGGCCGGGTCGTCAAAGGTGTGAAGTTCGAGAACATCCGCGATGCCGGTGACCCGGTGGAAATCGCCCGTCGTTATGACGAGCAGGGTGCCGACGAGATTACCTTCCTCGACATCACCGCCAGCGTCGATGGTCGCGACACCACACTGCATACCGTCGAGCGCATGGCCAGCCAGGTGTTCATCCCGCTGACCGTCGGCGGCGGCGTGCGCACCGTGCAGGACATTCGCAACCTGCTCAATGCCGGTGCGGACAAGGTTTCGATCAACACCGCAGCGGTGTTCAATCCGGAGTTCGTCGGCGAAGCCGCGCAGCATTTCGGCTCGCAGTGCATCGTCGTCGCCATCGACGCGAAGAAGGTCTCCGGCCCGGGTGAAACCCCGCGCTGGGAAATCTTCACCCACGGCGGGCGCAAGCCGACCGGTCTCGATGCAGTCGAGTGGGCGAAAAAAATGGAAGGCCTCGGTGCCGGCGAGATCCTGTTGACCAGCATGGATCAGGACGGCATGAAAAACGGCTTCGACCTCGGCGTGACTCGGGCGATCAGCGATGCACTGGGCATCCCGGTGATCGCTTCCGGTGGCGTCGGCAACCTGCAGCATCTGGCCGACGGCATCCTCGAAGGCCACGCCAGCGCGGTACTGGCGGCGAGTATTTTTCACTTCGGCGAATACACCGTGCAGGAGGCCAAGGCCTACATGGCGCAACGCGGAATTGTCATGCGCTAAACCGTACAGGCCAGTGGACAGCATGGCGTACCCAAGGCACTCTTGGGCACGCCATGGATTCCGGTAGCCCGACATGATCAAACGCCTGCTTCTTGTTCTCGCCAGTGCCTCTGTGTTGCTGCTCAACACGGCGCGGGCCGAAAACAGTCCCGACACCGATCTGGTGCTCCTCACCGAAAACTTCCCGCCCTACAACATGGCGAAAGACGGCAAGAATTTCGCCAAGGGCGAGAATATCAACGGCATTGCCGCCGACATCGTGCGCGAAATGTTCAAGCGCGCCGGGCTCACCTACAGCCTGACGCTGCGCTTCCCATGGGAGCGGGTCTACAAACTGGCGCTGGAAAACCCCGGTTATGGCGCCTTCGTGATGGCTCGCCTGCCCGATCGCGAGAACCTGTTCAAATGGGTCGGCCCGATCGGTCCGGACGACTGGATCATGTTGGCCAGGGCCGACAGCAAGATCACCCTCGACACCCTCAACGATGCACGCAAATACAAGATCGGCGCCTACAAGGGTGACGCGATTGCCGAGACGCTGGCCAAGCAGGGCCTGAAGCCGATCGTGGTGCTGCGTGATCAGGACAACGCGAAAAAACTGGTCAATGGCCAGATCGACCTGTGGGCCACGGGTGATCCTGCCGGGCGTTATCTGGCGCGGCAGGATGGGGTCACCGGACTCAAGACCGTGCTGCGCTTCAACAGCGCCGAGTTGTACCTGGCGCTGAACAAGGACGTGTCGGATGCAACGGTCGCCAGGTTGCAGGCGGCGCTGGATCAGATGCGCAAGGACGGTGTGGTGGACGAGATCATGGGACGGTATCTGTAGTGGTCGGCAACGCCTTGTCCGCAGTATCGTGGCTGCATTCTTCCAGCGGATATTGCAGCAGATGCAGGTTTTCGCACTCGGTGTAGCCGAGGTTGATCCCTGCCTGTGAACCGTCTCCACGCACCAGCTCGTAGAAACTCTCCAGTTGATACACCGCGACGAACTTGCCTTTGCCGGCCATGGCGAGGACTTGGGTGACAAACGCAGTCTGCCAGCCACTGCTTGAGGTCTCGCTGTGGGTGAACTGGCTGTTCAATCTTGCCGAGAACGGCAGTGATGGTTGAGCGTCTGCCGTCGTTGCCCACGGCCCCACGAAATTGATCGCTGTGAGCTGCGTGAACAGGCGCAGCATCTTGGAGTTCTGCAGTCGCTGCGCCGTCCACTTGAACGAGCAGGCCTGGTCGCTCGTGTTGTGTCCGCTCCCGACCAGATAGTAGTGATCGGTTCTTTCCAGACGATAGAGGGGGCTGGTGCGCAGTTGTTCCAGGGGTGACAGGTCATCCTTGATGACGAACCAGGGAAGTTCGACGACTTGAGCAAGCGTGGCCGCCGCGTGGATTTGCGAAACGTTCGATCCGGAAAGCGTCGGCAGCGAAGGCGCCGACAGGATCTGCGGCGCGATCTGCATCCGCAGTGAGTAAGCGCCGCCATCGCCCTCGGGTTTGCCGAAACCGTTGGCCGCCACAAAAGTGCCTGGCGCGAAGTGAATCTCTCCCGGCGGGGCGCTGCGCGGTGCAACACTCCAGGCACTGAAGCTCTGTCTGGCGCCGCTGCCCTTGTCATTCCAGATCAGCTCGCCGACGTCCGATGCGATCACCAGATCGGCACGCACACAGCGAACCGCATTGACTGAAGGTTTTTCATGATCATTGGAGCAGACCGCTCCCATGGCCACATAACCTTGCGGGGCAAGCGGTCGCCATACGGCCCCGTCTTTCTTCGATTTTGAGCCGGAGTCTTTCCAGATCAATTCGAAGTCGTCCGGGCGACATAGTGCCGGGCCCCGGGTTGGATCCGCGCTGGGGGTATCGGCCTCGCAAACCACGGCGACCACGGTGCTGCCGTTAATGTTGTCGTGTCCGGCAATGAACACATCGCCGAGCGGGAAATAGCCCGGTAATACATCCGGCGCTGGTGTCGGCCGCCAGAAAGCCGCAGGTTTTGCCCGCGAGCCGGCGCTGTCCCAGATTCGGTGGTATTCCGTGGTGAACTGGATCAGCAGGTTGTCGTGTCTGATCGGCTCGATTGGCCTGGATGGCGCTGCGGCCTGTTCATGAATGGTCATAGTCACTCCTGATAGTTGAACGACGACTCAAGGGAGTCGCGACCCGTTGCAGGTCTCACTATCGGTATTCGCGCCAGGCCTTTGGCGGTAACTATGTATTCAGCGTAGTGACCGGATATTTCCGATAGACATCATCTTGGCCATTGGCAGCCTTGCGCTTCTTCTGTTTGCCGTTGATGCAGAAGCACAAGGCTGCGGGGCGCCGTTCAGATCAAGGGGCGCGATTTTTGAGCGTTTCCCATTGCAGGATGTATTCCTTCAGCACTGAGCGCTGATTGTTGGTATCGAGGGCATACATGCAGAATTTCATGGGGAAGTTGCTTTCTCGGCGAACCCAATTGTATTTTGGAACGGTATACCCCTGCGGATCGACGCAACGGGTTGTATCCGCAGGGCCGGCTTTTACTTCATAACGATCAATGCCCTCGATGTTCCTTTTCGGCCAGAGGAATATCACTCGGTCTGTCTCTTTGTCATAGAAAGCGTCCAGGGCAGGAGCTGGTGTCGGGCCCGCATCAATCAGATAGGTAGGAACGGTCACGGCGTTGCGGTAAGTTCCGGCGGGTAATACTTCGCTGGTATCGTCCGTGGCGATAATGCAAAGGTTATTAGTCCCGGTTTCAGGTCCCATTGGAACATTCAACCGAGTGGTGCGGGTGTCGCTGTTGATCGGTTGGCTGTAGCCTTCAGGCTTTTCGCAATCGAGTGAGTCGGCAGTACGTTTGGTTCGAATAAATCGGGTGCTGGCGGTTACTTCGAAGTTCCACGCGGGATACTCATAACTGCCTTGCGTAGTTACGCTGATTTTTGCGTGCATTGGCAGTTCGGCGGGTAGCCTGATGGAAGCTGCCGGAAATAACTCGCACACCTGTGGGTTGGTATTGAGTTTGCCATCGATAAAGCAATTGTTGAAAACCGAGGTTGAACTACCGTAACTGCCGCTCGGCATCTGGCCGTAGCCGGGCAGCGGCGTCAGATGGGCTGCAAGCGTACCCAGAACGCCATAGACTTCGTTGGTCGCTCGAACAATGACAGGGCTCCCGGAGCTTCCGGAGGCAACGTCTTTGCACTGATTGCTGAGACTATGCCGCCAGACCCAGGGCTTTTCGAAAATGGCCGGCGAAGGTACGTGGGTACAGGCTGAAATTCGTAATGGCGCTCCACCGGGTCCGTGCACAATCAGAATGTCGGTGTCTTCGGCCGGTGGTTGTTCTGCCAGTTTCATGGGCGTAATGCCCTGTGCCAGAAGTTCGCCTTGTGACATCCCTAGTTCCAAAAGAGCCAGATCGACACCCTGAATACTGCTCCAGGCTACTTTTTTCAGAGGGACGGCCTTGCGGGCATCCGGTGTGTCATTGAAATGGTTGAAGGTGATCGTGCCTTCGATGGGGTCATCTATTCGCATGACGCCATTTTCCTTGCCCACGCAATGTGCGCTGGTCAGTGCATAGGCAGAGTCGGACGCATCAGAGCTGTTTGTGTCGATCAGAAAAGCGGTGCAGGTAAGTTGCCCAGGGCTTTTGTATACGCCTATTCCGTTCCAGTACTTATAGTCACCATCCTGGTTTTTCAGGTAATAAGAGGATGAGAAGTTCTCAATGCCCTTGCCATAATCCACTGGGATGGAATAAGCAGGCAGCGAGAATGCAGGAAGTAATAAAAAGCCTGTGTAGATGTTCTTTAAGTTCATGGCCAGTCCTTGGCGAGTGTGTTGGGGTGCAAGACTGGCGCAGAATAAATGAGTTTTGTTGTTAGTGAATTTCCAAGGTGTTGCTATTTGTTGGATTCGGCGCGGGGTAATAAGAAGTTAATTAATTGGCCGGTTAGCGATAAATACCATTTTTCCCGTGTGCAGCGGTCGCCCTGTTGCTCCGCACGCTGATCATCTGCTTGATGTCGATCCACTCGATGCCCTGGGCCTTGAGCTTCGGCAATTCACGCTCCAACACTGCCAGCGTCTGCGGGTACGGGTGACCGATCATCACCGCCGATCCCTGTTTGCGCGCCAGGCTGATGGCGGTCTGCAGTTGGGTGAAAATCGCTGCTTCGGTGCGTTCGTCATCGAGGAATACATCCCGCGAAACACTCGCCAGGTCGATTTTCTGTGCCTGCTGCGCCGCCACGGTTTGCGCACTGGTGCGGCTGTCGACGAAGAACTTGTGGCGGCGTTGCAACTCACCCATCAGCCACGCCATCGCCACCGGTTGCGCGGTCATGCGACTGCCCATGTGGTTGTTGATGCCCGCGGTGTAAGGGACCATTTTGAACGCGGCGTCGAGGCGCTTTTGCAGCTCTTCGAGCGGCAGTTCGGGGTGCCAGGCGTACGGGCCGGTGGCCGGATCCATCGGCATGTGCAGGATCACGATCTTGCCGGCGCGATGGGCTTCGCGGGCGAATTCGGTGGCGTGCGGGGTGTCGGGCATGATCGCCGTGGTCACCGGGCCGGGCAGGGCCAGCACGCGGCGATCCCGGGGCAGGTTCTGTCCCAGGTCGTCGATGATCAGCGTCAGATAGGCTTTTGGCGGGGTAGTGCTGGGGGGTTCTGCGTGCGCAGCACCCCCCAGACAGCACAGCAGGACGAAGAGGAAACGCAAAGACATCCTCAACGGCCGGACGTGATGCTCAGCCCTTTGAGCAGGCTCAGGGCCTGGGCCAGTTGGTAATCGTCATCCTGCGGCATGGCCTTGGCCTTCGCGCCGGAACCGGTCGGCTTGTCTGCGCCGCCGTTGCCGTTGCCCAGGTGGCCTTGCAGGTCGGCTTCCTTGAAGTAGTCGCCGTCCGCTTCGTTGGTGATCTTGGCCTTGCGCACTTCGATGTCCGGGACAATGCCCTGGGCCTGGATCGAGCGGCCGTTCGGCGTGAAGTACAGCGCCGTGGTGATCTTCAGCGCGCGGTCGTTGTTCAGCGGCAGCACGGTTTGCACCGAGCCCTTGCCGAAACTGGTGGTGCCCATGACCACCGCGCGTTTCTGGTCCTGCAGGGCACCGGCAACGATTTCCGACGCCGAGGCGCTGCCACCGTTGATCAGCACCACCATCGGCACCGCTTCGCTTTCGTCCTTGCCGGTGGCGGAGAAGCGCAGTTCGGAGTTGGCGATTCGGCCTTTGGTGTAGACGATCAGACCTTTCTTGATGAAGTGGTCGACCACTTCCACGGCTGCCTGCAACACACCGCCCGGGTTGTTGCGCAGGTCGAGGATGATGCCGTTGAGCTTCTTGCCGTTGTCTTTGCGCAGCTTGGCCAGGGCCTTGGAGACCTCTTCGCCGGTCTTGACCTGGAACTGGGTGATGCGGATGTAGCCGTAGCCCGATTCCAGCAGCTGCGCCTTGACGCTCTTCACTTGAATCACGGCGCGCGCCAGGGTCACGTCGAACGGCGTGCCGCCGTCGCGCACCAGGGTCAGGGTGATCTTCTGGCCGATCTTGCCGCGCATCTTGTCCACGGCTTCGGTCATGGTCTGGCCGCGAGTCGGCTGACCGTTGATCTTGACGATGAAGTCGCCAGCCTGAATGCCAGCCTTGGACGCAGGCGTGTCGTCGATTGGCGACACGACTTTTATGAAGCCGTCTTCCGAGCCGACTTCGATACCGAGGCCGCCGAATTCGCCGCTGGTGCTTTCCTGCAGCTCGGTGAAGTCTTCAGGGCCCAGATAGGCGGAGTGCGGATCGAGGTTGCTGAGCATGCCCTTGATCGCGTTTTCCAGCAGGGTCTTGTCGTCTACCGGCTCGACATAGGCGGCTTTGATTCGATCCATGACCTCGGCAAAGGTACGCAACTCTTCCAGCGGCAGCGGTGCCTTGGAGGTCGCGGCAGTACCTGCCGGAGCGACGGCCGGGGCCGGTTGAGCAGCGAACGCCAGAGGCGCGCCGATCACCACAGCGATCGTCAGGGCCAGCGAGGTAAGGCGGGACAAATGCAGCATGTCGAACGAACTCCTGAATTAGGCGACGCGCTTATCCTTGCGCGTGACACCATTGCGCCGGATCACTCGGGTGACCCTGCTGACGAATTGCGAAATACAGCGCTGGTGTGTCCTGACCGCCACTGTTACCGACAGTGGAAATCGACTCACCGGCTTTTACTACGTCACCGGCCGACTTGAGCAGTGTCTGGTTGTGACCGTAAAGGCTCAGATAACCATTGCCATGATCAAGGATCACCAGCAGCCCGGCGCCACGCAACCAGTCGGCGAACACCACGCGCCCGCCATGCACGGCATGCACCTGGCTGCCGGCAGCGGCGCTGATCATCACGCCATCCCACTTGGTCCGGGCATCGTCGCCACGGCTTTCGCCGAAGCGTGCCAGCAATCGACCATCAACCGGCCATGGAAGTTTTCCCCGGGTTGCGGCAAAAGGGCCGCCAAAGGTCTCGCCGCTGCTGGACACCAGTGCGCCGGGGGTTGATCTGGCGGGTTTTCGTGGGGCGTCGCTGTTTTCAGCCTGCGCCTCACGCAAACGCTTTTTTTCCGCTTCCTGCTGGGCGATCAGCGCTTTCTGCCGCGCTTCTTCTGCCTCACGAGCCTGGCGGGCCAGGGTTTCTTCAATGGTTTTAAGGACTTTAGACAGGTCTGCCTGATCCTGCTCGCGGGCGGCGAGTTTCTGGTCGCGGGCCTTGACGTCATCGTTGAGCTTGGCGAGGACTTGCTGGCGTTCCTTGCGGACCTTTTCCAGCTCGTCGCGCTGGGTGTCGAGGCTGCTTTTCTGTACCAGCAATTGCGCCTGTTGCGTGGCGATGTCTTTTTCGACATTGGCCAGTTGGCGCAGGGTTTCGTTGAAGTTCTTCAACTGCTCCAGGCGGGCCTGGCTCAGGTAATCGTAATAGGTGAGGGTGCGGGCGAATTTCTCGGGATTCTGCTGGTTGAGCAGCAGCTTGAGGTATTCCTGACGGCCGTTCTGGTAGGCCGCGCGGGCCTGGATGGCGATCAGTCGCTGCTGTTCAGTGCGCGCGCTCTGGAGTTTTTTTTTCTCCGCATCGAGCCGCTGCAGCTCGGATTCGCTTTTCTTCAGCTCTTTCTGCAGGGCATCGACCTGCTTCTCGAGCTTGCCCATCTCGGTTTCAGTGCCCTTGAGCTCTTTCTGCACGCCGGATTTTTCTTCCTGCAGCTTGCCCAGCAGCTTTTTCAGCTCGGCAATGTCCTGACGCGTGGCATCCAGCTGCTGTTGGGTTTGCGCGCGCTCGTCAGCGAAGGCCGGTTGGAGCAGGCATGTCAGAGCGAGGGCGATCAGGACGCGGAGCATAGAGGCGGGCGGCACCAGGGTAATGGACGGCCTAGTATGCCCGCCCGAGGCTGCAAAAAAAACGCCCAATTGGGCTTGTGTGATAACTGGAGCAGATTCGGTAATAAAAATAGCGCAAAACCAATGTGGGAGCGGGCTTGCTCGCGAATGCGGGGCGTCAGTCAACATCAACGTTGCTGATACTCCGCATTCGCGAGCAAGCCCGCTCCCACAGGGTTTGGCGGTGTTTGATCTGGCGAATTACACCAGAATCGACGTACCAGTCATTTCCGCCGGTTTTTCCAGACCCAGCAGCATCAGCATGGTCGGCGCCACGTCCGCCAGTACGCCACCTGCACGGACCTTGAGGTCACGCTTGCCGACATAAATGAACGGCACTGGCTCGGTGGTGTGCGCGGTGTGAGCCTGGTGGGTTTCTTCATCGGCCATTTTTTCGACGTTGCCGTGGTCGGCGGTGATCAGCGCTTCGCCGCCAACCTTTTCCAACGCCTCGACGATGCGCCCGACGCAAGTGTCGAGGCATTCCACGGCTTTCACCGCGGCATCGAACACGCCGCTGTGGCCGACCATGTCGCCGTTGGCGTAGTTGACCACAATCACGTCGTAACGCTGATGCTCGATGGCATCGACGATGCGGTCGGTGACTTCCGGCGCGCTCATTTCCGGCTGCAGGTCGTAGGTGGCGACTTTCGGCGACGGAATCAGGATGCGCTCTTCACCCGGGAACGGCTCTTCACGGCCACCGGAGAAGAAGAAGGTCACGTGTGCATATTTTTCGGTTTCGGCGATGCGCAGCTGGGTCTTGCCGTTCTTCGCCAGATAGTCGCCAAGCACGTTTTCCAGGCTGCCGGCGGCGAAGGCCGACGGCGCAGGGATGCTGGCGGCGTACTGGGTCAGCATGACGAAACCGGCCAGTTTCGGCTGGCGCGCGCGCTCGAACTCCTTGAAATCGTCTTCGACGAATACGCGGGTCAGCTCGCGGGCACGGTCGGCGCGGAAGTTCATGAACACCACGGCGTCGCCGTCTTCGACCTTGACCGGCTCACCGATGGTGGTGGCTTTGACGAATTCGTCGCTCTCGCCACGGGCGTAGGCGGCTTCGAGGCCTTCCTGGGCCGTGGCGGCGTTGAACTCGGCGTTGCCGTCGACGATCAGGTTGTAGGCCTGGGACACGCGGTCCCAGCGGTTGTCACGGTCCATCGCGAAGTAGCGACCGACGATGCTGGCGATACGGCCCTTGCCAAGCGCCTGGAAGGTCGCGTCGAGCAGTTCGATCGACGACGTGGCGCTTTTCGGCGGCGTGTCGCGACCATCGAGGAAGGCGTGCAGGTAGATTTTTTCGGCGCCGCGCTTGAAGGCCAGTTCGGCCATCGCGACTAGGTGATCCTGATGGCTGTGCACGCCGCCATCGGACAGCAGGCCCATGAAATGCACGGCTTTGCCGGCGGCCACGGCTTTATCCACAGCGGCGCAGATGGTCGGGTTCTCGAAGAACTCGCCGTCGCGGATCGCTTTGGTCACGCGAGTGAAGTCCTGATACACCACGCGCCCGGCGCCGAGATTCATGTGACCGACTTCGGAGTTGCCCATCTGGCCGTCCGGCAGGCCGACGTCCATGCCGCTGCCGGAGATCAGGCCGTTCGGCACTGTGGCCCAGAGACGATCGAGCACAGGCTTCTTCGCCGCATACACGGCATTGGATTCGTGGCTGTCACTGTGACCGAAGCCGTCGAGAATCATCAGGACCAAAGGTTTAGGCGTGGTAGTCATGGAATCCACTCGTGGCTAATAAAGAAGAGGGCGTTGAAAAAGGGAGTGGCGAGTTTAATGCTTAGTTCCGACCACGTCACCGCCGGACGGGGTTTGGCCCACCCTAGGGGCTGTGTATACTGGCCGACATTTTAACGCCCTGGAACCTCCTTCGATGGTTGCTCACCTGATTGAATTTGCCACTAACCACTACATTCTTGTCGGTATCTTCGTCGTATTGCTGGCTTTGCTGCTGGCGCACACGATGCAGGGCGGCGGTAAAAGCCTGAGCACCGGCGAACTGACCGCACTGGTCAACAAGGACGCAGGCGTGGTGGTGGACATCCGTCCGGCGAAAGATTACGCCGCCGGCCATATCGTTGGCGCGATCAACATTCCTCAAGACAAGCTGGCTGCGCGCATCGGCGAGCTGGAAAAGCACAAGGCCAAGACCATCATTCTGGTCGACGCTCTGGGCCAGACCGCTGGCACCCACGCTCGCGAGCTGATGAAATCCGGCTTCACCGCCGCCAAGCTGTCCGGCGGGATCTCCAGCTGGAAAGGCGACAACCTGCCGCTGGTGAAGTGATATGAGCGAAGTCATCGTCTACTCCAGCGATTACTGCCCTTACTGCATGCGAGCCAAGCAATTGCTCGCGAACAAAGGTGTGGCCTTCGAAGAGATCAAGGTCGATGGCAAGCCGCAGATTCGTGCTGCCATGAGCCAGAAGGCCGGACGCACGTCCGTGCCGCAGATCTGGATCGGCGAAAAGCACATCGGCGGTTGTGATGATTTGTATGCCCTGGAGCGCGCCGGCAAGCTCGACGCGCTGCTCAAGGCCTGAACGGCTGCACCCACGTACAGCAATCCCTAAAAGACCCAAGATCAGAAAGGATCTGAGATGACTGACCAACAGAACACTGCAGCCAGCGAAGAAGAAACCGCACCGCAATTCTCCTTGCAGCGCATCTACGTACGCGACCTGTCCTTCGAAGCCCCGAAAAGCCCGGCGATCTTCCGCCAGCAGTGGGACCCGACCGTCGGTCTGGATCTGAACACCCGCCAGAAAGAGCTGGAAGGCGATTTCTACGAAGTCGTGCTGACCTTGTCGGTTACCGTGAAAAACGGTGACGAAGTGGCCTTCATCGCTGAAGTGCAACAGGCCGGTATCTTCCTGATCAAGAACCTCGACGCGGCTTCGATGAGCCACACCCTGGGTGCGTTCTGCCCGAACATCCTGTTCCCGTACGCTCGCGAAACCCTGGACAGCCTGGTGACCCGTGGCTCGTTCCCGGCCCTGATGCTGGCTCCGGTGAACTTCGACGCCCTGTACGCGCAAGAGCTGCAGCGCATGCAGGCAGCGGGCGAGACGCCGACCGTACAATAAAAGCTTCGTTTGCCCCATGAAAAAAGCGCCGTTTAAAGGCGCTTTTTTCATGGGGCAAACGAAACCTTCGTGTAGGAGCTGCCGCAGGGGTGATGTTTTTGCGGGCGGCGGGTTATTTGAAGTCGTTCTGCCGCCACGCTTCGTACACGGCCACCGCCACGGTGTTGGACAGGTTCAGGCTGCGGCAGCCTTCGCGCATCGGCAGGCGCAGGCGCTGTTCGGCGGGCAGGGCGTCCAGCACTTCCGGCGGCAGGCCACGGCTTTCCGGGCCGAAGATGAACGCATCGCCCGGGACGAACGCGGCATCGTGAAACGGCCGCGAACCTTTGGTGGTAAAGGCGAACAGCCGTGGGTTGCCGAGGCTTTCCAGGCAACTGGCGAGGTCGGCGTGGCGCTGCAACGTGGCATATTCGTGGTAGTCGAGACCGGCCCGGCGCAAGCGCTTGTCGTCCATCTCGAAACCCAGCGGTTCGATCAAATGCAGGTGGCAGCCGCTGTTGGCGCACAGCCTGATAACGTTGCCGGTGTTCGGCGGAATTTCTGGTTGAAAAAGGATGACGTGAAACATGCACGGCTCCGAAGGTAAAGATGACGCGCATTCTACGCCGCAAGCCGACCCGCGTTCGAAACTATTCCCGCGGGTGATCGGTTCGCTGGCGATCTTCGGCTTGATGGTCGGCTTGATGATCGGTCGCCTGACCACGCCGGATCCGACTGTGCTGCAGCAGGTCGAGGTGACCGCTGACGGCCTGGTGGTGTGGTTCAACAACGAACCGCAGCTGCACGGCGAAATCATCGATGGCACCGTGGCCCTGTTGTTTCAGGCAGAGGGCAAGGCGCAGAAGGGGCAGCTTAAGCTCAACGGCAAGGACGTGAACTGGCGAACGCGCGTGAGTGACGGTGGGTTGTTGCTGACGGTGCTGGCGGCGCGGCCGCTGCAAGGGGAGTGGGCCGGGAGCAAGGTCGATGACCGCTGGCGGCTGGAGATCCATCTCCGGGAGCAATAAAAGCGGGAATCCCCGGCCTGCCTGTACCAGGGTTCCCAAAACGGGGTGGACTTCGCTGCGAGCGTCGGTCCGGTGTAAAGAGGGAACCCCCGGCCTGCCTGTACCAAGGATCCCAAAAGGGTGGGCGCATCGCGTTGGCGCTGTGAGCCCGGTGTAAAGAGGGGATTCCCCGGCCTGCCTGTACCAAGGTCCCCGAAACGGGTGGTGAATCGAATCACCTGTTAGGGGTTATTGCAGGGCGCGTGCCAGTTTTAGTATTTCGAAACAGAAAAAAGCTTCAGATGCGCGAAAGCCCCGTAAATCGGGGCTTTCGTGTTTTTACTGGCTGGGTTTTTCAGCCTTGCCTGGATGTTTTTAGCAACGGCTGCGATGCCCGATCACGGGTCAAAGTGCATTAGGTTGGTGCACGGCGGGGCTACTATGGGAGCGGGCTTGCTCGCGAAGGCGTCGCGTCAGTCACTGATACGTTTCATGAACAGCGCTTTCGTGAGCAAGCCCACTCTCACAGAGGGCGTGGTTGATCAGCCCTCATCCCCCTCATCCTCGTCCCCGCCATCCACCTTCATCCCCAATTCCTTGATCTTGCGCGTCAGGGTGTTGCGCCCCCAGCCAAGCAATACCGCCGCATCGCGCCGCCGACCGGCGGTGTGCTTCAGTGCAGTCTCGATCATGATCCGCTCGAACGCCGGCACCGCGCTGTCGAGCAGGCTCGACTGGCCGCGGGCCAACGCCTGATCGGCCCACTGGCGCAGCGCTTGTTCCCAGTTGGTCACCGGCGCCGAATCCTGTGGCAGGCTCAGCAGTTCCGGTGGCAGGTCACTGATGTGCACTTCGCGCCCGGAGGCCATCACGGTGATCCAGCGGCAGGTGTTCTCCAACTGGCGCACGTTGCCGCCCCACGGCAGGTTTTTCAGGTATTCCTCGGTCTCGCTCTTCAGCAGCTTCGGCTCCACCGCCAGTTCTTGCGCAGCGCGGCTGAGGAAATGCTTGGCGAGGGTCGGGATGTCTTCGCGACGGTCCGACAGGCGTGGAATGTGGATACGGATCACGTTGAGGCGGTGGAACAAGTCCTCACGGAATTTCCCGGCATGCACCAGGGTTTCCAGATTCTGGTGAGTCGCGGCAATGATCCGCACGTCGACCTTGACCGGCACATGGCCGCCGACGCGATAGAACTCACCGTCCGCCAGCACCCGCAGCAAGCGGGTCTGGGTATCGGCCGGCATGTCGCCGATTTCGTCGAGGAACAGCGTGCCGCCGTCAGCCTGTTCGAAGCGCCCGCGCCGCAGGTTGGCCGCGCCGGTGAACGCGCCTTTCTCGTGGCCGAACAGCTCGGATTCCATCAGGTCTTTCGGGATCGCCGCCATGTTCAGCGCGATGAACGGCGAGGCCGCGCGCGGGCTGTGGCGGTGCAGGGCGTGCGCCACCAGTTCTTTACCGGTGCCGGATTCGCCGTTGATCAGTACGGTGATGTTGGAATGGCTCAAGCGGCCGATGGCGCGAAACACTTCCTGCATCGCCGGTGCTTCGCCGATGATTTCCGGCGTGCGGGTCAGCGCCGGCACCACTTCCAGGCCTTGCTGTTCCTGTGCGTGCTGGTTCGCGCGTTTGACCAGCGATACCGCCTCGTCCACGTCGAAAGGCTTGGGCAGGTATTCGAACGCGCCGCCCTGATACGAGGCCACCGCGCTGTCCAGGTCGGAGTGAGCGGTCATGATGATGACCGGCAACCGTGGATGCTGTTCGCGGATGCGCGCCAGCAGGTCGAGGCCACTGGCGCCCGGCATGCGGATATCGGAAATGATCACATCAGGCTGCTGACGGGCCAGACGACTCATCACGCCATCGGCGCTGTCGAAGCTCTGGGTGGTCATGCCTTCCTGCTGCAAGGCCTTTTCCAGAACCCAACGGATAGAACGGTCGTCATCGACGATCCACACGGTTTCACTACGGCTCATGTCGATGTGGCTCCTTGTTCCAGTGGCAGAAAGATCGAGAACGTGGTGTGGCCGGGGTGGCTGTCACACTCGATCAGGCCCTGGTGCTGGCTGATGATGTTCTGGGTAATGGCCAGGCCCAGCCCAGTACCGTCCGGGCGGCCGCTGACCATGGGAAAGAAAATGGTTTCCTGGAGTTCCGCGGGGATCCCGGGGCCGTTGTCGATGATCTCGATCTTGGTCACCAGGCGATGACGGACGTGGCCGATGGTGAACTGGCGCATGGTCCGGGTGCGCAGGCTGATGCGGCCCAGACGCAGCTCATTCTGGCTGCTGATCGCCTGCATCGCGTTGCGCACGATGTTCAGTACGGCCTGAATCATTTGTTCGCGGTCGATCAGGACGTCGGGAATGCTCGGGTCGTAGTCGCGCACCAAGGTGATGCAGCCCTGGCTTTCCGCTTCGACCAGTTGGCTGACGCGCTCCAGCACTTCGTGGACGTTGCACAGCGCGAGTGACGGCAGCTTGTTGGAGCCGAGCATGCGGTCGACCAGATTGCGCAGGCGGTCGGCCTCTTCGATGATCACATTGGTGTAGTCGCGCAGACTGTCTTCCGGCAGCTCACGGGCCAGCAACTGCGCCGCACCACGGATACCGCCGAGCGGATTCTTGATCTCGTGGGCCAGGCCGCGCACCAGCATCTTGCTGGTTTCCTGCTTGGACAGCTGCGCCTCTTCCTTGGTGATCCGCAGCAGACGGTCGCGCGGATGTACCTCCAGCAGGAGCATGGTCGCGCCGTTGCTGAGGATCGGCGTCACCGCGTAATCCACGGTCAGGGTCTGGCCGGTGAGGGCGGTGAGCATCGCTTCGCGTTTGGTGAACGGGTGCGCCTGTTCGACTGCCTGGCGCAATGAGTTGAGCGCCTCGGTGGACTCGGTGAACAGCTCGCTGATGAACTGCCCATGGCTGCGCTGGCCGCTGATGGCCAGCAGCATTTCCGCCGCCGGGTTCATGTATTCGAGGCGCAATTCGGCGTCGAGCAGGATGGTGGCGGTGGTCAGGTTGTCGAGCAGCAAACGGTGGATTGCGTCGCTAATAGTCATCGGAGCCTCTTTTGGGGGCGGAGCGTGCGCAAGAAGCAGGCGTCGTTAAACGGAAAATGCAAAAACCAAACCAAGGCTCCGAAAAGAAGCGCTCAACCCCTGAAACAGGCGTTTGACGCTCATTTGCGTGGCGCTCAATGCACGAGAACGGGAAGTTTCGAACCAAAATGGGTTGGGATGTGGGTACGGTGCAACCTTATGCACCAATATAGTGCGCAAAGCTGAACGGCGTTAGAAGAAACGCAGGAAGGGATTTTTTTCTTCGGCGGGTTTGTCTTTCAGCGGACATTCCGGGCGCACGCCGTAGTCCTCGCTGACACAGGGTTTGACCTGGCGTTTCTGCGCC
Organism: Pseudomonas sp. 14P5.3.2; assembly: GCF_057799175.1. Taxonomy (NCBI): domain Bacteria; kingdom Pseudomonadati; phylum Pseudomonadota; class Gammaproteobacteria; order Pseudomonadales; family Pseudomonadaceae; genus Pseudomonas; species Pseudomonas sp. 14P5.3.2. Next base: position 59,078 of record NZ_JBYOKU010000007.1, on the reverse strand, counting down.
AGCGAGATGCGCAGCATGTGGAACGGCTGGTTGGCGGTGCGCTCGACGATGCGACCCTCGGCATCGAGGATTTCCACCGACAGGTTGTGGCTGCCACGGTCGATGTTACTCAATGGGAATACCGGACTCAGGCCCGGCTCGCCAGTGGCCTGGCCGTCGAGCAGCAGGCGATAGCGATGGCCCTGCTGCAAACCGGGTTCGCTGGTGACGCTGACGATCACCTCTCCCGCACTGCTGCGAATGGTCGCGTCCGGCTCGGGGATCAGGATGCGCAGCATGTCGTAGTGGAACAGCGGTTGTTCCGCGACCTTTTTTGCAGCGCTGATCGGTGCTGCAGCCGTGGGGTTGGCCGACATTCGATTACTGGTCGCGATAGGTACTCGCTTGGCGTTGCCGCGCGGCTGGTCGGTGTAGACGCGATTGCCCTGGGCGTCGACATAGGTGAAGACCTCGGCGTGCACGGGCAGGGCGCACAGGCACAGGATCAGCCAGAAAATCCTCACGGCTTGTGCACCCGCTGCACGGTGAACACCACCGCCGGGCTCTGCTGGATGCTCGCTTCACCGTCGATCACCTGCACCGCGAGACGATGCTCGCCGCGATCGACATTCACCAGTTGCAGGATCGGCACGTTGCTCGGCTGGCCGTAGGGCGCATCGTCCAATACCAGTCTTAGTTGGTGCGGCGACTGCAGGCGCGGCTTGATCTGCACGTTGACGGTGAAGGTGCCGTTGTTGGCGCGCAGGGCTTCTTCGCTGGGCAGGCCGGTCAGTTCCAGCACTTCATAAGCACTGCGTGCCGCTGGGCGCGTGTCCGTGCTGGCGGGCGCCGGTGCGCTCGGTGCCTGCGGTTCGACGCTGTTGAGCGGTGGCAGCTCTACCGGCAGCGCCTTTACACCGTCCGGCGCATGATCGCTGTAGACCGTGTTGCCGCTGGCGTCGGTGTACTTGTAGATCTGCGCGGCGGCGGGCAGGGCGATCAGCAGCAGGAGGTAGAGAAAGGTGCGACCCATGAAATCGACCGGCAATGAAAACGATGGGGTGGAGCATAGGCCAGGTGCAGCAATTGGCCCAACCCTGGACATATCCGCAAATCATTCAGGCGCTGCAATGCCCCTGTGGGAGCGGGCTTGCTCGCGAATGCGGTCGGTCATTGAAGATGATGGTGACTGACAGACGCCTTCGCGAGCAAGCCCGCTCCCACAGGGTCGTGCGGCGCCAACGAAATCCGCGCAATAAAAAAGGCCTCCCGAAGGAGGCCTCTTTTTGTTACGCCGCGTAGCGCAGCGCTACCGGATCAGCAGCTGTAGTACAGCTCATATTCCAGTGGGTGTACGAAGGTGCGGACCTTGATTTCTTCTTCGGATTTCAGCGCGATGTAAGCGTCGATGAAGTCGTCGGAGAACACGCCGCCCTTGGTCAGGAACGCACGGCCCTTGTCCAGCTCTTCCAGGGCTTCTTTCAGGCTGCCGCAAACTTGTGGGATCTCTTTCGCCTCTTCAGGCGGCAGGTCGTACAGGTTTTTGTCAGCGGCGTCGCCTGGGTGGATCTTGTTCTGGATACCGTCCAGGCCGGCCATCAGCAGTGCTGCGAAAGCCAGGTACGGGTTGGCAGCCGGATCCGGGAAACGGGCTTCGATACGACGGCCGCGTGGGCTGTTGACGTAAGGAATACGGATCGAGGCGGAACGGTTGCGAGCCGAGTAGGCCAGCATCACCGGTGCTTCGAAACCTGGCACCAGACGCTTGTAGGAGTTGGTGGCCGGGTTGGTGAAGCCGTTCAGGGCCTTACCGTGCTTGATGATACCGCCGATGAAGTACAGAGCGGTTTCGGACAGGCCGGCATAGCCTTCACCTGCGAAGGTGTTCTTGCCGTCTTTGGCGATGGACATGTGCACGTGCATGCCCGAGCCGTTGTCGCCGTACAGTGGCTTCGGCATGAAGGTCGCGGTGCGGCCGTATGCGTCGGCAACGTTGTGTACAACGTATTTCAGCGTCTGAACTTCGTCAGCTTTCTTCACCAGGGTGTTGAACTTGACACCGATTTCGTTCTGACCGGCAGTCGCCACTTCGTGGTGGTGAACTTCAACGGTCTGGCCCATCTCTTCCAGTGCGTTGCACATGGCAGTACGGATTTCGTGGTCGTGGTCGAACGGCGGAACCGGGAAGTAGCCGCCTTTGATACCAGGACGGTGGCCTTTGTTGCCGCCTTCGATGTCCTGGTCGGACATCCACGAGCCTTGTTCGGAGTAGATCTTGAACATCGAACCGGAGATGTCGGACTTGAACTTCACTTCGTCGAAGATGAAGAACTCTGGCTCGGGACCTGCGAAGACGGTGTCACCGATACCGGTGGTCTTCAGGTATTCCTCGGCACGGTGAGCGATGGCGCGCGGGTCGCGATCGTAACCTTGCATGGTCGACGGTTCGATGATGTCGCAGACCAGGATCAGGGTCGCGTCTTCGGTGAACGGGTCCAGAACGGCAGTGTCGTCGTCCGGCAGCAGGATCATGTCGGAGGCTTCGATGCCTTTCCAGCCAGCGATGGAGGAACCGTCGAACATCTTGCCGACTTCGAAGAAGTCGTCTTCCAGCGCATCGCGAGCCGGCATGGTCACGTGGTGCTGAGTGCCTTTGGTGTCCGTGAAGCGCAGATCAATCCACTTGACGTCATGATCTTTGATGAGTTGAACCGACTTCGACATAGTGTCCTCCGGGGTGGCTTAGGGCTTGGTAGTGGATGCCCTTAATATGGGTGATGCCGGCGCAGATACTCTGCCAAGGCAACCTGCCTCACAAGGGAGCAAATTGCATGCCAGTGCCCCAGCATGGGTTTTTTGCCCCAAATTCACGCTTTCACAGGACGAAAGCGCCATAAAGGCGAAAATCTCGCCCTTTAATGTAGCGTCTTAAATCAAAAATGACCCGTTTTGGTGCAAGTGAAACCTTCTGCATATTAACTGGTTAAACCTTGAGCAATTTCCGCTATAATCCGCGCCCCCCTTTTTCGGCTGGCCCTGCGCGCGCTGTTTTCATGAAACTAATCGTAAAAGTCTTCCCCGAGATCACCATCAAAAGCCGCCCTGTCCGGATGCGTTTCATCCGCCAGCTGGCCAAGAACATCCGCGCCGTGCTCCGCGATCTGGACCCGGCCGTGGTGGTGAACGGTGTGTGGGACAATCTCGAGCTGGAAACCCGTGTTACCGACCCCAAAGCCTTGAAAGAGATGGGCGAGCGCCTGACTTGCACTCCGGGTGTCGCGCACTTTCTGCAGATCGACGAGTACCCGCTGGGCGACTTCGACGACATCACCGAGAAGTGCAAACAGCACTACGGCGATGTGCTGGCCGGGAAGATTTTCTCGGTGCGCTGCAAGCGTGCAGGCAAGCATCCGTTCAGCTCGATGGACGTTGAAAAATACGTCGGCAGCAAGCTGCGTCGTGAGTGCGGTGCGGCCGGAATCGACCTCAAAGACCCGCAAATCGAAGTTCGCATCGAAGTTCGCGACCAACGGTTGTTTGTCATTCACAGCCAGCACAACGGCATCGGCGGATATCCGCTCGGCGCCCTGGAGCAGACGCTGGTATTGATGTCCGGCGGCTTTGACTCGACGGTTGCCGCGTACCAGATCATGCGCCGCGGCCTGATGGCGCATTTCTGCTTCTTCAATCTGGGCGGGCGTGCCCACGAATTGGGCGTGATGGAAGTCGCGCATTTCATCTGGAAGAAGTACGGCAGCTCGCAACGCGTGCTATTTGTCAGTGTTCCGTTCGAAGAAGTGTTGGGCGAAATTCTCGGCAAAGTCGATAACAGTCATATGGGCGTCGTATTGAAGCGTATGATGTTGCGCGCATCGTCGGCCATCGCCGATCGGCTGCACATCGACGCGCTGGTCACCGGCGAAGCGATTTCCCAGGTATCGAGCCAGACGCTGCCGAACCTGTCGGTGATCGACTGTGTGACCGACAAGCTGGTCCTGCGCCCACTGATCGTTGCGCACAAGCAGGACATCATCGACACGGCCAACGAGATCGGCACCGCCGATTTCGCCCGGCACATGCCGGAGTACTGCGGGGTCATCTCGGTCAATCCGAAGACCGCCGCCAAGCGCCACCGTGTTGAGCACGAAGAGAAAGAATTCGACATGGCGGTTCTCGAGCGTGCGCTCGAAAACGCCAAACTGGTGTCGATCGATCGGGTGATCGACGAATTGGGCCAGGATTTGCAAATCGAAGAAGTCGGCGAAGCGCTGGCCGGTCAGATCGTCATCGACATCCGTCACCCGGATGCGGCCGAGGATGACCCGCTGGAAATCGCCGGCATAGAAGTACAGACGATGCCGTTCTATGCAGTGAACGCTCGTTTCAAGGAGCTGGATCCGACTCGCCAGTACCTGCTGTATTGCGACAAAGGCGTGATGAGTCGCCTGCATGCTCACCATTTGCTCAGTGAGGGGCATGCCAATGTGCGCGTTTATCGACCGAGCTAAGTGCCCGGGGCTGTTTGCCTGTGGCCTGCGTCACCGGCCCCCCGACACTGCCGTCAAGCTGTAACGGCCATGCCGGACACTACTGTTAATCGCTGCCAAGACTTGTCAGCAAACCGAATCCTCTGATCGAGATACACAAGTGATCGAAAATCTACGTAACATCGCCATCATTGCCCACGTTGACCATGGTAAGACCACCCTGGTAGACAAACTCCTGCGTCAATCCGGCACCCTGGAGCGCAACGAGCTCAACGACGAGCGCGTGATGGACTCCAACGACCAGGAAAAAGAGCGCGGTATTACCATTCTGGCGAAAAACACCGCCATCAACTGGAACGGCTACCACATCAACATCGTGGACACCCCGGGCCACGCCGACTTCGGCGGCGAAGTAGAACGCGTAATGTCGATGGTTGACTCCGTTCTGCTGCTGGTTGACGCTCAAGACGGCCCTATGCCGCAAACCCGTTTCGTGACCAAGAAGGCGTTCGAAGCCGGCCTGCGTCCAATCGTGGTGATCAACAAGGTTGACCGTCCAGGCGCGCGTCCGGACTGGGTTCTGGACCAGATCTTCGATCTGTTCGACAACCTCGGTGCTACCGAAGAACAACTGGACTTCCAGGTTGTTTACGCTTCGGCCCTGAACGGCATCGCCGGTCTGGACCACACCGCCATGGCGGAAGACATGACCCCGCTGTACCAAGCGGTAGTCGACCACGTTCCGCCTCCGGCCGTTGACCGTGACGGTCCGTTCCAGATGCAGATCTCCGCTCTGGACTACAACAGCTTCCTGGGTGTTATCGGTGTTGGCCGTATCGCTCGTGGTCGCGTCAAGCCGAACACCCCGGTTGTCGCTATCAGCGCCGACGGCAAGCGCCGCAACGGTCGTATCCTGAAGCTGATGGGTCACCACGGTCTGCACCGCATTGACGTTGAAGAAGCAGCGGCCGGCGACATCGTCTGCATCAGCGGCTTCGACGAGCTGTTCATCTCCGACACCCTGTGCGATATCAACACCGTCGAGGCGATGAAGCCGCTGACCGTTGACGAGCCAACCGTTTCCATGACCTTCCAGGTAAACGACTCGCCATTCTGCGGTAAAGAAGGCAAGTTCGTGACCTCCCGTAACATCAAGGATCGTCTGGACAAAGAGCTGCTGTACAACGTTGCACTGCGCGTTGAAGAAGGCGACTCGGCTGACAAGTTCAAGGTTTCCGGCCGTGGTGAGCTGCACCTCTCGGTACTGATCGAAACCATGCGTCGCGAAGGCTTCGAGCTGGCTCTGGGCCGTCCTGAAGTGATCATCCGTGAAGTTGACGGCGTGAAGCAGGAACCGTTCGAAAACGTCACCATCGACATCCCTGAAGAATCGCAGGGCAAGGTCATGGAAGAGATGGGTCTGCGTAAGGGCGACCTGAGCAACATGGTGCCGGATGGCAAGGGCCGTGTTCGTCTGGAATACAACATCCCTGCTCGCGGTCTGATCGGTTTCCGTAACCAGTTCCTGACCCTGACCAACGGTGCTGGCATCCTGACCTCGATCTTCGACCGTTACGCACCAGTGAAGTCGGGCCACATGTCCGGCCGTCAGAACGGCGTTCTGGTTTCGGTTGAAACCGGCAAGGCACTGACCTACTCGCTGGAAACCCTGCAGGCTCGTGGCAAGCTGTTCGTAGAACACGGCCAGGAGATCTACAACGGTCAAATCGTTGGTCAGAACAGCCGCGACAACGACCTGGGTGTGAACCCTACCAAAGGCAAGAAGCTCGACAACATGCGTGCTTCGGGTAAAGACGAAACCATCGCTCTGGTACCACCTGTTCGCTTCACTCTGGAACAGGCTCTGGAATACATCCAGGAAGACGAGCTGTGCGAAGTCACGCCTAAGTCCATCCGTCTTCGCAAGAAGATCCTGGACGAAAGCGAGCGTACCCGCGCTGCCAAGAAAGCCAAGGCGTAATTTAGCCCGAGCTTGAAAAAACGCCCCCGGTCGCAAGACCGGGGGCGTTTTTGTTTGTCCGGGATTTAACCGAGACGGGGGCGGTGTTTGTGCTGGCCGCTTCGCGAGCAAGCCCGCTCCCACAGTAGATCTCGGTGAACACAAATCTTGTGTACGCCATAGTTCCCTGTGGGAGCGGGCTTGCTCGCGAAGGCGGCCTGACAGGCGCCGAAAATTTCAGGAACGATCAGAACTTCTCGATCGACCGCGAGTTCTGCACTCGCTCCACTTCTTTGGGCTTGTACGCGCAATACCCCGGACGCGGGCCGATTTTCGGGTGGTTACGGCAGGTGTCCGGGCGCTTGTCATAAATGGTGCACAGGCGCGATTTACGATCCAGGTAGTAGCAATCGTTGTTGCTCATGCGCTGCAGGGTGAAGATCCCCGACTTCTGGTTGAAGCGTTCGACCAGCCCTTCCTTTTGCAGGCGCTTGGCGATGTTCTTCGGCGGATCGCCCAGCTCGAACTCGTCGACCACGCCGATGCGCACCAGATCCTTGATCTTGACCTCGACCGGCAGCGTGCAGCAGCTGGAGATACAAGAACCGCACATCGGGGCCGAATATTTGGCCCACGTATCGAGACGATCGATCTCGGCGGCGGCAATCAGGTTGGGCTTCATCATCGGGAGTTACCAGGCGTGTGCATCAGGGCGCGCGATCATACCGGGACTGGTGGATTTTTGAACAACCTTTCGCCAGATTTTTTCATCGCCCGCCAAAATTGGCGCTTAACCCGGCACGGGCCATGCATCGATCAGCGTGCTCGCCAAGGTTATGCCGGGTGATCTCACACTCTCAAGAAAAACTGCCGAACCAGAGCCGCCAGCGTCGGTCAGACCGTCTAGGCTCAGACAATTCCCCGCTCGCTCGAGGTCCTATCGATGACTCAAGAACCACTAGTTCGCGAAGCAGAGGTGGCCGCATTCCGCGATGCCGTCCTGACCAAGCTCACCTATGCAGTGGGCAAAGACCCGGATCACGCCTTCGACCATGACTGGTTCGAAGCCATTGCCCTGGCGGCGCGCGACCACATGGTCGAGCACTGGATGGACCACACCCGGCAGATCTACCGCAAAGGCCAGAAGCGGGTGTATTACCTCTCGCTGGAATTTCTCATCGGTCGTTTGCTCTACGACAGCCTGAGCAACCTTGGCCTGCTCGACGTCGCCCGTGAAGCGCTGACTGAACTCGGTGTCGATCTGGAACGGATCCGCCTGCTGGAGCCGGATGCGGCACTCGGCAACGGCGGCCTCGGGCGTCTGGCGGCGTGCTTCATGGAAAGCATGTCGACCCTCGGCATCGCCGGGCACGGATACGGCATTCGCTACGAACACGGTCTGTTCCGTCAGGCCATCGTCGATGGCTGGCAGCAGGAACAGACCGAGCACTGGCTGGATTTCGGCAACCCGTGGGAGTTCGAACGTCCGGAAGTGGTGTACTCGATCGGCTTCGGCGGCAGCGTCGAAACCGTGACCGATGCGAGCGGCAAGACCAAACAGGTCTGGTCGCCTGCGGAAACCGTGCGGGCGATTGCCTATGACACGCCAGTGGTCGGCTGGCGCGGCGCGAGCGTCAACACCCTGCGCCTGTGGCGCGCCCGGGCGATGGAAGATCTGCACTTGGAGCGCTTCAACGCCGGTGACCACTTGGGCGCCGTCGCCGAAGTCGCCCGGGCTGAAAGCATTTCCCGGGTTCTCTATCCGGCCGACAGCACCGAAGCCGGGCAAGAGCTGCGTCTGCGTCAGGAGTATTTCTTCGTCGCCGCTTCGCTGCAGGATTTGCTGCGCCGCCATCGCAACATGCACACCTCGGTGCTGACCCTGGGCGATCACGCGGCGATCCAGCTCAACGACACCCACCCCTCGATTGCCGTCGCCGAATTGATGCGCCAACTGGTCGACGTCTACGACGTGGCCTGGGATGCGGCGTGGCAAGTCACCGTCGACACCCTGTCGTACACCAACCACACGCTGCTGCCGGAGGCGCTGGAAACCTGGCCGGTGGGCCTGATGGAGCGCATGCTGCCGCGGCACATGCAGATCATTTATCTGATCAACGCCCAGCACATCGACTCGCTGCGGGCCAAAGGCATTCACGATTTCGACGTGCTGCGCGCAGTATCGCTGATCGAAGAGGACAACGGTCGCCGGGTGCGCATGGGCAACCTCGCGTTCCTCGGTTCGCACAGCGTCAACGGCGTATCGGGGCTGCACACGCAGTTGATGCGCAAGACTGTATTTGCCGAACTGCACAAGCTCTACCCCGAGCGGATCAACAACAAAACCAACGGCATCACCTTCCGCCGCTGGCTGTTCCAGGCCAACTCCGAGCTGACCTCGATGCTGGTCGACTCCCTCGGCCCGGAGGTGTTGGATAACCCGGAAGAGCGCTTGCTCGATCTGGAACCGTTCGCCGAAAAACCCGCCTTCCGCAAAGCCTTCGCCGAACAACGCCTGCACAGCAAAAAGGCCCTGGCCTACCTGATTCACGAGCGGCTGGGGATCGCGGTCAATCCGGCGGCGATGTTCGACGTGCAGGTCAAACGGATCCACGAATACAAGCGTCAGTTGCTCAACCTGATGCACACCGTGGCGCTGTATCAGGCGATCCGCGCCGAGCCGGAAACCGACTGGGTGCCGCGAGTGAAAATTTTCGCCGGTAAAGCGGCAGCGAGTTATCACCAGGCCAAGCTGATCATCAAACTGACCAACGACATCGCCCGGGTGGTGAACAACGACCCGACCGTACGCGGCTTGCTGAAAGTGGTGTTCCTGCCCAACTACAACGTCAGCCTGGCGGAGAGCATCATTCCGGCGGCGGACTTGTCCGAGCAGATTTCCACGGCCGGTTTCGAGGCCTCGGGCACCAGCAACATGAAGTTCGGCCTCAATGGCGCACTGACCATCGGCACCCTCGACGGCGCCAACGTGGAAATGTGCGAGCGCATCGGCGCCGAGCACATGTTCATCTTCGGCCTCAGTGCGCAGCAGGTCGAAGCGCGTAAACAGAACCACGAGTTCAGCGCCGCACCGGATATCGCTGCGTCCCATCGTCTGAACGATGTGCTGCAAGCGATCCGTAGTGGTGTGTTTTCGCCGGACGACACGTCGCGCTACACCGGGCTGATCGATTCGCTGGTGGACTACGACCGCTTCCTGGTCTGCGCCGACTTCGACTCGTACTGGGAAGCGCAGATGCGCGTCGATGCGCACTGGCACGATTCCAACAACTGGTGGCGTTCGGCAGTGCTCAACACGGCGCGCATGGGCTGGTTCTCCTCAGACCGGACGATTCGTGAATACGCCACCGATATCTGGAAAGCGCTGGAGTAATCTTTCGCAACAAATGTGCGCAAGGCCCAGCGTTTGTTGGGCCGGATCGATATACTGAGCGCCGGTTACCGAATGTGTCAGTTAGCACAAGACCCCCTTGTGGGAGCGGGCTTGCTCGCGAAGGCGTTGTATCAGTCAATTGGATATCGACTGACACAACGCCTTCGCGAGCAAGTCGAATCGTCGCACCGCCGCTCCCACATTGGATTTTGCCTAGACTGAAGCGACTGTCGGGATTGCCCCGCCTTGGGGCTGCTTAGGGATATCGACCATGCAATGGATGTTCATGTTGATCGGGCTATTGCTCGGCTGGCTGCTCGACGAGTCGTTCAGTGATGCACTGCTGGGTGCGCTGCTCGGACTGGCGATTGGGCAAACGCTGCGCATCGCCCAGCTCGGCAGGCAGACTGCGGAGCAACAGCGCCAACTTGAACAGACGAAGGTGGCCTTGCAAGGCGTCGCGCAGCGCCTGTATCTGCTGGAAGGCTCGCCCTCTCACGCGGTGCCAGCGGCAAGCGCGGAACCGGTCAGCGAGCCTGCCATCGTCGCCGAACAAGCACCCGCCGACGCGCCGGATCTGGTCTGGGAACTGCCACCCGAGCTCGAACCGATCACCGTCACTGCCAGCGAAACCAGTCAGCCACTGCCGGCCGATGTCTGGCATCTGGACGCCGTCACTGCCGAGCCATCGCCCCCCGCACAACCTGCCGAACCCCGTGGCCCGAACCTGATCGAGCGTGGCATCCGCGCTGCGCGCAACTGGCTGTTCGGCGGCAACACCGTGCTGCGGGTCGGTGTGGTGCTGCTGTTTTTCGGTCTGGCCTTCCTGCTGCGTTACGCCACCGAAGGCATGGTGGTGCCGATCGAATTGCGTTACGCCAGCGTCGCGGCGGCGGCGTTGGCCCTGCTGGCGCTGGGCTGGTGGCTGCGTACGCGCAACAGCAGTTATGCGCTGATCCTGCAAGGCACCGGGATCGCGGTGCTGTACCTGACGGTGTTTGCGGCGATGCGTCTGCATCCGCTGCTCGATCCGTCCGCTGCGCTGGGTCTGCTGGTGGCGGTCACGGTGTTCTCGGCGATTCTCGCCATCACTCAGGATGCTCTTGGACTGGCCGCCGCCGCCGCGCTTGGCGGTTTCGCCGCACCGATCCTGACCTCGACCGGGGAGGGCAACCATGTCGCGTTGTTCAGCTATTTCGCGCTGCTCAATGCCGGCATTCTTGCCATTGCGTGGTTCAAGGCCTGGCGCCTGCTCAACCTGATCGGGTTCGTCGGCACGTTCGGTATCGGCTTCGCCTGGGGCCTGCGTTCCTACGCCCCGGAGCTGCTGTGGAGCACCGAGCCGTTCCTGATCCTGTTCTTCCTGATGTATCTGGCCATCGGCCTGCTGTTCGCCCGGCGCAAGTTGCTCGACATGCCCGATGCGCCAGCGGACGGCGATCGCGAGGCGCTGCTCCAGTGGTCGGCGCGCAAGGGCGACTACGTTGACGGCACGATGTTGTTCGGCCCGCCGATCGTGGGCTTCGGCTTGCAGTTTGCGCTGGTGCAGCACCTGGAGTTCGCCGCCGCGTTCAGCGCACTCGCACTGGGCGTGATCTATATGGGGCTGGCCCGGGTGTTGATGGGCGGCCGCGCATTGCTGCTCGGTGAAACCTGTCTGGCGCTGGGGGTGATTTTCGCCAGTCTGGCGATCCCGCTGGGCCTCGATGCGCGCTGGACTTCGGCGGCGTGGGCAGTGGAGGGCGCGGGGATTTTCTGGCTCGGCCTGCGTCAGCATCGGCCGTTCGCCCGGGCGTTTGCCTTGCTGCTGCAACTGGGTTCGGCATTGGCGTTCCTCAGTCAATTGCGGATCGGCGAAAGCAGTCTGCTCGACGGCGCACCGTTGGGCGCATTGATGCTCGGCATCGCGTTGCTGTTCAGTTTCTATCAGTTGCGCAAAGCGCAGGTCGAACACACTTCGGCGTGGGAGCGCCAGGGCCTGCCGGTGCTGGCGGCACTGGGCCTGACGTTCCTGTACTTGTTGGCGCCGCTGTTTTTCTTGGTTCAGGCGACCGCGATCAGTTGGGCCTTGGCCGGGCTGGTGACCTTGTTTGTCGGCCTGCGCCTGCAATCGCGCACGTTCCTGTTCACCGCGTTCGCCGTGCAGTTGCTCGGCGGCGCGCTGTTCCTGTTGCGCCTGCAAGGCGCGGGCGAGGATTCGGCGGCCGTATTCAGTGCCGGTTGGAGCGGTTTGCTCAGCGCATCGCTGATCGGTCTGGCGTTGATCGCCGGCATGCTGCTGGCGGCGCGCGACGAGATGGTGCGCGGCGATGTGCGGCTGCTGCGTGGCTTGTCGGTGGTGTTGCTGGCGGGGTTGGTGCTGATCAATCTGGCGGTGCTGTTCGTGCTGCCGTGGCAAACCGCGAGTGCGGTCTGGGCGGCCAGCGGTCTGTTGATCATCTGGCTCAGCCTCTACCTCAAACAGCGCGTGAGTTTTTTCTTTGGGCTGTTGTTGCAGTTGATCGGCGGCACGGCGTTTTTGCTCGCCGGCCCCGCGTTGCTCGGGCCGCTGTCCAGCGAAGGTCTGCGGCCGCTGGCCCATGGCGGCTTCTGGACGCCGCTGGTGCTGGGGTTGGCCGCGCTGGTCGGTGCCTGGCGCCTGCAATTGGGCAATCATGCCTCGGCCTTCGATGCGCTGAGTTTGCAACGCCTGTCCGAAGTGCTGCTGGTGTGGGGCGCCGGTTGGTGGGCGTTGGCGTGGGTCAGTGAGGTGCTGCGTTTTGCGCCGCTGAATTTGCAGGCGACGCTGTTGCTGCTGGTCGCTGCGCTGAGTGTGGCGTTGTGGACGCTGTTGGCGCTGCGCCTGAAATGGCCGGCGCTGGGCCTGCTCTGCACCTTGCTGATTCCGGCGGCGGGGCTGGTGTTGCTGGCGGCGTGGCATGCGCGTTATCACCCAGCGGCGAATTTCGGTTGGCTGGCGTGGGTATTGGTGTTCGCCGTGCATTTTTTCAGCCTGCGGCGTCTGGCGCCGATGCTGCCGGCTCGGGCCTTGAGCACTGCGCATGTGCTGGGTTGCTGGCTGCTGATCGGCGTGCTGGCGCTGGAGCTGCGCTACGGTCTGCTGCTGTTGTCCGAGCAATACAACGCCTGGCGCTGGCTGGGCTGGGCGATCCTGCCGAGCCTGTATCTGCTGTTGGCGGCGGCTCCGCGCAACTGGCCGTGGCCGGTGGCAGCGTTCCCTCGCGAATATCGTTTGTACGCTGCCGCGCCGCTGGCAGTGCTGATGCTGGCGTGGTTCTGGCTGGCCAACGGTGTCAGCGACGGCAACGCCGAACCGCTGCCGTATGTGCCGCTGATCAACCCGCTGGAACTGGGCCTGCTGTTCGCCCTGTTCGGGGTTTACGTGTGGTCGCGTCATGCGGTGACGCAGTTTGCCCTGCGCAAGGATTACGCCGAGTACGCCACGCAACTGGTCGCCGGTGTTTCGCTGTTCGCCTTCTGCACCGCGCTGGTGACCCGCGCCGCACACCATTGGGCGGGGATTCCGTTCGAGCTGGATCTGCTGCTCGAATCGATGCTGGTGCAGGCCGGGTTGTCCATCGTCTGGACCCTGATGGCGTTGGGTCTGATGATCGGCGGGCATCTGCGCCATCGTCGTGAAGTGTGGCTGATCGGCGCGGCGCTGATTGCGCTGGTGGTGGCCAAACTGATTTTTGTCGAATTGAGTAACCGTGGCGGCCTCGCCCGGATCGTCTCGTTTATCGGCGTCGGTGTGTTGCTGCTGGTGGTGGGCTACTTTGCACCGCTGCCACCGAAACGCGCCGAAGCCGAACCGGCGGCGGACAAACCCGTCCCGGACACCGAAGGAGTTTCATCTTGAGTCGCATGCTGAATCTGGGGTGGTTGGCGCTGGGTGTGGTGATGACTGCCGGCGCCCTGGAAAAACCGGCGGACTTCGCCACGCAGGTGCCGCTGGCGGTGAGTGGCAACGGTCCGTGGTATCGCCTCGACCTGCCGTTGAGCGCGCAATTGCAGGCACGCCAGACCGATCTCAGCGACCTGCGCATATTCAACGCTGCCGGTGAACCGCAAGCCTACGCCCTGGCCCGCGAATCGGCGCAGACCCGCGACGACGGGCAGTTGCATGAGGTGAAGTGGTTCCCGCTGTACAACGCCGCCGATGCCAGTGAGCGTGCGCCGAACGTGCGCGTGCAATCGACCACCACCGGCACATTGGTTGAAGTGCAGCCGTCGACTCAACTGGAGGCCGGCGAAGAAGTGCTGCGTGGCTGGCTGCTCGATGCCAGTGCGATCAAGGCGCCGCTGCAGCAGCTTATTCTCGACTGGACCAGCGAGCGTGACGGCTTCCAGCGCTTCAGCATCGAGGCCAGTGATGACTTGCAGCATTGGCAGGCGTGGGGTGAGGGGCAGGTGGCACGGCTGACCTTTTCCGACGAGCGCATCGAACAGCATGAGGTCGCGCTGCCGGGGCAATCGGCACGCTATCTGCGCCTGTTGTGGGAGGCGCCGACGTCGGCGCCGATCCTGACTTCGGCACAATTGAAAAGCAGCGATCCACGCAACGTGCCGCTGCCGTTGGTCTGGTCGCAAGCGCTGGCGGGCAACAGCACCAAGTCCGGTGAGTACACCTGGCAGTTGCCGATGGGCCTGAATGTCGAGCGGGTGCAGGTCGAGCTGAAGCAGCCGAATAGTCTGGCGCCGGTGACGCTCGCGGGCCGCCGCGAAAGCAGCCTGCCGTGGCAGACACTGAGCAACGGCTTGCTGTATCGCCTGACCCAGAACGGTCAGGACGTGGTGCAAAACGAATTGCAGTTGTACGGGCAGACTGTGCAGCAGCTGAAACTGAGCGTGGATGAGCGTGGCGGCGGTCTGGGTGAGCAGGCACCGAGCCTGAAGTACGCGGTGCGGGCGACCCAGGTGATTTTCCTTGCGCGTGGTGAAGGGCCGTACAGTCTGGCGCTGGGCAATCCGACGGTGAAAACCGCGAACCTGCCGCTGAGCACGCTGATTCCGGATTTCAAACCGGAAAAACTCGCGACGCTGGGCAAGGCAACGGTGCAGGGCGCAGTGGTCACCACGCAGGTGGCGAGCAGTGAGGCGGCGGCGATGCCGGAGACCAACTGGAAGAAGATCGGCCTGTGGGCGGTGTTGCTGGTGAGCGTGGTGTTCCTCGGGGCGATGGCGGCGAGTCTGTTGCGCAAGCCACCGACCAATTCCTGAGCATGGCTGGCGCTGCGCGCCATTCGCGAGCAAGCCCGCTCCCACATTGATCGCGTCCAGCAGGGCTACTCGGTCAACTGTGGGAGCGGGCTTGCTCGCGAAGGCGGCCGATCGGCCAACAAGAATTTCAGATCGGTCGCGGATCCGCATGCACCACCCGTCCCGTTTCGAACTACGCTGAATGCGGTGCCTGAACTCTCTCGACCCGTTCACGTCTGATGGAAGCAATTGCGCCCCAATGCACGTTACCGGGCGTCATCGCTCGCTACGTTTTCAGACTCCCTGTAAACTGCGCGGGTTTTTAGCCCCCCATTCCACCGGAGCCGTCCATGTCCCGCGTTACCCTGAGTCGCTATTTGATTGAGCAGACCCGCAGCAATAACACTCCTGCCGATCTGCGCTTCCTGATCGAAGTGGTGGCGCGTGCTTGCAAAGAGATCAGCCACGCCGTGTCCAAAGGCGCCCTGGGTGGTGTTCTGGGCAGCATGGGCACTGAAAACGTCCAAGGCGAAGTGCAGAAGAAACTCGACGTGCTGTCGAACGAAATCCTGCTCGAAGCCAACGAATGGGGCGGTCACCTGGCCGGCATGGCGTCCGAAGAAATGGACAATGCCTACCAGATCCCGGGCAAATACCCGAAAGGCGCCTACCTGCTGGTATTCGACCCACTGGACGGCTCGTCGAACATCGACATCAACGCCCCGGTCGGCACCATTTTCTCGGTACTGCGTTGCCCGAACGAATACCTGAGCCAGAACGAAGCGCTGAACGAAAAAGCCTTCCTGCAGCCAGGCACCCAGCAGGTTGCTGCCGGTTACGCGATCTACGGCCCGCAGACCATGTTGGTACTGACCCTGGGCGACGGCGTCAAAGGCTTCACCCTGGACCGCGAAATGGGCAGCTTCGTGCTGACCCACGAAGACATCACCATTCCTGAAACCACCCAGGAATTCGCGATCAACATGTCCAACCAGCGCCACTGGGAAGCCCCGGTACAACGCTACGTCAGCGAACTGCTGGCTGGCGAAGAAGGCCCGCTGAAGAAGAACTACAACATGCGCTGGGTCGCCGCGATGGTGGCCGACGTACACCGCATCCTGACCCGTGGCGGTCTGTTCATGTACCCACGCGACAGCCGTGAGCCATCCAAGCCCGGCAAACTGCGTCTGATGTACGAAGCCAACCCGATGTCGTTCCTGGTGGAACAGGCCGGCGGCGCGTCCACCGACGGTCACCAGCGCATCCTCGACATTCAGCCGGAAGGCCTGCACCAGCGTGTAGCGGTATTCCTCGGTTCGAAAGAAGAAGTCGCCCGCGCCACGGCTTACCACAAGGAATAAGCCATGAACGCGCCCTGGCAGCCGTTGCTCGACTGGTGGTTCGGACACGCCGAATCACCGGACGAGATATCGGCTGACAAGGGCAAGTTGTGGTTCGGCAAGAAAGACAGCCAAGACCTCGAAGCGCGTGAGCGTTTCGGGGTCTTTGTCGATCAGGCTCTCGCTGGCGAATTGACCGAGTGGACGCAACGTCCCGAAGGTTGGCTGGCGCTGGTGCTGCTGCTTGATCAACTGCCGCGCATGATCTTTCGCGACACGCCCAAAGCATTCTCGGGTGATCTGCGTGCGCAGAAACTTGTCGCCCAAGGCATTGCGGCGGACTTCGACCGGCAACTGAAGCCGATCCAGCGGGTATTCATTTATCTGGTGTTCGAACACTGCGAAAACCTCGCGGTGCAGAACGAAGCCGTTTCGCGCTTTATCGCTCTGCTGGCCGAACAGCCGGAAGCCGAGCGGGCGGTGTTTGCCGACAATCTGGACTATGCCGAGCGGCATCGGAAAGTGATTGCGCGGTTTGGAAGGTTTCCGCATCGCAATGCGGTGTTGGGGCGGGAGTCTACGGCTGAGGAGTTGGCGTTTCTCAGTCAGCCTGGGTCACGGTTCTGATTTGTTGAGTTCAAGGATTGCCGTTCAACAGCCTCTTCATCAAAAGTGAAGGCAGGCTTTTTCTTGAGTCGACAATGATATGAACGAAGACGGTTTTTTCTCTGACTTCATAAATGACTCGGTTCATCCCGGAAATGATTTGTCGGTATTGACCAAGGTTGAGCTTCTCGATTTCCTCGGGGATTGAACCGGAATAAGGAAGGTCTGCGAGACCAAGAATGGCGTTCTTGAGGTTAGCGTAGGTACTCTGCCACGTCTGACTCGAGGACTGTTTGATAAGGTAGGTCCGGAGTTCTTTGAGATCTGTCTGTGCGGACTGAAGAATAACGACCTTCAAACTCATTGATGGTCGGCCCTGTCCACGTCCGCGAAAACATCCTCAGCGTCTCGATACTTGCCTTCCTCAATCTCCCGATTGCCCATTGCCAATAGCTTCAGCAAAGCCATTGTGTCTTCCTGCTCCTCAAAGCTTTTCACGTCCATAACTACAAGCTTGGCTTCACCATTTTGGGTGATGATCAATGGCTCACGGCTTTCAGTGATCGACTTGACGATCTCCGCTGTATGACTTTTGAGGTAGCTGATCGGTTTGATTTGCGATGAAAGCTTCATGGTTGAGTCTCGCCAAATTGAACAGGACTGAGTTTAGTCTTAATTCAGTCCTGCGTCATTGCGAGCTGACCAGCGTATTTCAACTCAAAATTCAATCGTCGCTAACGCCGTCATCGCCAGCAGGCTGCCTCCCAAAGGAGATCTGTGTCGTTCACAAAAACCTGTGGGAGCGAGCCTGCTCGCGAGAGGCCAGTGGCCGCGCCTTAGATCCTGAAGCTGCCTACCAGCTGCTTCAACCGTGCCGCCTGCTGCTCCAGATCCGAGCAAGCCCGCAAGGTCGCCTGCAGGTTCTCCACACCTTCCTGGTTCAGCGTGTTGATCTCGTTGATGTCGACGTTGATCGACTCGACCACCGCGGTCTGCTCTTCGGTCGCGGTAGCCACCGACTGGTTCATGCCGTCGATCTCGCCGATGCGTTGGGTCACGCTGCCCAGACGTTCGCCGGCCTGGTTGGCGATGCCGACGCTGCTTTCGCTCTCGCGCTGGCTCTCGGTCATGATGCTGACTGCCTGGCGTGCGCCGACCTGCAGTTCTTCGATCATCTTCTGCACTTGCTGCGCCGAATCCTGGGTACGGTGTGCGAGGTTGCGTACTTCGTCAGCAACTACGGCGAAACCACGGCCAGCCTCACCGGCGCGGGCCGCTTCGATCGCGGCGTTGAGCGCCAGCAGGTTGGTCTGTTGCGAGATGCTGGTGATCACTTCCAGAATCTGCCCGATGTTCACCGTGTTGCTGTTGAGGGTTTCGATGTTGCCGCAGGAGTCGCTGATTTTTGCCGACAGCTGCTGCATGGCCTGAATGGTTTTATCCACAACCTGCTGGCCGTCGACCGCCAGGCTGCGCGCGTCGCTCGAATGCTGCGAGGCGAGCGCGGCGTTCTGAGCGATTTCCTGAGCGGCGGCGCCGAGCTGGTTGATCGCGGCGGCCACACTGTTGGTACGGCTGGCCTGCTGATCGGAGTTGTACATCGACGAATTCGACGCGGCGACCACGCGCAGGGCGACTTCGTTGACTTGGCCGGTGGCCGAGGACACTTCGCGGATCGAGGTGTGAATACGCTCGACGAAGCGGTTGAACGACAGGCCCAGCGCGCCGAACTCGTCATGGCCGTGGATCACCAGACGTTTGGTCAGGTCGCCTTCACCTTCGGCGATGTCGTGCATGGCGCGACCCATGGTCAGCAGCGGCTGCATCAGCACGCGGATCAGCATGCCGAGCAGGGCGATGATGATCACCACCGCGATCACCATGGCGATCAGCGCCGAGGTGCGGAATTCGCTGAGCATCGAGAACGCGGTGTCTTTGTCCAGCACCAGCGCCACGTACCAGTCAGCCGATGGCACGCCGTTGACGCGGGTGAACGAGATCAGTTGGGTCTTGCCGTCGAATTCGACTTCTTTCAGGCCCGGGCTGACTTTCGGTGCGCCGTTGGGATAGGCCTCGGCGAGGGTCTTCAGGACCAGTTTGCTGTCCGGGTGAATCAGGATCTTGCCATCGGCGCTGACGATGAACGCATGGCCGTGGCCACCGAAATTCAGCGAGTTGATGATTGCGCTGACGCTGGTCAGATCGATATCCGCGCCGGCCACACCGATCATCTGGCCCTGACGCTGCACCGGGGTGGCGACGGTGATCACCAGTTTGCCCGACGACGCGGCGATGTAGGGTTCGGTGACGATGGTCTGCTGCGCGCTGTTGGCTGCCTTGTACCAGCCACGGGCGCGCGGGTCGTAGTCCGGCGCGCGGTTGCCGGCGGGCACCGAGAACATCACGCCGTCAGCGCCGCCGAAGTAGCTGAGCTGGAAATTGCCGGTGTAGGCGGGCAGGTCGATGATGCGCTTGAGGCTGGCCGGGGCGCTGCCGTCGGCGGCGACCTGCTGCGACAGCGATTGCAGCAACTGGATACGGCTTTCCAGCCAGGTCTGGATGTTGCTGGTGGTCAGGCTGCCCAGTTCCTGCATCGAGGCTTCGGTGCTGCTGCTCAGGGCTTCGCGTTGTCGATAGTCGTTGAACAAAATGAAACAGGCGAATGCAACGGCCACCACAAGGGCGGCAGCCAACAAGATCTTGTGGCTGAATTTCATGTTTCTGGTCATCGAATGAACTACCGCGAAGGGGCTGGTCGAGAAAGGGCGGCAATTTGCCACACTCGGGGGCTTTGCGCTGCTCTTATTTCGGCCTCGGCGCGCCAAAGATTAGGGGGCTTTTGTGAAAAGCGACGAAATGCTCAGAAGCCCTGCAAAGTGTCTGATTTATCGGCAAAAGCCAGACGAGCGGAGCAATAAATAGCCATTTCTGAAGGGAACCAGATGAGGGTTTTCTCTTCTAAGCTTCTGGTTGGCCCCATGCCATCCCCCTTCCGCTCCAGGAGTTACTTCATGTCGCTGCGATCTATCGCCCTTCTGACCTTTTGCGTGCTGCTCGCCGCATGCAGCAAGGTCAATCAGGAAAACTACTCGAAACTGTCGGCCGGCATGGCCAAGGCCGAAGTCGAGACGTTGCTCGGCAAACCTACCGACTGCTCGGGCGCGCTCGGCATGTCCAGTTGCACCTGGGGCGACAAGAACAGCTTTATCAGCGTGCAGTACGCCGGTGACAAAGTGCTGATGTTTTCCGGCCAAGGCCTGAAGTAAACCGGGGCTGTGCGCCCACGGGAGAAAAACAATGAAGCGGTTATTGCTTGTCCTTTTTGCCGGCCTGGTACTGGCCGGCTGCGCCACGCACGGTGAAGATACGCTGGCGCCCAAGACGGCCCACGAGGTCAACCTCAAGCGTTACCAGGGTACCTGGTACGAACTGGCGCGGATGCCGATGTACTTTCAGCGCAACTGCGCGCAATCCGAGGCCCATTACACGCTCGAGACCAACGGCAACGTCGATGTGCTCAACCGTTGCCTGACGGCCGACTGGCAGTGGGAAGAGGTCAAGGGTACGGCTTATCCACAGGTGCCGGGCAAGACCGACAAGTTGTGGGTCGAGTTCGATACCTGGTTCTCGCGGCTGATTCCGGGTGTGGCGAAGGGGCAATACTGGGTGCTGTACGTCAGCGATGACTACAAGACCGCCATCGTTGGCGATCCGAGTCGCAAGTACATGTGGCTGCTGTCGCGTACGCCGACCGTCAACGCTGAAGTGCGTGAAGAGTTGCTGAGCAAGGCGCGGCAGCAGGGTTACGACACCACGCGCCTGATCTGGCGGGCGTCGGATCGGCAGATGGCCAAGACCTCGAATTAAGCATCACCGAAGATCAAATGTGGGAGCGGGCTTGCTCGCGAAGAGGGCGTATCAGTCGATTGAAATATTGACTGCTACACCGCTTTCGCGAGCAAGCCCGCTCCCACATTTTTGTTTTGTGTCAGCCCAAAAGTTCGCGCAGAACCTGGGTGAAGGCTCTAGCACTTTCCTCTTCGCCGGCATGCCGCCCGTCACGCACCACCCATTGGCCGTTGACCAGCACGTCGCGCACCTGCCGATCGCCACCGGCAAACAACCAGCGATTCAAGATCCCGTCACCACTGGCCGTGGCCAGATACGGGTCATTGCCGTCGAGCACGATCCAGTCCGCACGCTTGCCGACTTCCAGCGCACCGATCGGCTGCCCCAAAGCCTGGGCGCCGCCATCCAGTGCCGCGTCATATAGCGTGCGCCCGACCATCGGCTGATCCGCGCCATACAAACGATTACGCCGCTGGTCGCGCAGCCGCTGGCCGTATTCCAGCCAGCGCAACTCTTCGACCACGCTGAGCGACACATGGCTATCGGAGCCGATGCCCATGCGGCCGCCCTGAGCGAGGAAATCCACCGCCGGGAAAATCCCGTCGCCGAGGTTGGCTTCGGTGGTCAGGCACAGGCCGGCGATGGCGCGACTCTTGGCCATCAGCGTGACTTCTTCCGGGTTGGCGTGAGTCGCGTGGACCAGACACCAGCGCTGATCGACTTCGGTGTTTTCGTACAGCCACTGCAATGGACGGCGGCCGCTCCAGCTCAGGCAGTCATCGACTTCCTTCTGCTGTTCGGCGATGTGGATATGCACCGGGCATTGCTTGTCGCTGGCGGCCAATACTTCGCTGATCTGCTGCGGGGTGACCGCGCGCAACGAGTGGAAGCACAGACCCAGCGATTGGGCTTTTTGCTGCGCCAGTAGAGGTTGCAGGCGCGATTGCAGCTTCAGGTAGTTTTCGCTGCTGTTGATGAAGCGGCGCTGGCCATCGTTCGGCGTCTGACCGCCGAAGCCCGAGTGGCTATAGAGCACCGGCAGCAGGGTCAGGCCGATGCCGCTGTCGCTTGCGGCCTGACTGATGCGCAGCGCCAGCTCGGCCGGATCGGCATACGGCTGACCGTTGTTGTCGTGGTGCACGTAGTGGAATTCGGCGACCGAGGTGTAACCGGCCTTGAGCATTTCGATGTACAGCTGACGGGCAATGACGCCGAGTTGCTCCGGGCTGATTTTTCCGACCAGCCGATACATCAGGTCACGCCAGGTCCAGAAACTGTCGTTCGGATTACCGGCCACTTCGGCCAGCCCGGCCATTGCGCGCTGGAAGGCGTGGGAGTGCAGATTGGGCATCCCCGGCAGCAGCGGACCGCTTAGCCGCTCGGCGCCATCTGCGGTGGAATCGGCCAGGATTCGGGTCAGCAGGCCATCGGCGCTGACCTCAAGACGTACATTGTTGGCCCATCCATTAGGCAGCAGCGCGCGTTCGGCAAAGAAGGCGGACATGGTTCAGCACCCCATCGTGTGTTATTTGTATATACATATACAGACGTTTGCCTGCCCGGTAAACTCCGGCAAGCTAGCAACTTTCAGCCAATAAACAGGGATCAACCGTGCCGACTCCGCCTCCAGTCTCTCCGTTGGCCGCGAACCTGGGCGACAGTCCGGCGCCCTTGTACGCCCGCGTCAAACAGATGATCACCCAGCAGATCGACAGCGGTAACTGGCCACCGCACTACCGCGTGCCATCGGAAAGTGAACTGGTCAGCCAGCTCGGTTTCAGCCGCATGACCATCAACCGCGCCCTGCGCGAGATGACCGCCGACGGTCTGCTGGTGCGCATGCAAGGTGTCGGTACGTTTGTCGCCGAACCGAAGAGCCAGTCCGCGCTGTTCGAAGTGCACAACATCGCCGACGAAATCGCCTCCCGTGGCCATCGCCACACCTGCCAGGTGATCACCCTCGAAGAAGAGGCCGCCGGTTCCGAGCGCGCGCTGGCGCTGGACATGCGCGAAGGGCAGAAGGTCTTCCACTCGCTGATCGTGCATTACGAAAACGATATTCCGGTGCAGATCGAAGACCGTTTCGTCAACGCGCTGGTCGCCCCGGACTACCTCAAGCAGGACTTCACCCTGCAGACCCCTTACGCCTATCTCAATCAGGTCGCGCCGCTGACCGAAGGCGAGCACGTGGTTGAAGCGATCCTCGCCGAGCCGTCCGAGTGCAAGTTGCTGCAGATCGAAAAAGGCGAGCCGTGCCTGCTGATCCGTCGCCGCACCTGGTCAGGGCGGCAGCCGGTGACTGCGGCGCGCCTGATCCACCCAGGTTCCCGTCATCGTCTGGAAGGACGCTTTCATAAATGAGTGCACTGAAAGTTTTACGCGCCGAAGGCTACCCGCGCATGCCGTGGAAAAACGGCGGCGGCAGCACCGAAGAAATCACCCGCGATGCAGGCGCAGGCCTGGAGGGGTTCGGCTGGCGCCTGTCGATCGCCGACATCGCCGAGTCCGGTGGTTTCTCCACCTTCAGCGGTTATCAGCGGGTGATCACTGTGTTGCAGGGCGATGGCATGACCCTGTGTGTCGGCGGTGATGACACACGCCCACTGTTACCGCTCGACCCGTTTGCGTTCAGCGGCGAAAGCCAGGTCTCCTGCACCTTGCTCGGCGGCGCGATCCGCGACTTCAACCTGATCTACGCGCCACAGCGTTACAGCGCGCGCTTGCAGTGGCTGGACGGCGAGCAGCGGTTCTTCAGCTCGGCGGGGACGGTGGTGGTTTTCAGTGTCAGTGAGTTGCTTGAGGCGAAAGTCGCTGACAGCGTCGCGCAACTGGGCCGACATGATTGTGTGCAACTGGACGGTAACAGCGGTCTGGTTGAGGTCGCGGTGAATGCTCCGTGCTGCGTGATCGAGCTGACGGCACGCTGATTATCCTGCTCATATAAAACACATTGTGGCGAGGGAGCTTGCTCCCGCTGGGCTGCGAAGCAGCCCCACTTCGGTAAATGCCGGAATGGGAGTCCTTCGGCCTCCAGCGGGAGCAAGCTCCCTCGCCACATTTGCATTTACACAGGCTGTTTCCCTTCACGCACCAACTTGTTACCGAACGCCCCAGCGTGGCGCAAAACCACGGGTTCGTAACGATCCGCCGCTACCTCATTTCCTCCCTGCAAAAAATTTCATCCACGCCACAACCCTTGTGTCAGGCGCTCTCCAGCGCTGTCCGCAATTTTTCCTGAACTGCCCGCCGGCAAGTTGGCCGCTTGATTGCATATGCTTGTATGTACAAGTAAAGACGTATGCGTATAAGTCCGCAGCGTCCACTGATTCGCTTGTCGCGCATTGAGGCGCACAGGCTGCTTGCCCACTGCCAGGGTTGGTTTGAATTGATCGCTGAGGAGTCTTTTTCGTGACTGACAATAAGCCTACAACTGCCGTTTATACAAAGAGACGTGACGTCGAAATCCGTGCATCGCGCGGCAACAAGCTGACCGCCAAGAGCTGGCTGACCGAAGCGCCGCTGCGCATGCTGATGAACAACCTCGATCCGGAAGTGGCCGAGAACCCGAAAGAGCTGGTGGTTTACGGTGGTATCGGTCGCGCGGCGCGTAACTGGGAGTGCTACGACAAGATCGTCGAGAGCCTGACCAATCTTAACGACGACGAGACCCTGCTGGTGCAATCCGGCAAGCCGGTCGGCGTGTTCAAGACTCACAGCAACGCCCCGCGCGTACTGATCGCCAACTCCAACCTGGTGCCGCACTGGGCGAGCTGGGAACACTTCAACGAACTCGACGCCAAAGGCCTGGCCATGTACGGCCAGATGACCGCCGGCAGCTGGATCTACATCGGCAGCCAGGGCATCGTTCAGGGCACCTACGAAACCTTCGTCGAAGCCGGTCGTCAGCACTACAACGACAACCTCAAGGGCAAGTGGGTGCTGACCGCCGGCCTCGGCGGCATGGGCGGTGCCCAGCCACTGGCCGCCACCCTGGCCGGCGCCTGCTCGCTGAACATCGAATGCCAGCAGGTGAGCATCGATTTCCGCCTGAAAAGCCGCTACGTCGATGAGCAGGCCAAAGACCTCGATGACGCCCTGGCGCGCATCGCCAAGTACACCGCCGAAGGCAAAGCGATTTCCATCGCCCTGCTGGGCAACGCGGCAGAAATCCTGCCTGAACTGGTCAAGCGTGGCGTGCGCCCGGACATGGTCACCGACCAGACCAGTGCTCACGACCCACTGAACGGCTACCTGCCGGCGGGCTGGACCTGGGAAGAGTACCGCGCTCGTGCCAAGACCGAGCCGGCGGCCGTGATCAAAGCCGCCAAGCAATCGATGGCGGTCCACGTCAAAGCGATGCTGGACTTCCAGAAGCAAGGCATTCCGACCTTCGACTACGGCAACAACATCCGTCAGATGGCGCAGGAAGAAGGTGTGGAAAACGCGTTCGACTTCCCGGGCTTCGTCCCGGCCTATATCCGTCCGCTGTTCTGCCGTGGCATCGGTCCATTCCGCTGGGCGGCGCTGTCGGGTGATCCGCAGGACATCTTCAAGACCGACGCCAAAGTCAAAGAGCTGATCCCGGACGACGCGCACCTGCACAACTGGCTGGACATGGCCCGCGAGCGCATCAGCTTCCAGGGTCTGCCGGCACGTATCTGCTGGGTCGGTCTGGGCCTGCGCGCCAAGCTCGGTCTGGCGTTCAACGAAATGGTGCGCAGCGGCGAGCTGTCGGCGCCGATCGTCATCGGTCGCGACCACCTCGACTCCGGCTCGGTAGCCAGCCCGAACCGTGAAACCGAATCGATGCAGGACGGTTCCGACGCCGTGTCCGACTGGCCGCTGCTTAACGCTCTGCTCAACACCGCGAGCGGCGCGACCTGGGTGTCCCTGCACCACGGTGGCGGTGTCGGCATGGGCTTCTCCCAGCACTCGGGCATGGTAATCGTCTGCGACGGTACCGACGAAGCGGCCGAGCGCATTGCCCGCGTCCTGCACAACGACCCGGCCACCGGTGTCATGCGCCACGCCGATGCCGGTTACCAGATCGCCATCGACTGCGCCAAGGAGCAGGGGCTGAACCTGCCGATGATTACCGGTAAATAAACGCACAACCTTGTGGGAGCGAGCCTGCTCGCGAATGCGCTGGATCAATCAGCACATGTTTCGAATGTGCCGGCCCCTTCGCGAGCAAGCCCGCTCCCACCAAAAGCACCCCGCGCAAGACGCTCAGTGAACTCGAATAACAATCCACAGAGGTTGAATCATGGCTGTAACCCCTGATCGTGCAAGCAACAAACCGTTGATCGAAAGGCGTTCGATCGACTACATCCCGGAAGCGGAAAGACACGGTCGTCTGTTTAGCCAGTTCACCTTGTGGATGGGTGCGAATCTGCAAATCACTGCGATTGTCACCGGGGCTCTGGCCGTGGTGCTGGGCGGTGATGTGTTCTGGTCGTTGATCGGTCTGTTGCTCGGGCAACTGCTGGGCGGTGGCGTGATGGCGCTGCATGCGGCGCAAGGGCCGAAGCTGGGCCTGCCGCAGATGATTTCCAGCCGCGTGCAATTTGGCGTGTACGGTGCAGCGATCCCGATCGTGCTGGTGTGCCTGATGTACCTGGGTTTCACCGCCACCGGTACGGTGCTTTCCGGTCAGGCGCTGGGCCAGTTGTTTGGCGTCAGCGACACCGTCGGCATCCTGCTGTTCGCCAGTGTCATCGTGCTGGTCACGGTGCTCGGTTATCGGGTGATCCACTGGATCGGCCGGGTCGCCAGTGTGATTGGCGTGATTGCCTTTGTGTATCTGTTCAGCCGTCTGCTGAGCCAGGTGGACGTTGGCGCACTCCTGCAAATTCGCCACTTCAGCTGGAGCAGCTTCCTGCTGGCGGTGTCGCTCGCGGCGTCCTGGCAGATCGCTTTCGGCCCTTATGTGGCGGACTACTCGCGTTACCTGCCGAGCAAGATTTCCTCGGTGAAAACCTTCTTTGCCGCTGGCGCAGGTTCGGTCATCGGCGCGCAGGTGGCGATGGTCCTCGGCGTGTTCGCGGCAGCTTCGGCCAACGGCCAGTTCGCCGGTCACGAAGTGGCCTACATCGTCGGGCTGGGCGGCACCGGGGCCACCGCCGCGCTGCTGTACTTCAGCATCGCGTTCGGCAAGGTGACCATCTCGACGCTGAACTCCTATGGCAGCTTTATGTGCATCGCGACCATCATCAGCGGCTTCCGTGGCCACCTGACGGTCTCGCGCCTGCAGCGTCTGGTGTTCGTGCTGGTGATTGTCAGTGCGGCCACCCTGATCGCCTTGCTCGGTCAGCACTCGTTCCTCGGTGCGTTCAAGTCTTTCATTCTGTTCCTGCTGGCGTTCTTCACGCCATGGAGCGCGATCAACCTGGTCGACTACTACTGCATCACCCGCGAGCGCTATGACGTGCCGGCGCTGGCCGATCCGAACGGTCGTTACGGGCGCTGGAACCTGCTCGGGATCAGCATCTATGTGTTCGGTGTGCTGGTGCAGTTGCCGTTCATCTCCACCAAGTTCTACACCGGCCCGCTGGTGGCGGCCCTCGGTGATGTGGATATCTCCTGGATCATCGGTCTGGTGTTGCCTGCCGCGCTGTATTACTTGTGCGCGAAAAAATGGCACGGCTCGGTGCCCGATCACCTGATTCTGCCGGTCGAGCAGAACAGCGATGTACAACCTGAAAAAAGTGGGGCCAGTCGCGCTGCGGCGCAGGCCTGACGGGACGTGGACAGGGCTGGATGCCTCTTGAACTGCCGTAAGCCAATTCATGATTAGGAGCGTCGCGACAATGAAATCGAACAAGACCCTGCTGACCACATTGCTGTCCATGGGCCTGTTGGCCAGTGCCGGTGCGACTCAGGCGGCTGGCTGGTGCGAATCGGGCAAACCGGTGAAGTTTGCCGGCCTGAACTGGGAAAGCGGCATGCTGCTGACCGACGTCCTGCAAGTGGTGCTGGAGAAAGGCTACGACTGCAAGACCGACAGCCTGCCGGGCAACTCCATCACCATGGAGAACGCCCTGAGCAGCAACGACATTCAAGTGTTTGCCGAAGAGTGGGTCGGCCGCAGCGATGTCTGGAACAAGGCCGAGAAGGCCGGCAAGGTCGTCGGTGTCGGCGCGCCGATCGTCGGTGCGGTCGAAGGCTGGTACGTGCCGCGCTACGTGATCGAAGGCGACGCCAAGCGCAAGCTTGAGCCGAAAGCCCCGGACCTGAAAAACATCGCCGATCTGGGCAAATACGCGGCCATTTTCAAAGACGCCGAAGAGCCGTCCAAGGGCCGTTTCTACAACTGCCCGGCCGGCTGGACCTGCGAGCTGGACAACAGCGAAATGCTCAAGAGCTACGGCCTGGAAAACAGCTACACCAACTTCCGTCCGGGCACCGGCCCGGCGCTGGATGCGGCGGTGCTGTCGAGCTACAAGCGTGGCGAGCCGATCCTGTTCTACTACTGGACGCCAACCCCGCTGATGGGCCAGATCGATGCGGTCAAACTCGAAGAAAAACCGGGCGTCGACAAGAGCCTGAGCATCAAGGTCGGCCTGTCGAAAACCTTCCACGAGCAAGCCCCGGAACTGGTGGCCGTGCTGGAGAAGGTCAACCTGCCGATCGACCTGCTGAACCAGAACCTGGGACGCATGGCGAAGGAACGTATCGAGTCGCCGAAGCTGGCGAAAATCTTCCTCAAGGAACATCCTGAAGTCTGGCATGCGTGGGTCAGTGACGACGCTGCCAAAAAAATCGACGCGGCGCTGTAGGTCGATACCTCCCGGTCAACCGTGAGGCTGGCCGGGAGATATGCCGTAAATCGCTTGATTGAGATTTCTGATTGAGAGCCGCTTATGTTTCCCGAAAGATTTACCTTTTCCATCGCCGACTGGGTCAACGGTTGGGTCGATGCGCTGGTCACCAACTACGGTGATGTGTTTCGCCACATCTCGGACACGCTGCTGTGGGCCATCGTCAACCTCGAAGGCCTGCTGCGTGCGGCGCCGTGGTGGTTGATGCTGGCGATCGTCGGCGTCGTCGCCTGGCACGCCACGCGCAAAGTGCTGACCACTGCCGTCATCGTCGGTCTGCTGTTCCTCGTCGGCGCTGTCGGCCTGTGGGACAAACTCATGCAGACCCTGGCGCTGATGATGGTCGCGACGATCATATCGGTGCTGATCGGCATACCGCTGGGGATTCTCTCGGCGCGCAGCAATCGCCTGCGTTCGGTGCTGATGCCGCTGCTCGACATCATGCAAACCATGCCCAGCTTCGTGTACCTGATTCCGGTGCTGATGCTGTTCGGTCTGGGCAAGGTTCCGGCGATTTTCGCCACGGTGATCTACGCCGCACCGCCGCTGATCCGCCTGACTGATCTGGGCATCCGCCAGGTCGACGGCGAAGTGATGGAAGCGATCAACGCTTTCGGTGCCAACCGCTGGCAGCAACTGTTCGGCGTGCAACTGCCGCTGGCCCTGCCGAGCATCATGGCCGGGATCAACCAGACCACCATGATGGCCCTGTCGATGGTGGTGATCGCGTCGATGATCGGCGCCCGTGGTCTGGGTGAAGACGTGCTGGTGGGGATTCAGACCCTCAACGTCGGACGCGGCCTCGAAGCCGGTCTGGCGATCGTGATTCTCGCGGTGGTCATCGACCGCATTACTCAGGCGTACGGTCGGCCACGGCATGAGGTGAGCAAATGAGCAACGCAACCGTGAGCAAGATCGAAGTCAAAAACGTCTTCAAGATTTTCGGCAACCGCGCCAAGGATGCACTGGCG
Source organism: Pseudomonas sp. 14P5.3.2 (assembly GCF_057799175.1). Lineage (NCBI taxonomy): Bacteria > Pseudomonadati > Pseudomonadota > Gammaproteobacteria > Pseudomonadales > Pseudomonadaceae > Pseudomonas > Pseudomonas sp. 14P5.3.2. The sequence continues at coordinate 29,473 of NZ_JBYOKU010000007.1, read as the reverse complement.
ATGGTCGGCCAGGGCAAGACCAAGGATCAGGTGCTCAACGAGACCGGTTGCGTGGTCGGGGTCAACGACCTGTCGCTGAGCATCGGCACTGGCGAGATCTTCGTGATCATGGGCCTGTCCGGTTCCGGCAAATCAACCCTGGTGCGCCACTTCAATCGCCTGATCGACCCGACCAGCGGCGCGATCCTGGTCGATGGCGTGGACATCCTGCAATACGACATGGAAGCCCTGCGCGAATTTCGCCGGCACAAGATCAGCATGGTGTTCCAGAGCTTCGGCCTGCTGCCGCACAAGACCGTGATCGAGAACGTCGCCTACGGCCTGAAAGTGCGCGGCGAGAGCAAGCAACTGTGCAACGAGCGCGCCTTGCACTGGATCAACACCGTCGGCCTCAAGGGCTACGAAAACAAATACCCGCACCAGCTCTCCGGTGGTATGCGTCAACGCGTGGGCCTGGCCCGGGCCTTGGCGGCGGACACCGACATTATTCTGATGGACGAAGCGTTCAGTGCGCTGGATCCGCTGATCCGCGCCGAGATGCAGGACCAGTTGCTGGAGCTGCAAAAGACCCTGCACAAGACCATCGTCTTCATCACCCACGACCTCGACGAGGCCGTACGCATCGGCAACCGCATCGCGATCCTCAAGGACGGCCGCCTGATTCAGGTCGGCACCCCGAGAGAGATCCTGCATTCGCCGGCGGATGAGTATGTCGACCGGTTCGTGCAGCGGCGGGCGGCGGTGGTTTGACAGATTTTGTGGTGAGACAGCTTGTGGTGAGGGGATTTATCCCCGATGGGTGGCGAAGCCGCCCCAAAAATCTGCAGCCTGGCTGCTTCAGGTACAGCGCATGCAATCCTGAGGGCTGCTGCGCAGCCCATCGGGGATAAATCCCCTCACCACAGGTTTTTGTATCAACAGAATAGGCATGAGGTTTTAGATGTCCCAGGCTGAAAAACTCATCATCACCGGTAACCCCCTGCGTTGGCAGGACGTGGTCGCCGTCGCCCGTCACGGCGCCACTTTGGAGCTGTCGGGCGAAACCTGGGCGCGCATCGAAAATGCCCAGGCCATCGTCCAGCGCATCGTCGAAAGTGGCGAGCGCGCTTACGGCGTCAACACCGGTCTGGGTGGCCTGTCCAACGTCTCGCTGAAGGACGAACAGCTCAGCCAGCTCTCGCGCAATACCTTGCTCAGCCACGCCTGCGGTGTCGGCCCGGTGCTGCCTGATGAGCAGACCCGCGCGATCCTCTGCGCGGCGATCCACAACTACAGCCACGGCAAATCCGGCCTGCATCGGCGGGTAGTCGAAGCGCTGCTGGCACTGCTCAATCGCGGCATCACCCCGCAAGTGCCATCGCAAGGCTCGGTGGGTTACCTGACGCACATGGCGCACATCGGCATCGCCCTGCTGGGCGTCGGTCATGTCAGCTATCGCGGACAGATCACCTCGGCGCAACAGGCGCTGGCCGAAGAAGGCCTGCAACCGGTGCAGCTCGGTGCGAAGGACGGTTTGTGCCTGGTCAACGGCACCCCGTGCATGACCGGCCTCAGCTGCCTGGCGATTGCCGACGCGATGCGGCTGGCGCAGTGGGCCGACGTGATCGGCGCCATGAGTTTCGAAGCGCAGCGCGGGCAGATTGCCGCGTTCGATGCCGAGATCATCGCGCTCAAGCCACACCCGGGCATGCAGCAGGTCGGGATCAATCTGCGCGCCTTGCTCGACGGCAGTGAAGTGATCGCGGCGAGCCAAGGCATTCGTACTCAGGATGCGCTGAGCATTCGTTCGATCCCGCAGGTGCACGGCGCGGCGCGTGATCAACTGGCGCACGCGATCAAACAGGTCGAAGCCGAGCTCAACGGCTGCACCGACAACCCGTTGCTGCTGGGCACGCCGGACAACTTCCGGGTGATGTCGCAGGCCAACCCGCACGGTCAGTCGGTAGCGATGGCGGCGGATCTGCTGGCGATTGCCATGGCTGAAATCGGCTCGATTGCCGAGCGTCGTCTCGATCGTCTGGTCAACCCGCACGTCAGCGGTCTGCCGGCGTTTCTGGTGGCCAACCCGGGGGTGAACTCCGGGATGATGATCGTGCAATACGTCGCCGCTTCGCTGTGTGCCGAGAACCGCCAACTGGCGCAACCGGCCGTGCTCGACAACTATGTCACCTCCGGCTTGCAGGAGGACCACTTGAGCATGGGCACCAGCGCTGCGCTGAAGCTGCACCGCGCTCTGGAAAACTGCACGAAGATTCTTGCCATCGAGTACCTGCTGGCGGCGCAGGCGTTTGAATTTCTCAAGGAACAACGCTTCGGCGCGGGCACTGACCGGGCGTGGCGCCTGCTGCGCGAAACAGTCCCGGCCTACGATCAGGATCGCTGGCTGGCGCCGGATATCGCCGCCGCCGCGAACGTTTTGAAAGACCCGAATTCGCTGCACAACGTACTACCGAATCTGCACTGATTTTTACAACGCCAGCGTGCCAAGGCGCGGATCGTCCAAAAGGCGAAATGCGACGGACAACGGAATTATCCGGAGCGACTGGCGAGCCAATAACAAACTCTCAAAAGGAGCATTTTAATGACTGCGCTGAACCTGATTCCCGGCCAACTGAGCCTGGCCCAACTGCGTGACGTCTATCAACACCCGGTCAAACTGACCCTCGACCACAGCGCCTCCGCGCAGATCGAGGCCAGCGTGGCCTGCGTCGAGCAGATCCTCGCGGAGAACCGCACCGCCTACGGCATCAACACCGGTTTCGGCCTGCTGGCTTCGACCCGCATCGCCAGCGAAGACCTGGAAAACCTCCAGCGTTCGCTGGTGCTGTCCCACGCCGCCGGTGTCGGCCAGCCGATCAGCGATGAGTTGGTGCGCTTGATCATGGTGCTCAAGGTCAACAGCCTCAGCCGTGGTTTCTCCGGCATCCGCCGCGTGGTGATCGACGCGCTGATCGCGCTGATCAACGCCGAGGTTTATCCGCACATTCCGCTCAAGGGGTCGGTCGGTGCATCGGGTGACCTCGCACCGCTGGCGCACATGTCGCTGGTGCTGCTGGGCGAGGGCAAGGCGCGTTACAAAGGCGAGTGGATGGAAGCCACCGAAGCGCTGAAAGTCGCTGGTCTGACCCCGCTGACACTGGCGGCGAAAGAAGGTCTGGCACTGCTCAACGGCACTCAAGTGTCTACCGCATTTGCCCTGCGCGGTCTGTTTGAAGGTGAAGACCTGTTTGCCGGTGCGCTGGCAATCGGCGGTCTGACGGTTGAAGCGGTGCTCGGTTCGCGCTCGCCGTTTGACGCGCGCATCCACGCGGCCCGTGGGCAGAAAGGCCAGATCGACGCCGCCATGGCTTACCGCGATCTGCTCGGTGAGCGCAGCGAAGTCTCTGATTCGCACCAGAACTGCGAGAAGGTTCAGGACCCGTACTCGCTGCGTTGCCAGCCGCAAGTCATGGGCGCCTGCCTGACCCAGTTCCGTCAGGCCGCTGAAGTGCTGGTGGTCGAAGCCAACGCCGTGTCTGACAACCCGTTGGTGTTCGCCGCTGAAGGCGACGTGATTTCCGGCGGTAACTTCCACGCCGAACCGGTGGCCATGGCCGCCGACAACATGGCCCTGGCCATCGCCGAAATCGGCTCGCTGAGCGAGCGCCGCATCTCGCTGATGATGGACAAGCACATGTCGCAGCTGCCGCCGTTCCTGGTGGCCAATGGCGGCGTCAACTCCGGTTTCATGATCGCCCAGGTGACCGCCGCGGCACTGGCCAGCGAGAACAAGGCACTGTCCCATCCGCATTCGGTGGACAGCCTGCCGACCTCGGCCAACCAGGAAGACCACGTGTCGATGGCTCCGGCCGCTGGCAAGCGCCTGTGGGAAATGGCCGAGAACACCCGCGGGATTCTCGCGGTGGAATGGCTGGCGGCGGTGCAGGGGCTGGATTTGCGTAACGGTCTGAAGACCTCGGCCAAGCTGGAGCAGGCGCGGGCGATTCTGCGCAAGGAAGTGCCGTTCTATGAGAAGGACCGCTTCTTTGCGCCGGACATCAATGCGGCGACTGAGCTGCTGGCTTCGCGGTGCTTGAGCGAATTGGTTCCGGCGAAATTGCTGCCTAGTTTGTAAGTGTTTTTCAGGGGGAGTTTTGTTGTTGCTGAAATCGATCCCCCTCACCCCAGCCCTCTCCCCCAAGGGGGAGAGGGGGAAGGGAGCCAATCCTCATTGTTTTCAGAGCCGGAGTTCGGCTCAAGATTCTCAGGTCGATGTATCTCGACAGAACAACCCGGTCAGTCCCCTCTCCCTCCGGGAGAGGGCTAGGGTGAGGGGCTTTTGAAGGCTTCCCACCAAACCAATTCCAACGGAGGCCAACAGTGAAAACCCTCTGGCAACACTGCCACGTCGCAACCATGGCGCAGGGCGTCTACTCGATCATCGAGGATGCAGCCATCGTCACGTCCGGTGCGCACATCGAGTGGATCGGCCCGCGCACTCAATTGCCCTCCGGCGAATACCCGGCGGTCAACGATCTGCAAGGCGCGTGGGTCACCCCGGGGCTGATCGACTGCCACACCCACACAGTGTTCGGCGGCAACCGCAGCGGCGAATTCGAGAAGCGCCTGCAAGGCGTCAGCTACGCCGAGATCGCCGCGCAGGGCGGCGGCATCGCCAGCACCGTGCGCGCCACCCGTGAAGCGACTGAAGACGAGCTGTTTGCCAGCGCCGCCAAGCGCCTGAAAAGCCTGATGCGCGACGGCGTGACCACGGTCGAAATGAAGTCCGGCTACGGTCTGGACCTGGCCAGCGAACGCAAGATCCTGCGGGTGATTCGCCGGCTCGCCGCGGAACTACCGATCAGCGTGCGCAGCACCTGTCTGGCGGCTCATGCGCTGCCGCCGGAGTACAAGGATCGCGCTGACGACTACATCGAGCACATCTGCGCCGAGATGCTTCCGGCGCTGGCCGCCGAAGGGCTGGTCGATGCGGTGGACGCGTTCTGTGAATACCTGGCGTTCTCGCCGGAGCAGGTCGAGCGGGTGTTCATCACCGCGCAAAAGCTTGGTCTGCCGGTGAAGCTGCACGCCGAACAACTGTCGTCGCTGCATGGTTCCAGTCTGGCCGCGCGGTATCAGGCGTTGTCCGCCGATCATCTGGAGTTCATGGACGAAGATGACGCCATCGCCATGGCCAAGTCCGACACCGTCGCCGTGCTGCTGCCGGGCGCTTTTTATTTCCTGCGCGAAACCCAGTTGCCGCCGATGGACGCCCTGCGCAAACACAAGGTCAAGATCGCCATCGCCAGCGACCTCAACCCCGGCACCTCGCCCGCGCTGTCGCTGCGCCTGATGCTGAACATGGCCTGCACCTGTTTCCGCATGACCCCGGAAGAAGCCCTGGCCGGCGCGACCATTCATGCCGCGCAGGCGCTGGGCATGGCCGACACGCACGGTTCGCTGGAAGTCGGCAAGGTCGCGGATTTCGTCGCCTGGCACATTGATCGTCCGGCGGATCTGGCCTATTGGCTCGGCGGTGATCTGGACAAACGCGTCGTGCGTCACGGCGTCGAATCAAGTCTGTAGGAGAGCGGTTGTGGATAAGGTTCTGAGTTTCAAACAAGGTCGCGTACCGCTGCTGATCAGCATGCCGCATGCCGGCGTGCGTCTGACGCCAGCGGTCGAGGCCGGGCTGATCGCCGATGCGAAAAGCCTGCCGGACACCGACTGGCACATTCCGCAGCTCTATGACTTCGCCGAGGCGCTGGGCGCCAGCACGTTGGCCGCCGAGTACTCGCGGTTCGTCATCGACCTCAACCGTCCGTCTGATGACAAGCCGTTGTACGCCGGTGCCACCACCGGGCTGTATCCGGCGACGCTGTTCGATGGCATTCCGTTGTTCCGCGAAGGGCACGAGCCCTCGAAAGAAGAACGCGCGACCTACCTGGAACAGATCTGGACGCCGTATCACCGCACCCTGCAACAGGAGCTGGCGCGGCTGAAAGCCGAGTTCGGCTATGCGCTGTTGTTCGACGCGCATTCGATCCGTTCGATCATCCCGCACCTGTTCGACGGCAAACTGCCGGACTTCAACCTCGGCACCTTCAACGGCGCGAGCTGTGATCCGCAATTGGCGGAGCAACTGGAGGCGATCTGCGCCCGGCATGGCAATTACAGCCACGTGCTCAACGGGCGCTTCAAGGGCGGCCACATCACCCGCCATTACGGCAACCCGGCCGAGAACATCCACGCCGTGCAACTGGAGTTGTGCCAGAGCACCTACATGGAAGAGTTCGAACCGTTCCGCTACCGCGCCGATCTGGCAGAGCCGACGCGGGTGGTGCTGAAGGAGTTGCTGCAGGGCTATCTGGCTTGGGCAAAGTCGCATTACACCGCCTGACCGCATAGAAAACTGTGGCGAGGGAGCTTGCTCCCGCTCGGCGGCGCAGCCGTCGTAAAGCGGCAATCCGGATTCAACCGGGAACACTCGGCTGACTGTTTTGGGGCTGCTCCGCAGCCCAGCGGGAGCAAGCTCCCTCGCCACAGGTTTTGATTCATGTCCTCAGGCATGCTCATTGACGTAAATCGGGTTTATGATGCCGAACGGCAGAATAATAGAAGTCCCCCCAGGGATGACCTCGACCCCTTACGGAGCGCGCAATGCAGACATTGTTTCCGCAGATCAAACCCCATGCCCGGCACGATCTGGCTGTCGATGACACCCACACGCTGTACGTCGACGAAAGCGGTTCGCCGGAAGGCTTGCCGGTGGTGTTCATCCACGGCGGCCCGGGTGCCGGTTGCGACGCGCAGAGCCGTCGCTATTTCGATCCGAACCTGTATCGCATTGTTACCTTCGACCAGCGCGGCTGCGGTCGTTCCACCCCGCACGCCAGCCTGGAAAACAACACCACCTGGGATCTGGTCGCCGACCTCGAGCGTATCCGCAAGCACCTGGGCATCGACAAATGGGTGCTGTTCGGCGGTTCGTGGGGTTCGACCCTGGCGCTGGCCTACGCGCAAACCCATCCGGAGCGCGTGCACGGTCTGATCCTGCGAGGGATCTTCCTCTGCCGCCCACAGGAAATCGAGTGGTTCTATCAGGCCGGTGCCAGCCGTCTGTTCCCCGATTACTGGCAGGACTACATCGCGCCGATCCCGCTGGACGAGCGCGACGATCTGCTCAGCGCCTTCCACAAGCGTCTGGTCGGTAACGATCAGATCGCCCAGATGCACGCGGCCAAGGCCTGGTCGACGTGGGAAGGGCGCACCGCGACCCTGCGGCCGAATCCGCTGGTGGTCGACCGCTTCTCCGAGCCGCAGCGCGCCCTGTCGATCGCGCGGATCGAGTGTCACTACTTCACCAACAATGCGTTCCTCGAGCCGAATCAACTGATCCGCGACATGGGCAAGATCGCCCATCTGCCCGGGGTGATCATTCACGGTCGTTACGACGTAATCTGCCCGTTGGACAACGCCTGGGAGCTGCATCAGGCCTGGCCGAACAGCGAACTGCAGGTGATTCGCGACGCCGGTCACGCCGCGTCCGAACCGGGCATCACCGATGCGCTGGTGCGTGCCGCGAGCAACATGGCCCGTCGCCTGCTCGACCTGCCGCCCGAAGAAGCATGAAGGGGCTTTTACAACGCGTGCGCGGTGCGCGAGTCGAAGTCGCCGGAGAGATAGTCGGTGCGGTGGATCAGGGTTTGCTGGTACTGGTGGCGGTCGAACCCGACGATACCCGTACCAGCGCCGACAAACTTCTGCATAAGCTGCTTAACTATCGTGTATTCAGTGACGCCGAGGGCAAGATGAATCTGTCCCTGGCGGATGTAGGTGGCGGGTTGCTGCTGGTCTCTCAGTTCACCCTGGCTGCCGACACCAAGAGCGGCTTGCGCCCGAGTTTCTCGACCGCGGCCTCTCCGGCATTGGGCGAGGAATTGTTCGACTATCTATTAAGCAAAGCGAAACAGATGCATGGCACTGTGGCATCAGGTAGATTCGGCGCGGATATGCAGGTGCACCTGGTCAACGATGGCCCGGTAACCTTCCTGTTACAGACATGAAAGCGCTTGAAACATCTTTTCAAGGGCTTTTCGACTGAAAACAGGCGTTTTTCGCGATAAATACTTTGTTACCCCTGATGCGTTGTCACGCGGGCTACTAGATAATCGCGCGCTATGGGGATCAGCGTTCGCTGTTCCATTTTTGACTTAGGTAGAGACTTGTCTGGATCCGATTGGGGAATCATTTTGCCCTAGCGGAGTCGGAACAATGCTCGCCAACCTGGCATATAGATAGCTGGCCGTTGGTTTTTTGATCTGTTTTCGGCGAGGGTTGCTCGTGATTGTTAGTCCCTGTAATGCAGCAAAAATGTCTGCCAAACGCATGCGAAGTGCCCTGGTAGCGGGTTCGGCGCTCCTGTGCCTGCTCAGCGCCGGCCAGCTTTGGGCGTTCAATCTTGACGATGTATCGGCCAAGGCTAAAGAGCTGGCCGGGCAGAAGTTCGAAGCCCCGCGCAGCAACCTGCCGAACGAATTCCGTGACATGAAGTTCGCGGACTACCAGAAAATCCGCTTCCTCACCGAAAAGGCGGAGTGGGCCGATCAGAAGACTCCATTCAAGCTGTCCTTCTACCACCAGGGCATGCACTTCGATACGCCGGTGAAAATCAACGAAATCACGGCGAACACCGTCGAAGAGATCAAATACGATCCGACCCGCTTCGATTTCGGCGACCTCAAGTTCGATCCGAAGGCCACTGAGCAACTGGGCTACGCCGGTTTCCGTGTGCTGTACCCGATCAACAAGGCCGACAAGCAAGACGAAATCATGACCATGCTCGGCGCGAGCTACTTCCGCGTCGTCGGCAAAGGTCACACCTACGGTCTGTCGGCCCGTGGCCTGGCGATCGATACCGCGCTGCCGTCGGGCGAAGAATTCCCGCGTTTCCGCGAGTTCTGGATTCAACAGCCGAAGCCGGGCGACAAGCACCTGGTGATCTTTGCCCTGCTTGATTCGCCGCGTGCCACCGGTGCCTACCGCCTGATCGTGCGCCCGGGCAGCGACACCATTGTCGACGTCAAAGCGCAGATGTTCCTGCGTGACAAGGTCGGCAAACTGGGCATCGCGCCGTTGACCAGCATGTTCCTGTTCGGCGCCAACCAGCCGTCGAAAGTCCTCAACTACCGTCGTGAGCTACACGACTCCAGCGGTCTGTCGATTCATGCCGGCAACGGCGAGTGGATCTGGCGTCCGCTGAACAACCCGAAACACCTGTCCGTGAGCAACTTCAGTGTCGAGAACCCGCGTGGTTTCGGCCTGCTGCAGCGCGGCCGTGACTTCAGCCACTACGAAGACCTCGACGATCGCTACGACAAGCGCCCAAGCGCCTGGATCGAGCCGAAGGGCGAGTGGGGCAAGGGCACCGTTGATCTGGTAGAAATTCCGACTGCCGACGAAACCAACGACAACATCGTTGCCTTCTGGAGTCCGGAAACCATGCCGGAGCCAGGCAAGCCGCTGGACTTCGCCTACCGCATGCACTGGACAATGGACGAAGCGGCGATTCACGCCCCCGACAGCGCCTGGGTCAAGCAGACCCTGCGTTCGACCGGCGACGTCAAACAGTCGAACCTGATCCGTCAGCCTGACGGCAGCGTCGCTTACCTGGTCGACTTCGAAGGTCCATCGCTGGCGGCTCTGGCCCCGGATGCCGACGTGCGCAGTCAGGTCAGCGTTGGCGATAACGCCGAACTGGTCGAGAACAGCGTGCGCTACAACCCGGAAACCAAGGGCTGGCGCCTGACTCTGCGGATGAAGATCAAGGACGCGAGCAAGGCCACCGAGATGCGCGCCGCACTGGTACAGCCAGTCGTGACCGCTGATCTGGCCAAGTCTTCGGTACCGGCGTCGAACTCGTCGGTGGCCAAGGCTGACAAGGTCGCGGCCAAGCAACAAGAGAAGGAAGACAAGGAAGCCAAGGCCGCCGAAGCCAAACAGGCCGACGCCAAGCCAACCGCAGATGCCAAGGACAAGGCCAACAAAGACGCCAAGCAGCCAACCGCTGCAAACGCGGCCCCAGCCACACCGGAATCGGCACCGACTGAAGAAGTCCTGACCGAGACCTGGAGCTATCAGTTGCCTGCCGATGAGTAATTCTCAAGTACAGCCGGAGACTCTGTCCGAGTATCTGGCGCATCTGCCGATGACCGACGAGCAGCGCGCGGAACTCGCGGGCTGCCAGTCCTTCAGCGAACTGCACCAACGCCTGTCGTCGTCGACGTTCGACGCCCCTGCCGAAGCCGCCCAGGCTTCGGTGGGCAAGCGTCTGACCCTGAGCACCGCCGAAGAACTCGAAGAGGCGGAAATGCTGGTGCTGGACGCCAGTGGCCGGGTCAGCCTGAAAGCCACGCCGCCGATTCGCCGCACGAAGGTCGTGCCGGAGCCGTGGCGCACCAATATTCTGGTGCGTGGCTGGCGCCGCCTGACCGGGCGCACCAATCCGCCGAAGCCGCCGAAAGACGAGCGCGTTCTGCCGGCTGCGCGCTGGCGCACCGTCGGTTCGATCCGTCGCTACATTCTGTTGCTGCTGATGCTCGGTCAGACCATCGTTGCCGGCTGGTACATGAAAGGCATCATGCCGTACCAGGGCTGGTCGTTCGTCGATCTGGACGAAGTCCTGCACCAGCCGCTGCTGCAAACCGCCACGCAAGTGCTGCCGTACGCACTGCAAACCAGCATCCTGATTCTGTTCGGGATTCTGTTCTGCTGGGTCTCGGCCGGTTTCTGGACCGCGCTGATGGGCTTCCTCGAGTTGCTCACCGGTCACGATAAATACCGTATCTCCGGCAAAAGCGCGGGCAACGAGCCGATTCCGAAAGACGCCCGTACTGCGCTGGTGATGCCGATCTGCAACGAAGACGTGCCGCGGGTATTCGCCGGTCTGCGCGCCACGTTCGAATCGGTCGCGGCCACCGGTGATCTGGATCGCTTCGACTTCTTCGTCCTCAGCGACAGTAACGACACCGATATCTGTGTCGCCGAGCAACAGGCCTGGCTGGACGTCTGCCGCGAAGCCAAAGGCTTCGGCAAGATCTTCTATCGCCGCCGTCGCCGTCGTGTGAAACGCAAGAGCGGCAACCTCGACGACTTCTGCCGTCGCTGGGGTGGTGACTACAAGTACATGGTCGTGCTCGATGCCGACTCGGTGATGAGCGGCGAGTGCCTGACCAGTCTGGTGCGCCTGATGGAAGCCACGCCGGACGCCGGGATCATCCAGACCGCGCCGCGTGCGTCGGGCATGGACACGCTGTATGCGCGTATGCAGCAGTTCGCCACCCGTGTGTACGGTCCGCTGTTCACCGCCGGTCTGCACTTCTGGCAGTTGGGTGAATCCCACTACTGGGGTCACAACGCGATCATCCGCATGAAGCCGTTCATCGACCATTGCGCCCTGGCGCCGTTGCCGGGCAAAGGTGCGTTCTCCGGGGCGATCCTGTCTCACGACTTCGTCGAAGCCGCGCTGATGCGTCGTGCCGGTTGGGGCGTGTGGATTGCCTACGACCTGCCGGGCAGTTACGAAGAGTTGCCGCCAAACCTGCTCGATGAACTCAAGCGTGACCGTCGCTGGTGCCACGGTAACCTGATGAACTTCCGCCTGTTCCTGGTCAAGGGCATGCACCCGGTGCACCGTGCGGTGTTCCTGACCGGCGTGATGTCGTACCTGTCGGCGCCGTTGTGGTTCTTCTTTCTGGTGCTGTCGACCGCGCTGCTGGCGGTGAACACGCTGATGGAGCCGCAGTATTTCCTCGAACCGCGTCAACTCTATCCGCTGTGGCCACAATGGCACCCGGACAAGGCGATCGCGCTGTTCTCGACCACCATCGTGCTGCTGTTCCTGCCGAAACTGCTGAGCATCATCCTGATCTGGGCCAAAGGCGCGAAAGAGTTCGGCGGCAAGTTCAAGGTGACCCTGTCGATGCTGCTGGAGATGCTGTTCTCCATGCTGCTGGCGCCGGTGCGGATGATTTTCCACACCCGTTTCGTGCTCGCCGCGTTCCTCGGCTGGGCCGCGACCTGGAACTCGCCGCAACGTGACGACGACTCCACGCCGTGGAGCGAGGCGGTCAAGCGCCACGGCCCGCAGACCCTGCTGGGTTTCTGCTGGGCACTGCTGGTGATCTGGCTGAACCCGAGCTTCCTGTGGTGGCTGGTGCCGATCGTCGGTTCGCTGATGCTGTCGATCCCGGTGTCGGTGATTTCCAGCCGTGTCGGTCTGGGCCTCAAGTCCCGTGACGAGAGCCTGTTCCTGATCCCCGAGGAATACAATCCGCCGCAGGCGCTGCTGGCGACCGACCAGTACACCCACGAGAACCGTTGGCATGCACTGAACGACGGCTTCGTCCGCGCCGTGGTCGATCCGCAGCAGAACGCCCTGGCGTGCTCGCTGGCGACGGCCCGTCACGGTCAGGCCGAGCCGATCGAGTTGCTGCGTCAGGAGCGTGTGCGTCACGCCCTGAAGGCGGGTCCGGCGGCACTGAGCAACCATGATCGCCTGCAATTGCTGAGCGATCCGGTGGCACTGGCGCGTCTGCACGAACTGGTCTGGGCCGAAGGCCACAACGAGTGGCTGGATGCCTGGCGGGCCTCGGTGAAAGCCGATCCGCATGCACCGCTGTTGCCGTTGCGACCGCTGAGCATGCAGGCTCAGCCGGCCTGATAAGAAGCCCCGCTAACTAGCGGGGCTTTTTTATTGTTAAACAAATCGTCCATTAACTCTTGTGCAAAAGAACGAGTGCGTTAGCATCCGTCCCCGAATTGGCGCACCCGGGCATTTTTGCCCATCACTGCTGGTTTTCGCGCCGCACATGCAATGGTTTTGGGGACTTGAAGATGAAGAAGTATCTGTCGATGCTGCTGGTCGGCGTCACGGCACTGGTTGCAGTCAATGCGGCGCACGCCGGCGCAATCGATGACGCGGTCAAGCGCGGCACGTTGAAAGTCGGTATGGATCCGACTTACATGCCGTTCGAAATGACCAACAAGCGCGGCGAGATCATCGGCTTCGAAGTCGACATCCTCAAAGCCATGTCCAAGGCCATGGGCGTCAAGCTCGAGCTGGTGTCCACCGGTTACGATGGGATCATCCCGGCCCTGATGACCGACAAGTTCGACATGATCGGCAGCGGCATGACCCTGACCCAGGAACGCAACCTGCGCCTGAATTTCAGCGAACCGTTCATCGTCGTCGGCCAGACCCTGCTGATCCGCAAGGAGCTGGAAGGCACCATCAAGTCTTATAAAGACCTGAACACTGCCGACTACCGCATCACCTCCAAGCTCGGCACCACCGGTGAAATGGTCGCCAAGAAGCTGATCGCCAAAGCCAAGTACCACGGCTACGACAACGAGCAGGAAGCCGTGCTCGACGTGGTCAACGGCAAGGCCGACGCGTTCATCTATGACGCGCCGTACAACGTGGTCGCGGTGAACAAGGTCGGCGCCGGCAAACTGGTGTTCCTCGACAAGCCGTTCACCTACGAACCGCTGGCCTTCGGCCTGAAGAAGGGTGATTACGACAGCATCAACTTCATCAACAACTTCCTGCACCAGATCCACGAAGACGGCACCTACGATCGCATCCATGACAAGTGGTTCAAGAGCACCGAGTGGCTCAAGGACATGGAATAACACTGGGTCAGTCAGACCGAGTCGCCCCATTCGCGAGCAAGCCCGCTCCCACATTTGAAATGCAGTCCAAATGTGGGAGCGGGCTTGCTCGCGAAGAGGGCCTGCCAGGCAACACAAAATCCGGAACCTGCAATGAAACAGAAAAAAGCCCAATGGCCCTGGCACGTCCTGACCGTGCTGGTGCTGGTCGGCCTGGCGGGCGCGTTGTATTACGCCACGTCGCTGATGTCCTACGAATGGCGCTGGAATCGCGTGCCGCAGTACTTCGCCTATCAGGCCGAAGAATCCCAGCGTGCCACCGATATCTCCACCGTCACCGAACTGGTGCGCAAGGGCGGCAGCGCGCAGGTCACCCTGCGCAACGACGCCGGTGACGAGCAGCACCTGACTGTCGACGAGAACAGCCTGCAATTCGCTCAGGGCGACGATGTGGCTGAAGGTGACGTCGTGGGCGTGACCCGGCACTGGGCGGCAGGGCCGCTGTTGTGGGGCCTTTGGACCACGCTGTGGCTGTCGGTGGTGTCTGGGGTACTCGGTCTGCTGATCGGTCTGGTCACCGGGCTGTGCCGCCTGTCGAACAACCCGACCCTGCGCGACCTGTCGAGCATCTACGTCGAACTGGTGCGCGGCACGCCGCTGCTGGTGCAGATTTTCATTTTCTACTTCTTCATCGGCACGGTGATGAACCTGTCCCGCGAGTTCGCCGGGATCGCCGCGCTGTCGCTGTTCACTGGCGCGTACGTCGCCGAGATCATCCGTTCCGGCGTGCAGTCGATTGCCCGTGGCCAGAACGAAGCGGCGCGTTCGCTGGGTCTGAGCGCCGGCCAGTCGATGCGCCACGTGGTACTGCCGCAAGCGTTCAAACGCGTGCTGCCACCGCTGGCCGGACAGTTCATCAGTCTGGTGAAAGACACCTCGCTGGTGTCGGTGATTGCGATTACCGAGCTGCTGAAAAGCGGTCGCGAAGTCATCACTACCTCGTTTTCGCCGTTCGAGATCCTGTTCTGCGTCGCCGGCCTGTACCTGTTGATCAACCTGCCGCTGTCGAAAATCGCCAGCCGGCTTGAGCGGAGGCTCGCGCAAAGTGATTGAAGTCCGCGAACTGGTAAAAGTCTTCGACACCCGTGGCCAGGTAGTCCGGGCTGTGGATAACGTCAGCACCACGGTGGCCAAGGGCGAAGTGCTGGTGGTGATCGGCCCGTCGGGTTCGGGCAAATCGACCTTCCTGCGCTGCCTCAATGGCCTGGAAGAATTCGACTCGGGCTCGGTGAGCATCGACGGCCTGCAACTGGCCGACCCGAAAACCGACGTCAACGCTTACCGCCGCGAAGTCGGCATGGTCTTTCAGCACTTCAACCTGTTCCCGCACATGACCGTGCTGGAAAACCTCTGCCTGGCGCAGAAAGTCGTGCGCAAGCGCGGGCAGAAGGAAAGCGAGGCCAAGGCCCTGGCGTTGCTGGAGAAGGTTGGTATTGCGCAGAAGGCGCGGGAATACCCGTCGCGTTTGTCTGGCGGTCAGCAACAGCGCGTGGCGATTGCCCGGGCGCTGGCGATGGACCCGAAAGTGATGCTGTTCGACGAACCGACTTCGGCCCTCGACCCGGAAATGGTCGGTGAAGTGCTGGACGTGATGAAGAACCTGGCCGTGGAAGGCATGACCATGGTTTGCGTGACCCACGAAATGGGTTTCGCCCGGGAAGTGGCGGATCGGGTGCTGTTCTTCGATCACGGCAAACTGCTGGAAGATGCTTCCCCAGCCGAGTTCTTCGATGCACCGAAGGATCCACGGGCGCAGGCTTTCCTGCGGCAGGTCCTATAATTTTCAGCGCCTGATCTGGCGCCTTCGCGAGCAAGCCCGCTCCCACAGTTGACCGAGTTGTCCAGGCGGACGCGGTCTAATGTGGGAGCGGGCTTGCTCGCGAAGGCATCACCTCGGGTTTCAATCAACCGAGGTTTTCGGATCACCTCAAACCTTGAACCGCCCCACCAGCATCTGCAGATGCGTCCCCAGCCGCGCCAGCTCAACACTCGACGCCGCGGTCTCTTCACTCGCCGCCGACGTCTGATCCGACACATCCCGCACATTCAGCACGCTACGGTTGATCTCCTCGGCCACGGCACTCTGCTGCTCGGCTGCCGCTGCAATCTGCTGGTTCATCGCCTGAATCGCCGAGACGGTGCGGGTGATGCTTTCCAGCGAACCGCCGGCACGGCGGGTCAGTTCGACGCTGCTGTCGGTCAGGCTGCGGCTGTTGTCCATGATCGTTGCCACTTGCTGGGTGCCGTTCTGCAGGCCGACGATCAGCTCCTCGATCTCTTCGGTGGACTTCTGCGTGCGCTGGGCGAGGCTGCGGACTTCGTCGGCGACCACCGCAAAACCACGCCCGGCCTCACCGGCACGCGCCGCTTCGATCGCGGCGTTGAGCGCCAGCAGGTTGGTTTGCTGGGCCACCGACTTGATCACGTCAAGCACGCTGCCGATCTTGTCGCTCTCACGTTTGAGTTCGCCCATGGCTTCGGTCGAATGACCGACTTCAGCGGCCAAACGCTCGATCTGTGCGATCGCTTCACCCACCACTTTGTCGCCTTCGCGGGCCTGTTGATCGGCGGCCACAGCGGCTTCGGAAGCTTCCTCGGCGTTGCGCGCGACTTCCTGCACGGTGGCGGCCATTTCGTTCATGGCGGTGGCGACCTGATCGGTCTCGATCTTCTGATTGTTGACCCCGGCGCTGGTCTGCTCGGTCACCGCTGACAATTCCTCGGCAGCGCTGGCGATTTGCGTAACGCCGTCGCTGATGCCACCGATCAGGTCGCGCAGGCCTTGGGTCATGCTCTGCATCGAGCGCTGCAACTGGCCGAGTTCGTCGCGGCGTTGCGACACCAGGTTGTGGGTCAGGTCGCCGGCAGCCACGCGTTCGGCGACTTTCAGGGTCTGGTTCAGCGGAATGATGATCTGCCGAGTGATCGCCCACGCCGCCAGCAGGCCGAAGGCCACGGCCAGCAAGGTGGCGATGATCAACTGGTTTTTGGCTGCTGCGGCATCCGTGTCGCGCACGATAGTCTGAGAGTCGGTGAGTTGTTTGCTGACGTCGGACAGCAGGTCACCCTGCGTCGACATGCGGGCCAGGGCCTTGGCACTGGCGACCTGCGAGTCGCGGAACTGGCTGACCGCCGCGCGATAAGCCTTGAGCGAGTCAGTGGCCTGTTGCAGGTTGGCGATGTGCTGCTCAGGCAATTTGGCCGGCAGGGCTTCGAGGTTTTTCAGGGCATTGTCGATGGCGTCGAGTGCAGGCTGCTCGGCTTCGGTCTTGCCGCTGTAGGTGTAGCCGCGCACCTGGAAGCGCGCCTGCTGGATCAGTTTGCTCAGGTCGATGACCGCGTTGAACTGGGCGACGCTGTCGCCCTGCAACATGGACTTCTCCACCTCGGCGACCTTGGCCACGGCGTTGTCGGCGGTGGCACCGAGTTTGCTGCGGGCGTCTTCGCGGTTGGCGCCGGCCTGGATCAAGTCGTTGAAGGCGCGCTTGTATTCGGCGACGGCGGCCAGTTGCTGGTCGACCTTCGCTGCGTCAGCCGGCTGTTCAATCTCGCCACGCGCAGTTTGCAGACCACTTTCGAGTTTGCCGAGCAAGTCGTTGACCGCTCCTGGACCTTGTTCGCCCCGGCGCATTTCGTAGTCCAGACGCGCCAGACGCAGATCCTTGGTCAGCTCGTTGAGACTGGAGATAAACCCCAGCTTGTCGCCGCGACTGATGATGCCGTTCATCCCGGTCCAGCCGGTGAAGGTGATCAATAGCGTCAGCAACAGCACCAGGCCGAAACCGATCCCCAGCTTGCGTTTGACGCTGACGTTTCCAAGATTCTCGGCTAACCAACGGTACATGCGACGACTCCCCTCGGACCACTAATTGGACTTATGGGGACTGTATCGGCTGGGGGGTGGCAATCTGTAACCCGATTTGTCCGGAACGCAGCGGCATTGTGGCGAGGGAGCTTGCTCCCGCCCGGCGGCGCAGCCGTCGCGAAACCGGCAAACACATTTTCACCTGAAGGAAGAGCAATGGCCGCTTCGCGCCCAAGCGGGAGCAAGCTCCCTCGCCACAGTCCTTTTAGAACAGGCGGGCGAGCAGGGCGGTGACGGCGGTTTCGACGCGCAGGATGCGCTCGCCCAGTTGCACCGGTTGCAGGCCGGACTTGCCCAGCAGGTCGATTTCGTAGGGGATCCAGCCACCCTCGGGGCCGATCGCCAGCGTCACCGGTTCGCTCAATGCGCGCGGGCAGGGCGGGAAGTTACCGGGATGGCCGACGAGACCGAGGGTGCCTTCGCTGATCGCCGGCAGGCGATCTTCGACGAACGGCTTGAAGCGTTTCTCGATGATGATTTCCGGCAGCACGGTATCGCGGGCCTGTTCGAGGCCGAGGATCAGATTCTCGCGAATCGCTTCCGGCTCGAGAAACGGCGTCTGCCAGAAGCTCTTCTCGACGCGGTAGCTGTTGACCAGAATCACCTTCGACACACCCATGGTCGCCACGGTCTGGAACACCCGCCGCAGCATCTTCGGACGCGGCAGGGCCAGTACCAGGGTCAGCGGCAGCTTGGCCGGCGGTGACTGATCGAGGCTGACGCGCAATTCCGCTTCGCCGGCCTCAAGGCGCAGCAGTTCGGCCGAGCCCATCAAGCCATTGATGCGCCCGACCCGCAGGCTGTCGCCGACTTCCGAGCGATGCACTTCCTGCATGTGGGTCAGGCGCCGGTCACGCAGCACGACGCGGTCGGCCGCGATGAAGTCGGCCTCTTCGAGCAACAGCAGGTTCATGCCTGGGTCGCTGGCGGCTGGTCGTTGTGATCGTCGGCCGGATTTTCGTCCGGGCGTTCGCGCTTGCTGACCAGGCTGCCGAACAGAATGCCGATTTCAAACAGCATCCACATCGGTACCGCCAGCAGGGTCTGCGAGAAGATGTCCGGCGGCGTAAGGATCATGCCGACCACGAAGCAGCCGATGATCACGTACGGGCGAATCTTCTTCAGGTATTTGACGTCGACCACGCCGATCCACACCAGCAGCACCACGGCCACCGGGATTTCGAACGCGACGCCAAAGGCGAAGAACAGCGTCATCACGAAGTCGAGGTAACTGGTGATGTCGGTCATCATTTCCACGCCGGCCGGGGTGGCGGCGGCGAAGAACTTGAAGATCAGCGGGAACACGAAGTAATAGGCGAACGCCATGCCGGTGTAGAACAGCAGGATGCTGGACACCAGCAGCGGCACCGCGATGCGTTTCTCATGCTTGTACAGGCCCGGCGCGATGAAGCCCCAGATCTGGTGCAGGATCACCGGAATCGCGAGGAACAGCGAGACCATCATCGTCAGCTTCAGCGGCGTCAGGAACGGCGACGACACATCCGTGGCGATCATCGTCGCGCCGACCGGCAGGTACTGGCGCAGCGGCGTCGAGACGAAGGTGTAGATCTGCTGGGTGAACGCGAACAACCCGGCAAAGATGATGAACACCGCCGCCACACAACGCAGCAGGCGGGTGCGCAACTCGGTGAGGTGCGATACCAGCGGCATGTGCTGGTCGTTTTCGGGGAGATCGCTCATGGGGCTCGCGGCGGCAGTGTGGAGTCGTGAGGAGCTGACGCAATAGGCGCAGCCGCAGGTGCAACGGGTTCGACAGGCTTCATGATCGGCGCAGCTTCAGCGGCTGCAGCAGAGACGTGTTCGACGCTCGCCGGCTGCTCCGCAACGGGAGCCGCAGGCGTCTGCTCTGCCACTGGCTGCACGGGCGTCGGCTCCTGCTGAACCGGCGTGAAAATCTTCCGCGCCTCCTGCTCCAGCGACAGGATGTGCTCGTTGTGCAGTTGCCGACGGATCTCGTCGGCACCGATCTCACGTTCAACTTCCTGTTTGATCGCGTTGAAGCTGCGCTTCAGTCGGCCGACCCACAGGCCGGCGGTGCGCGCAGCGCCCGGCAGACGCTCGGGGCCCAGCACCAGCAGGGCGACGAGGCCGACGAGCAGCAGTTCAGAGAAGCTGATACCAAACATTTGTCAGTCTCACACGTCTTTGCGGATCGGCTCTTCGACTTTCTGCGCCTGCACGTCGATGGTGTGCGGCGGGTTGGCCTGAGCGGTGGCCTGCGGTTGCACCGGTGGAACGGGCTGAGCAGGCGTTACGGTCGGATCGGCGGCCGGTTTTTCGTCATCGTTCATGGCTTTACGGAAGCCCTTGATCGACTCGCCGACGTCGGTGCCGAGGTTTTTCAGTTTCTTGGTGCCGAACACCAGCACCACGACTACCAGAATGACGATCCAGTGTTTCCAGTCAAAAATGCCCATGTTGCTGTTCCTCTCTAAAAATTGTTCAGGCGGACGGACGCGAGGCTTTCTCGACGTGTCCGGACAGACCGAAGCGACGATCCAGTTCATCCAGCACGGCCTGCGGATGCTGCCCCAGTTGGGCGAGCATGACCATGCTGTGGAACCACAGGTCGGCAGTCTCGTAGATCACATCGCTGCAGTCACCGCTGATGGCGGCGTCCTTGGCGGCAATAATGGTTTCGACCGACTCTTCGCCGACTTTCTCCAGAATCTTGTTCAGGCCCTTGTGATACAGACTAGCTACATATGAGCTGTCGGCAGCGGCGCCCTTGCGCTCTTCAAGCACCTGAGCGAGGCGGGTCAGGGTGTCACTCATGTTTGTGTCCTGCGGAATAGATAGCGTGCGGGTCTTTCAGAACCGGGTCGACCGTTTTCCAGTCACCGTTTTCGTAGACGCGGTAAAAGCAGCTTTGACGGCCGGTATGGCAAGCGATGTCGCCGATCTGTTCGACCATCAGGATGATCACGTCGGCATCACAGTCCAGGCGCATTTCATGCAGGGTCTGTACGTGGCCGGACTCTTCGCCCTTGCGCCACAGCTTGCCACGGGAACGTGACCAGTAGATTGCACGGTTTTCCGCAGCGGTCAGTTCCAGCGCTTCGCGGTTCATCCAGGCCATCATCAGCACGCGTCCGGTCTTGTGATCCTGGGCAATCGCCGGCACCAGGCCATCGGCGTCCCACTTGATCTCGTCCAGCCAGTTTTTCATCTTCGACTCCGACAGCGAACCCCCACTTCGATAGTCGGGTTCAAGCGTTGAAACAGTGTGCCAGCCGATCAGCAAACTGGCTATCGGCGAACGACCAGATACAAGCCGACTGCCACCATGATGCCCGCCGGCCAATGCCCCAGTTCGTGCAACGGGCCGCCGGCGGCGAGGATCGTCCCGCCCGCCAGATGCGCGCAACCGAGCAGGCGCAGGAACCAGTCGTCCTTGCGTTTGTGCCACGGTGGCGGCGGGTCGTAGGCGTGCGGTTGCGACATGCGTTCGAGCAGATCGCGGGCCATGTTGGCCAGGTGCGGCAGCTGTTCGAACTGGCTCTGCACGTTGCCGAGCAAGGCTTTCGGGCTGACGCGCTCGCGCATCCAGCGCTCGAGGAACGGCTGCGCGGTGTTCCACAGATCCAGATCCGGGTACAGCTGACGGCCGAGGCCTTCGATGTTCAGCAGGGTCTTCTGCAGCAGCACCAACTGCGGCTGCACTTCCATGTTGAAGCGTCGCGCAGTCTGGAACAGGCGCATCAGCACCTGACCAAATGAAATATCTTTTAACGGTTTTTCGAAGATCGGCTCGCACACGGTGCGGATCGCCGCTTCGAATTCGTTGAGTTTGGTTTCCGCCGGCACCCAGCCCGAATCGATGTGCAACTGCGCCACGCGGCGGTAGTCGCGCTTGAAGAAGGCGAACAGATTGCGCGCCAGGTAGTCCTGGTCTTCCGGGGTCAGGCTGCCGACGATGCCGCAGTCGATCGCGATGTACTGCGGGCTCCACGGGTTGACGGTGCTGACGAAGATGTTGCCCGGGTGCATGTCGGCGTGGAAGAAACTGTCGCGGAACACCTGGGTGAAGAAGATCTCCACGCCGCGCTCGGCGAGCATTTTCATGTCGGTGCGCTGGTCGGCGAGGGTCGCCAGATCCGTCACCTGAATCCCGTAGATGCGCTCCATCACCAGCACTTTCGGCCGGCACCAGTCCCAATAGACTTGCGGCACGTAGAGCAGCGGCGAGCCTTCGAAGTTGCGCTTGAGCTGGCTGGCGTTGGCCGCCTCGCGCAGCAGGTCGAGTTCGTCGTAGATGGTTTTTTCGTAGTCCTGCACCACGTCCACCGGGTGCAGCAGGCGGGCGTCGGCGGAGACCTTTTCGGCGGCGCGGGCGAGGATGAACAGCCACGCCAGATCCTGAGCGATCACCGGTTTCAGGCCCGGGCGGATCACCTTGACCACCACTTCTTCACCGGTTTTCAGCTGCGCGGCATGCACTTGCGCCACCGAGGCCGAGGCCAGCGGTTCGACGTCGAAACGGCTGAACACTTCGCTGATTTTCTTGCCCAGCTGTTCTTCGATCAGCTTGATCGACAGCTGCGAATCGAACGGCGGCACGCGGTCCTGCAGCAGCATCAGCTCATCGGCGATGTCTTCCGGCAGCAGGTCGCGGCGGGTCGAGAGAATCTGCCCGAACTTGATGAAGATCGGCCCCAGATCCTGCAGCGCCAGACGCAGACGCGCGCCACGGCTCAGCTCCAGCGGCTTGCGCGGGAACCAGCGCCACGGCAGCACGTAGCGCAGCGCCAGAAGAAACCAGGGCAGCGGCAGCTCGAACAGCAGGTCATCGAGGCGGTAGCGGATCACGACGCGCTGAATGCGCAACAGACGGCGGACGGCAAGCAGCTTCATGCGTTATCGCTTGGGTCGAGGGATCGGGAAAGGCGCTCGAAACGCGCCTCGAGACGTTCCAGATCAAGTTTGATCCGGTCCAGTTCGCTGAACCGCGCTTCGGCTTCGCGCTGCCCGACCAGGGTGCGCGATTCTTCGGCGAGGTATTCGGCGAGGTTCTGGTTGAGGCTGGCAAATCCTTGTTGATACCAGCGTGCGCGGCTGCGCAGGTGGCCACCGATCAGTTGCGTGGCGACCGGGCCGAGCCAGCGTGAGAGTTCGTACTCCCAGTCCAGCTCGAGGTCCTGCAGCACGCCGGCCAGCTCCAGCAGCACGCCGCTGTCACCGTCGAGCTCGACTTCCGGGGCGTGCAGCACCGCGGTCTTGTCTTTGCTCACGGCCAGTTTCGCCAGGCTTGAAGCCGGGGCGCGCAGGGTGCAGTCGACGCCGGTTTCCCAGTGCGAGGCGAGCATCAGGCCCTCATCGCTGGGCAGAATGAACAGTTGCAGCGCCGGGCTGCGGCAATCGACGGCAATCACTTTGCCAGTCAGATGCGCCAGCCGCGGCAGTGCCGTGCTGTCGAGACGCAGCACCCGGTTGAGGCCGAGTTCGACGCTGGCGAGCAGCCCGGTGAGCAACATCAGGGCTTGATGCCGCGGTGCAGGGCGACGATGCCTGCGGTCATGTTGTGATAGGTCACGCGGTCGAAACCGGCGTCGACCATCATCGACTTCAGGGTTTCCTGATTCGGGTGCATGCGGATCGATTCGGCCAGGTAGCGATAGCTTTCCGAATCGTTGGTGATCAGCTTGCCCATCAGCGGCATGAACGCGAACGAGTAAGCGTCGTAGGCCTTGGACATCAGCGCGTTGGTCGGTTTGGAGAACTCCAGCACCAGCAGGCGGCCGCCGGGCTTGAGCACGCGCAGCATCGAGCGCAGGGCGTCTTCTTTGTGCGTCACGTTGCGCAGGCCGAAGGCGATGGTCACGCAGTCGAAATGGTTGTCCGGGAACGGCAGCTTTTCCGCGTCCGCCTGAACGAATTCGACGTTGCCCGACACACCCAGATCCAGCAGGCGGTCACGGCCGACCTTGAGCATGGATTCGTTGATGTCGGCCAATACCACCTGACCGGTAGGGCCAACCAGGTGCGAGAATTTCTTGGTCAGGTCACCGGTGCCGCCGGCGATGTCGAGCACGCGGTTACCGCTGCGCACACCGGACAGTTCGATCGCGAAACGCTTCCACAGACGGTGCATGCCGCCCGACAGAAGGTCGTTCATCAGGTCGTATTTCGCGGCTACGGAGTGGAACACCTCAGCGACTTTTTCCGCTTTCTGGCTTTCCGGAACGTTTTTGAAGCCGAAGTGAGTGGTGGGTTCGGCATCGCTGCCTTTGCGCTGATCAGTCATATCGCTGTCACCAAAAGAGAATGCGCGACATTCTAATCCCCAAGCCATGCTTTGTCTTGGAATGGCTAAAGGTAAGATGGGCGACCTTCGGGACGATTTGCCGCAGACGCGGTCAAGATTTACCGTCACCTATTCATCAAGCAGGAGTCATTCGATGGCCAAAATCAGTGTTGAGCGTGCCCACAGCCTGGGCAAGGAAGCCGCCCGCGAGAAGGCCGACAAGCTGGCGCAGAAACTCTCCGATCAATATGGCCTGGAGCCGCAGTGGTCGGGCGACACCCTGAACCTCAAGCGCTCGGGCGTGAAAGGCGCGGTGCATGTGGCTGACGATTCGATCCGCGTCGACGTGGAGCTGGGCATCATGATGTCGGCCATGAGCGGCATGATCAAAGCCGAGATCGAGAAGGCGCTGGACAAGGCGCTGGTCTGAACATGATTCTTCGGTAACCCGAGATCCCTTGTGGGAGCGAGCCTGCTCGCGAAAGCGGTGTGTCAGTCGACTCGAATATTGACTGGTACACCGCATTCGCGAGCAAGCCCGCTCCCACATTTGTTTGGTGGTGCTCCTGTTGTTTATGTCAGTTGTTAGGGTGCCGTTTCTAATTTTTCTCCCTACTTTGTGCCTGAGCCCGACACCTTTGCGGGCAGTTCCTCAAACCTTCTGCGCGTGAGGTGCACCATGGCCAAAGTAATTCTGAAGAAAAAAATCGACGCTTCGACTTCTACCCTGAGCGACGTCAAATCCTATGCCCGCAAGATCTGGCTGGCAGGCCTGGGTGCCTACGCCAAGGTTGGCCAAGAGGGCAGCGACTACTTTCAGGAGTTGATCAAGGCTGGTCAAACTGTTGAAAAGAAAGGCAAAAAGGTTGTCACCGAAAAGCTCGAAGCCGCCAATGCCGAGATCGATGAAGCCAAGGGTGAAGTCAGCTCGTTCAAAGGTCGCGTCGAAGTTCAGCTCGACAAGGTCGAGAAGGCGTTCGACTCCCGCGTGGCAAGCGCCTTGAATCGTATCGGCATTCCGTCTAAACATGACGTTGAGACACTCTCTGCTAAGCTCGATGAGCTGACGGCATTGCTCGAACGCGTCGCGCGTAAATCTTAAGGAGAACGGGATGGCTGGTAAAAAGAACACCGATAAAGAAGGCAGCTCGTGGATTGGGAAAGTCGAAGACTACTCCCGCAAAATCTGGCTGGCTGGTTTAGGCGTGTACTCGAAGATCGACACTGACGGCAGCAAGCTCTTCGAGTCACTGGTCAAAGACGGCGAGAAAGCCGAGAAGCTCACCAAGTCTGCAGTCGGCAAGAAAGTCGATGCCGCCAAGGATTCCGCTTCTTCGGCCAAATCGCGCATCAGCGGCGTGAAAGATCGCGCACTGGGCAAGTGGGACGAGCTGGAAGGGGCTTTTGACAAGCGCCTGAACAGCGCCATTTCGCGCCTGGGTGTGCCTAGCCGCAATGAAGTCAAAGCGCTGCACAGCAAGGTCGAAACCCTGACCAAGCAGATCGAGAAACTCACCGGTCTGAAAACCCAACCGGTCGCGGCGAAAACCGCAGCGGCCAAACCGGCAGCCAAAACGGCCGCCAAGCCACTGGCCAAAGCGACTGCGAAACCAGCCGCCAAGCCTGCGGCAAAAACCGCTGCCGCCAAGCCTGCCGCTAAAACGGCCGCTGCCAAACCAGCCGCCAAGGCTGCCGCGAAACCGGTTGCTGCCAAAGCTGCTGCGAAACCTGCCACCAAAGCCGCAGCCAAGCCAGCGGCGAAAACCGCAGCGGCCAAACCTGCTGCCAAGCCAGCGGCCAAACCGGCTGCGGCGAAAAAACCGGCAGTGAAAAAACCGGCCGCGCCGAAAGCCGCTGCGCCAAAACCGGCCGCTCCGGCAGCCAAGCCAGCTACCCCGGCAACCCCGGCCAGCGCGTCGAACTCCGCCGCTGCACCGACCCCGGTAGCAACTCCGACTGCTGCATTGACACCGTCGACGCCAACCAGTCAGTCCTGATTTTTCAGGGCAAAACAAAACGCCCGGCCTGTGAAGGTCGGGCGTTTTTGTTTGTGCAGATAATCGCTGGTACAACGTCATTCCCCTGTGGGAGCGGGCTTGCTCGCGAAGGCGGTGTGTCATTCAGCATTGATGTTGGCTGAACCACCGCTTTCGCGAGCAAGCCCGCTCCCACAGGGGGGGACAATGTGTAGCCCATTCAGCCGTGATCTTCGAGGTATTGAAGGGCCATCCGCTCCGTAGCCACTTTCACCGGCGGCAGCAGATGCGGTGCCACCAGCATCATGATCTGGTACACCACCAGTTTGACCTCACCCTCGCGATCGAGAATCCGCTGATAGTCCAGCGAGAACAGCAAGGTCATGGTGATCTGCTCCACCAGTTGCCCCAACGCCTGGGTATCACTGACCAATTGCCCCGACGCCTTCAGGCGCGCCAGCAATGACGCCAGCGTGCGCTTGAGGGCGTTGAGCAGATTGCGGATGCCCTTGGCCAGTTTTGGCAGGCGCCCGGCGAGGTTCGACAGGTCCTGGAACAGAAACCGGTATTGCGCCAGGCGCTCGACGATCAAGTGCAGGAACAGCCAGTAATCCTCCGGCGCCAACTCGGCATCCGATGGAGGATCGAGCAGCGGCGCCAGTTCATTCTGGAAGCGTTCGAACAGGCCGAGAATCAGCGGCTCCTTGCCGTGGAAGTGGTAGTAGAGGTTGCCGGGGCTGATCCCCATTTCATTGGCAACTTCCATGGTGGAGACGTTCGGTTCGCCTTTCTCATTGAACAACTGCAGAGCACATTCGAGAATCCGGTCGCGGGTTTTCATCCAGTCTTCTTAGAAAAGTTCGGTTAAGCGTCAGCGCACATGCACGTAGGTGCCGGGTGCTGCCTCCATCGGTGGATAGTTCGGGTTGCCGAGGGTAAACGTGGTTTCGTGCTGCGTGCCGGAGCGCTGCTGAATCCATTCCAGCCACTGCGGCCACCAACTGCCGTCAACGCGTTTGGCGTCGTAATACCAGGCGCGCGGATCGCTGCTGAGCTTGCCGTTCTCGACGTAATTGGCTTTTGGGTTGCTGGGCGGGTTGAGGATGCTTTGCACGTGGCCGCTGTTGGACAGCACGAAGCGCCGCTCGCCACCGAGCAGCAGGGTCGAGCGGTACACCGCGTCCCACGGCGTGATGTGGTCGTTCATGCCGGCCACACTGAAGCTGTCGACGGTGACTTTCTGCAGGTCGATCGGCGTGCCGCAGACTTCCAGGCCACCCGGGTGGGTCAGCGGGTTGTGCTTGAAGAAGTCCAGCAGGTCGCCGTGGAATGCGGCGGGCAGGCGCGTGTTGTCGTTGTTCCAGTACAGAATGTCGAAGGCTGGCGGCTCCTTGCCGAGCAGGTAGTTATTGACGAAGTAACTCCAGATCAAATCGTTGGGCCGCATCCAGGCGAACACCTTGGCCATGTCGCGACCGTCCAGCACGCCTCTCTGATAGGAACGGCGCTTGGCGGCTTCGATGGTCTGTTCGTCGGCGAACAGGGTGGTCGGGGTTTCGATCTCGCTGTCGAGCAGGCTGACCAGATAGGTCGCACTGGAGATCCGTCGCAGCTGCCGTTTGGCCTGCAGATGCCCTTGCAGCGCGGCAATGGTCAGGCCACCGGCGCAGGCGCCCATCAGGTTGACCTCGCGTGCGCCAGTGATCGCCCGGCAGATGTTCATCGCTTCTTCCACCGCTTCGACGTAGGTCGAGAGGCCCCATTCCCGGTGGCGTACGTCCGGGTTGCGCCAACTGATCATGAAGGTCTGCAGGCCGTTTTTCAGCGCGTACTGGACAAAGCTGTTCTGCGGGCTGAGGTCGAAAATGTAGTACTTGTTGATTTGCGGCGGCACCACCAGCAACGGCTTGGCGTACTGTTTTTCGCTCATCGGCTTGTACTGGATAAGCTCCAGCAGCTCGTTGCGAAACACCACGGCACCGGGGGTGGTCGCGACGGTCTTGCCAACTTCGAAAGCCTGTTTGGTGACCTGCCGCGGCAGACCATCGTTGTGCAGCAGATCATCGAACAGATGACTCAGGCCGCGCACCAGACTCTGGCCGCCGGAATTGAACAGCTCCTTGACCGCCAGCGGGTTGAGCAAGGTATTGGAGGGCGCCACGGCATCGTTGAGCAGGGTGAACGCGAAGTGCGCGCGGGCGCGGTCGTCCTCGCTCATGCTGCTTTCATCGATCCAGCTCTTGACCTGTTTCTGCCAGGCCAGATACGCCTGCAGGCTGCGCCGGTAGAACGGATTGAGGCTCCACGCCGGGTCGGCAAACCGCGCGTCCTGCGGGTTGGTCGGATGCAGGGTTTCACCGAGCAGCACGCGACCGAGTTGGCCGCCGAGTTTCAGCGCGTGTTTGGCACTGTGGATCGGGTTGCGCAGACCGTGGGCTGCGACGCTGCGCAAGGTCGAGAGCAGGTCCCGCCCACGCAGCCCGGTCATTGCACTCTGTGCATTGATGAACACGGCGGGACTGGGCACTACGCCCGTCGCAGGTTTGTCGCGCATGACTCAACACTCCTTCGTCTTCAGGTCAAAAACAAACTCACCGAACCAGAACACCATAGTCGCTGTTACGGGTTGCTGCCTGCGCGGCGTCCTGCCGCGCACGTTGTTCAAAACCCTGCATAAAGCCTGCCGCCGTGATTTATCCGCCCAGCGGCGAGGGTTGCGGATGCATGACCGCTCGCTGACGCTCCTCCTGGAGGAATTTCATGATGATCGGCGCCACCGCTTCGGCGCGGGTGATCAGAAACAGATGACCGTCGTCGATGATGTGCAACTGGGCGTTGGGAATCCGCCAGGCGAGCATGCGCATATTGATCAACGGGATCAGCGGATCGTCGTCACCGGCCAGCACCAGGGTCGGCTGATGGATCTTGTGCAGCCAATGAATGCTGGTCCAGCCGAGGCCGGCGAACAGCTGCCAGTAGTAACCGAGCTTGCCTGCCGAACGCACTTTCGCCGCGTGGCTGGCGGCCAGCGTCGGGTCGCGACGGAATGAGCCGCCGTAGATCAACGGCGCAATGCGGATCACGTGGGACGGCTGGATGTAGCGTCGCGGGCTGGCCATCATCCACAGCACTTTCGGTTTGCCCGGCACCATGAAGGCACCGGCCGCGGTCGCCGCCAGCACCAGTTTCTTGCAGCGTTCCGGGTAGTCGTGGGCGAATTGCTGCGCCAGTGCACCACCCCAGGACACGCCGATCACATTGACCTGGCCGTAGTCGAGGTAGTCGAGCATCCGCGAGGTCAGCTTCGCCAACCCGGGAAAGCGATACGGCCGGTTCGGCGTCGACGAGCCGCCGACACCGGGCACGTCGAAGGCGATCACTTCGAGATCCGGGTCCAGCGCCGCGACAAACGGAAACACCAACTCCAGGTTGGCGCCGATGCCGTTGAAAATCAGCAAGGGCGTCAAATGAGGCTTGCCGGGGCGTACCGCGGTGCGGAGGGTCTGCCCATCCAGATCGACGGTACGGAAAATGAACGGTTGCGGCATGCTTCAGGCCCTGTGGGTCAATCTCAATATCACCTCCAATCCCTTGTGGGAGCGGGCTTGCTCGCGAAAGCGGAGTGTCATTCACCCACTTTTTTTGTTGGTCCCCCCC
>NZ_JBYOKU010000006.1:0-215800 GCF_057799175.1 Pseudomonas sp. 14P5.3.2 | reverse complement strand
TTTCCCCCCCCCCCCCCCCCTCTTCCCCCCCCCCCCCCCCCCCCCCCCCAAGCCCGCTCCCACAAGGGAATGTGGTGTGCCTAAGATCAGCGCACGGCCACAGCCTGGGCCGTGGCATCGGTGAAATCGAAGACCTTGCCACCCTGCGCCGCCGCAAATTGCTGGGCCTGGCCCTTGAGCAGAAACGCGCTCAGGCGGCCCTTGGCATCACTGGCGAACCACGCCTGATCGGCGAGCAACTTGATCCCGCTGTCACTGGCCTGGGCATACACCGCGCGGATGTTTTTGCCTTCCTGCTTCAACGCGGCCAACGCAGTGAAAGCGGATTCCGCCGAGGCGTACTGGCGCACCTTGTCTTCGCCGCGCACCCAGATTTCGGCGACGTGGCTGAAGTCAGTGATCGCTTTGCCGGTCGCGGCATCCAGCGCTTTCAACGGTGTTTGCGCGTAATTGGCGAGCTGCGCGGTGTAGTCCAGATTCGAGGCCTTGAAGGCAGCACGGATGTACTGATCGTCGATGAAGGTGTTGAGGTCGAGGCCGCGATCAGCCTTTTTCAACAGCTTCAGGGTATCGATCGCGGTGCCAACAGCCTGACGATATTCCGGCTTCCAGCTCAGGTCGCGGGTCTGTACGCCGAGCGGGCCGTGGAACAGGTAGTTGACCTCGGCATCGACGCCGGTGACTTTGGCGATCAGCTCGCTGTATTTCTCCGGCTCGGCGGCGAGCAACTGGTTGGCTTCGATACTCGCGCGCAGGTAGGCGACGACGATTTCCGGGTACTGTTTCGCGTAGGCCTGATCCACCAGTGCACCGTGGAAAGTCGGCGCGTTGGCCTGAGCACCGTCGTAGATCTTGCGGGCGAAACCACGGCTCGGGAACAGTTCGGCGAACGGCACGAAATCGGCGTGGGCGTCGATCTTGCCGGCCTGCAACGCGGAGCCTGCGACTTCCGGCGGCTGAGCGATGATGTTCACGTCTTTGAGCGGGTCCCAGCCCTGCTCCGCCACCGCGCGCAGCAACATACCGTGGGCGGTCGAAGCGAATGGCACCGAGATGGTCTTGCCCTTGAGTTCGCTCAGCGCCTGCACCCCGGACGCACTCGGCACCACGATGCCGTTGCCGCTGCCCTTGATGCTGCCCGACAACACGCTGATGAACAGGCTGTGCTTGCCGGCAGTTTCGAACGCCACACCGTTGAACGCCCCGGGGAAATCGGCCATGGCGCCGAAGTCGAGTTTGCCGGCGACCATCTCGTTGGTCAGCGGTGCGCCGCTGGTGAAGTTTTTCCACTGCACGTCGTATTTCGCGTCTTTATAGGCGCCGTCGTGCGGCAGGTATTTGTCGAGCAGACCGAGCTCACGAATCAACAGCCCGCCGGCGGCGCAGTTGATGGTGGTGTCCTGGGTGCCGATGGCGATGCGGATGGTTTCGGCCGAGGCCGACAGAGTGAATGAAGCCAGTACCAGACCGGCGATTGCTGCACGCAACATGAGTGTTTCCCCTCGAATCATTTATTGGATGTTCGTCTCCGCCGCGATCAGGGCGCGGTGGGAAACGAGGGGTTTTGGGTGAATCCAGCGTCCGGGTGTTTCCGGATGGCTTTGGGTTGTCTGGGCGGGCCTCTTCGCGAGCAAGCTCGCTCCCACAGGATTTTGGCGTACTCAATTTGTGCAGTAACTCGATCCATTGTGGGAGCGAGCTTGCTCGCGAAAGCGGCGTATCTGTCAACATCATTGCTAAATGACCCACCGCTTTCACGAGCAGGCTCGCTCCCACATTTCGAGCAGGATCAGCGCAGGAGATAGGGGATGTCGACCTTGACGGCACCAGTCGGGCAATCCTTCTCACACGGCATGCAGTACCAGCATTCATCGAAGGCCATGTAGGCCTTTTGTGTGGCCGGGTTGATCGCCAGCAGGTCCATCGGGCAGACGTCGACGCACACGGTGCAGCCTTTTTCGGCGATGCATTTGTCCTCGTCCACGGTGACCGGGGCGTTGGAGCGGAAGAAGATTTCCTGGGCTTGATAGGCCATGGTTCGGACTCTCTCTGGTGATGCATCAAGCGGCGAACGCGCCCACCCGCAAGCGGTCGTAAGCCTGCATTTCTTCGGCATCGAGCGGGATGATGTACGGCTCGACGGGTTTCTTGAAACTGGTCATGCGGCCGTCTTCACCCTTCTTCAGATGGCAATGGCAGAACCACTCGCTGTCGTTGCGCTGCGGGTGATCGACACGGTAGTGGTACAGGCCCCAGCGGCTCTCGGCGCGGAACAGTGAAGCGCGCGCAGCCATTTCCGCGCAGTCGCGGATCACGCTGGTTTCCATGGCGCGCATCAGTTCGTGGGCGTTGTTGGCTTTCATCTGCTCGAGGTCGCGTTCGATGTCGCTGAAGCGCTGCAGACCGATCTGCATTTTTTTGGTCACTTTCGGCGGTTGCAGGTAGTCGTTGACGAAGCGCCGCAGCTTGTACTCGACCTGCGCCGGCGGCAGCCCGTGTTCGCGATCGAGCGGTGCGTAGACCCGCGCTTGCTCCTTTTCGATCTGTGCGGCATCCAGCGCGGAAAACTCGCGCCCGGCGACAAAATCCGCCGCGTTGTGCCCGGCGAACCAGCCGTAGGTGAACGCGCCGAGCATGTAGTTGTGCGGCACAGCGGCCATGTCACCCGCCGAGTACAAACCTTTCACCGAGGTCTCGGCACGCTCGTTGACCCACACCCCGGACGCCGAATGGCCGCTGCAAAAACCGATCTCCGAGATGTGCATCTCGACCATCTGCGTGCGGTAATCGGTGCCGCGATTGGCGTGGAACTGGCCGCGACTCGGGCGTTCGTTGCTGTGCAGGATTTCCTCGATGTTCTGGATGGTTTCCTCGGCCAGGTGATCGAGTTTGAGGAACACCGGGCCGTTGCCGCTTTCCAGTTCCTGGTGGAACTCCCACATCATCTGTCCGCTCCAGTAGTCGCACTCGATGAAGCGTTCGCCCTTGTTGTTGGCGGTGTAGCCGCCGAGCGGGCCGGTGACATAGGCGCAAGCCGGGCCGTTGTAGTCCTTGATCAACGGGTTGATCTGGAAGCATTCGAGGTTCGCCAGCTCGGCCCCGGCGTGATACGCCATCGCGTAGCCGTCGCCGGCATTGGTCGGGTTCTCGTAGGTGCCCATCAGATAGCCCGAGGACGGCAGGCCGAGGCGACCGGCCGCGCCGCAGGCGAGGATCACCGCTTTGGCCTTGATCACATGGAAGTCAGCGCTGCGGCAATCGAAGCCCATCACGCCGTTGACCGCGCCCTCCTCGTCGGTGAGCAAACGGGTGCAGACCAGGCGATTGGTGATGCTCACCCGCGCACGTTTCAACTGGCGATAAAGCACCTTTTTGATGTCGTGCCCTTCCGGCATCGCCAGCACGTAGGCACCCATGTGGTGGACTTTTTTCACGGCGTAATCGCCGGTTTCGTCCTTCTCGAACTTCACGCCCCAGCGGTCGAGTTGCTCGATGGTTTCGAAACTGTGAGTGGCGTAGGCGTACACCGCCGCCTGATTGACGATGCCGTCGTTGGCAATGGTGATTTCCTTGGTGTACTGCTCCGGCGTCGAGTGGCCGGGGATGATCGCGTTGTTCAGGCCGTCCATGCCCATGCTGATCGCGCCGCTGCGTTTGACGTTGGCCTTGTCGACCAGCAGCACGCGCAAATCACGGTTCTTCTCTTTGGCCTTGATCGCCGCCATCGGGCCGGCGGTGCCACCGCCAATCACGACGATGTCGTATTCCTGCTCTAAGGTCTTGCGGGTCATGTCACGCCCCTTTTTGCCGGTCGATCCGCAGGCGGTACTGGAACGCATCGCCACGGTAGTAAAGGTGTTCGAAGTCCAGCGGCTGGCCGTTGGCGTCGTGGGTCAGACGCTCGATGCGCATGATCGGCGAGCCGGCCTCGACGTTCAGCGCCTGGGTCAGGTCGCTGTCAGCCAGTACCGCGTCGATCGCCAGATCGGCGTGACCGAGGGCGATGCCGCAGTCGTTTTCCAGAATCAGGAAGATGTCGCGGGTGACCAGATCAGCCTTCTCCAGCCGTTCGCCGACGGCTTTGGGCAGGTAGGTGATTTCCAGCGAAATCGGCTCGCGGTTGATCAGGCGTACACGTTTGATCTGCGCCACGGTCTCGCCTTCGGCGACTTGCAGGCGTTCGGCGACACGTTTGTCGGCGGGGATGAATTTGAAACTGCGCAGACGGTTGATCACCTCGTATCCGCGCCCGGTCATGGACTCGGCGAGACCTTGCAGGCTGCTGACGTTTTGGAAGGTTTTCGGCTTGGCGACGAAGGTGCCTTTGCCGTGGATCTTGAAGATCAGCCCTTCTTTCTGCAGATCACCCAGCGCCTGGCGCACGGTGATGCGGCTGACTTTGAACAGCGTGCCGAGTTCGCTTTCGGACGGCATCTGGCTGTCTTGCGGATATTCGCCATCGAGAATGCGTGCGCGCAGGACGTCGCGCAGTTGGGTGTGCAGCGGGACGCTGGGTAAGGAGAGAACGTTATCGGTCATCAGGGATCACTTGTTATAACGAGTTATGACGTGATCTTAGAGACGTTATGACAAGCTTGAGAAATACCGAATGGGCATAACCTTAGACACGACGACACACAGACCTTTGTGGTAGGGGGCTTGCTCCCGAAGGCGGTGTGTCAGGCGATGGAAATGCCAGCAATGCCGGCCTCTTCGGGAGCAAGCCCCCTCCCACAAGGAAATAGTGTTGTGGTCTGGAGGATCAGTACCGTTTGAGGATCTGGTCCATGACCCAATCGGTTTTGAGGGCTTGTTCGGCGACAGCGGGATGTTGCGAATCGCCACGGATGTGCGCATTCATCCCGAGGACGTGATGCCACTGAATGTGCTCGTGATGGGGGATTTCCAGACTGATCTGTTCGTCGGCAAATAGCTGGACCGGATGCTCATCGAATACGGAAAAACTGATGCGCCCTCTACTGCCGATAATCTCCACCCGATCCTCGCGCCGATCCGCGACAAAGCTCCAGCAGCCCATGCCCAGCGCTCCGGAGGCGAAGCGCCAACTGGCGCTGACCGCGTCTTCCGCCGCATACAAACCGGCCTGCCGCGCGGTGAAACCGGCGACTTCGACGATATCGCCGAGCAGGTACTGAAACAGGTCGAAACCATGGCTGGCGAGGTCGGCAAAGTAACCGCCACCGGCCACGTTCGGGTCGGTTCGCCAGTTGGCGCTGCCGTCCAGATCCGCCGCCGAGGGGGCTTTGGTCAGCGTCCAGCTCAGGTGCCGCACCTCGCCGATGCGGCCCTGCGCCAGCCATTGCCGCACTTGGGCAAAACGCGGTAACGAACGGCGGTAGTAGGAAACGAACAGGTGCAAACCGGTGTCGGCAAATGCCTGCTGCATCTCGCGACTCTGCCCGGCGTTGAGCGCCATCGGTTTCTCGACGCAGCAATGCTTGCCGGCGGCGGCGACTTTCAGGCTGTAGGCGTGGTGGCTGTCGGGTGGCGTGGCGATGTACACCGCGTCCACCTCGGGGTCGTTGATCAGTGCATCGACATCGGTATAAACCCGAGCGATGCCATGGCGCGCGGCGTAATCGGTCACCGCTTCAAGGCGGCGGCCCATCACCGCCACCAGCGCCGAGCCGGGCGCCTTGTAGAAGGCCGGCCCGCTCTTGCGTTCCGTGACGCTGCCGCAACCGATCATGCCCCACCGCACCACGTCCATGCTCAACTCCCTTTGTTTGAAACACTCAGCCGATGCGCAACGCGCGCAGATCGAGGTGGCCGTCCTTCAGCGGCGGGCACCAGTAGTAGCCGCCGGTGATCGGCCGGCTGATGCGATACAGACCGTCAGTGATGCCGTCTTCCAGACCGCTCATGCGCCGCAGTTGGGCTTCGAAGGCGTCCAGCGAAACACCGAACGCGAGGAACATCAGGCCGGCACGCTCGCCTTCGATCCACGGCATCGAACGACGCACGACGAAGGCTTCCGGGGCGAAGCTTTCCTGGGCGGTGCGTTTGACGTGGGCGGAGACCGGCGCGTCGTCGATCTCTTCGTTGTCGCTGAGGCGACGGCCCATGATGTTGTCCTTGTCTTCGGCGGACAGCTTGTGGAAACCCTTGAGGTCGTGCTGCCACTGCTGGATCGCGGCGAAACTGCCACCGACCAGCCCGTCAGCGCCCTCGCCCAGCAACGCGGCGGCAATCGCGGCGTCATCGTGCGGGTTTTCGGTGCCGTCTTCGTAACCGGTCAGGTCATGGCCGTCCTTGTGGCGGAAGGTTTCCTGGGCCTGGATCAGACGCAGCGCCGGAGCCAGCGCGGCTTCGAAGGCGTTGCAGCGATTGAGCAATTCACCACGGTCGACACCGTGCAGCCAGACCCACAGTGCGTGCTGGGTCGACGGATTTTCCACGCCGACGCCGGTCATGGCCGGGAAGCTGCGCAGGCCGTCGATCTGCACATTCAGGGCCTTGGTCAGGGATTCACCGAAACCGATCACAGCCGATTTGCCGTCCACCAGATTCATCAGGTTGTCGATCGCCTGCGGCAGTGCGACTACCGACTCAAGGGCGAAAAACAGGTGACGTGCTTGCGCAGGAACGGGGGTGGCGAGAATGCCCGGCTGGTAGTAACTCATGTGAACTCCTTGGGAAAGTGCGCGGGAGTTTACCTGTAGCCGGAAAGTTTGTGGGGTTGGAATACTGGTGAGTGGCGCACGGAAGCCTGTGGCGAGGGAGCTTGCTCCCGCTCGGGGGCGAAGCACCCGCAAACCCCGCCGGCAAGGTGTGTCTGGAGGAATGGCGTGGCAGGTTTTGGGTCTGCTGCGCAGCCCAGCGGGAGCAAGCTCCCTCGCCACAGGGGACCGATGTCTAAGCGGTGCTTGCATCCTGGCGCCACGCACTCGGGCTCATCCCCGTCCAGCGCTTGAACGCTCGGCGAAAACTGCGCACGTCGCTGTAGCCAACCTCTTCGGTGATACGTTCAATCGGCATCTCAGGATTGGCCAGCAGACTCATGGTCCGCGCCTGACGCACCTGCTCCAGCAGCGCCTCGAACGTCAGTGCATGCTCGGTCAAACGGCGGCGCAGGGTGCGGCTGCTCATGTTCAGGTCGCCGGCGATTTTTTCGATATGGCTGCCCCGGCTCAAGTCCCGGGCAATCGCCCGTTCCACTGCCTGGATCAGATCGAGTTTCTGATGTACCTGCGCCGCTTCCAGCTCCAGCAAGGCAACCGCCTGACGCAGCGCCAGCGAATGATGATTGGGCAGGTTGACGTCCAGCCACTGGACATCGATCAGCATGCGATTGTGCAGGCAGCCGAAACGCACATCGGGCCCGAGCAAGCGGTGGTATTCGCTCAGGTAATCCGGCGCGGCGTGGACAAATTCCACGGCAATCGCCTTGAACTCATGGCCCACCAAGGCCCGGCCATACACCAGCAGGCTGGCGAAAAACTCTTCAACGGCGAACACCTGCACATCGGCGAACGGCAAGCGACATTCGGCATCGAGGTGCACCTGGTCGCCGACCACATCGACACTGGACACCACGATTCCGCCGGAGGTGTGCTGGTGGCGGATACCCAAGGCAAAGGCATCACGCAAGGTCTTGCACAGCGACAGCACGTGCCCGAGCAACCCCAGCGTACCCAACACATTCTGCGCCCCGACCCACAACCCCAGCCCCTGATTGGGCAGCACTTTGAGCGCGCGTTGAATCATTGCCACGGCCTGGCGGTATGAAATGCGTTGCGCCGGATCCTGCAGATCTTCAAAGGTGAACCCCAGGCCACGGCAAAGGCTTTCGGGGTCGATGCCTTTGTTCTGCGCGACTTCGGCGAGGGTTTGCAGGAGAAACGGCGAGACCAGCGCCAGTTCAAAAGTGGGGTCTTGGACTTTTACGTTCATGGGGACTGACATTCCGGATCACGCTTGATTGTTATTTTTGTAACCGGTTATGTCTAAGGAAGTTAGCACAGGGTTGGCCGACTGTCCGCAGAAGCCCCCCTAACTGTCCGCCAATACCCTGCCCCGTCGCACGCCAAGCGCTTATTTCTATGGTGCCGGACGTTCTGCGTACCGGCGCCACGTCCCAACACAATAATAATGAGGACAGCCATGAGCCCGAACCACGCCACATTCCCCTTGCGTCTGGCACTGACTCTGCTCGGTTGCTCCGCGGCCCTGCCGGCCCTGGCCACCGAAGCCGGGGTCGACAACATCGGCCCCGGCACCGACGGGTTCTTCATGCTGCCGCTGGAGGTCGACAGCCTTCCGGAGAACATGGTCGCGTTCAACCTCTACTACAACCATTACAAGTCGACGAAGCTCAACATCAGCTCGTTGGGCGGCAAGGTGCCGAATGTCGAGATCGAATCGACAGCGGTGATCCCGCGTATTGATTACCTGAGCCCGGTACGAGTGTTCGGCGGACGTCTGGCCGGCTACATCGCCCAGCCCTGGCTGAAGCAGGAAGTCTCGGTCTACGGCCTCAGCGATACCCGCGAAGGCATGGGCGATACCACGATTGCGCCGATCATCCTGTGGGACATGGGCAAGAACCTGACCCTCGGTGCAGCCCTTGAAGTCACGGTGCCCACGGGTGAATACAGCGTCGATCGGCTGGCCAACACCAGCAACAATTTCTACACCTACAAGCCGCTGTTCTCCTTCACCTGGTTGCCGACCGACAAGACCGAAGTGTCGATGAAGACCACCTACAGCTTCAACGAGAAGAACAAGGACACCGACTACAAGTCCGGACAGATCTTCCACTTCGATTATTCGGCCAGCTACAAGATCACCGACGATGTGATGTTCGGCCTCAACGGCTACTACCTCAAGCAGACCACCGACGACAAACAGTACGGCCACACTGTGCAGTTCGCGGGGCAAGACGTGAACGATGGCGTGCGCGGCCAGGTGTTCGCGATCGGCCCGGCGTTGCACCTGACCTTTCTCAAGTACGCCAGCGCGGAGATTCGCTGGGCCAGGGAGTTTGACGTGGAGAACCGGCCAGAGGGGGAAATGTTGTGGGCGAAGGTGAGTATTCCGTATGCGTTCTGAGTGCATTTGTAGGAAGGTGCGCGCGGATTTGTAGGCTGGAAACCTGAAAAACAAAGTGGAGGAATAGGCCTACAACGGCGGTCGAGATTGCCGGACAACGGACGGAAACGTCCGGCAGATTCCAAAAGGGCGCTTGCAGATACTGGGCTTCGTTATCCCGTGGTTCTTCGAGAGCTCATGGGGTACATCGTCTGCCAGTGACGACAATGGGCCATTCCCCCTTAAACTGCTGAGATTGATCACGGAGATCACTATGAGCTTATTACTTTCCCCGTTTTACTCTGACTTCGAATCCGAAGAAGAGGCAGAGAGCTACGATCGCTGGTTTCGTGCCAAGGTGCAGGAGGCACTCGATGACCCCAGCCCTGGCATTCCCCATGATGAAGCTATGGCAATGCTTGACCAGATGCTGGAAGAGATGCGCAGGAAGCGCCGCGCTGCTGCTTGAATGGAGCGATCAAGCTCTGAACGATCTGGCTGACATTATCGATTACGTTGAACAATACAACTCCAACGCTTCAGTGGCTCTACAGCACAAGGTTGGTGCAGCAACGCAAAGGCTTTCATCAATCCCCTATGGTTACCG
The DNA here is from genome assembly GCF_057799175.1 of Pseudomonas sp. 14P5.3.2. Classification (NCBI taxonomy): domain Bacteria; kingdom Pseudomonadati; phylum Pseudomonadota; class Gammaproteobacteria; order Pseudomonadales; family Pseudomonadaceae; genus Pseudomonas; species Pseudomonas sp. 14P5.3.2. Next base: position 206,142 of record NZ_JBYOKU010000006.1, on the reverse strand, counting down.
GGCCGGTCGAGTGCCAGGCACTCGGGAAATGGTGGTCAATCCGAACTATCTGCTGGTCTATCGGGTGAACGGGCGCATCAAAATACTGACGTTAGTCCATACCCGACGACAATACCCACGAACCTCATCAACATAAAAAAAGGGCGGCCAAAAGGCCGCCCGAAGCGTACTACACGAGAGTCTTTTACAACGTCAGCTGGCCCCGCTCCTCCTCGGTCAACTGCTGTTTCGCCTGTTCATCCAGCGCCCCTGCCCCCAACACCTGCACCGGGCTGTTCGGGTTGTATCCGGTAGCCGGGGCACGGTTGGCGCCATCCCGGGTCGGCGCCAGCTGTTCGTTGCCGAAGCTCAACACCTGCACGGTAAACACCGACGCCTGATTCTGCCGCGCGGCCGCCTGCTGCTGACGCGCCACATCTTCCGCCGCTTGCGTGGCCGAAGAGGCGGCGGAGCTGGCCGAGGTAATCGCTCCGGTGTTCACCGCGGCCACCACCGGTACGCCGCTGGTCTTGCCCTGCACCGCGATGTTGGCGGCGTTGACCACGGTCAGCGCGGCGATGTTGACGTTGCCCGACACACGAATCCCCGCCTCCCCCGCATCGATGGTGCCCAGCGGTGCAATCAGGTCGATGTCGCCGGGTGCCACTTCGGCGATCGGGTTGAGTGTGGCGATACCCGCACCGGTGCTCGGCACCGATGGCGACAGGGTCACGTTGCCCCAGGTGTCGTACACGCGTTTCGGTGGGGTGTAGACCACCGTGGTTTTCGAGCCGCGACCGGCGTTGATGTCGCCCTCGGCCGACCAGCCCAGGATCGAGCCGCCGAACGTGGTCATGATCCGGCTTTGCCCCAGCAGAATGCTGCCCTGCGAGTAGAGCTGAATGTTGCCCGAACCCTGGGTGATGATCCCGGCGGTCGACGGTGGCGCCGCGCCTTCGATGCCGAACACCTGACCGCCGCCCGGCGTGAGCATCTGAATGTCGCCGCCGAACAGGGTCTTGACCCCAGCACCACCGTACAGCGTGATGTCGCCGTCGTAGCGGAGCGGATTGCCCGCCACATCGGTGGTCGGGAACAGCGCGGCGATGGCGTTGCGACCGCGCAGGTAACTGCCTTTGCGCGGGCCGTCGACGTCGTTGTATTCCAGGCCGCCGGCGCGCAATTCGGCGAAGTACACCTGCCGCGCGAAGATCGCCTGCGCGGAACTCGGCAGCGCGGCAAAGAACGCTTGCGCCTGCTCCTGATTGCCGCTGAAGCCGTAGCCGAGGCTCAGCCAGCTCTGCAACTCGTCGAGGTAGGTCTTGACCACTTTGCCCGGTTGCGCACTGAGCGCCACGTCCACATTGGCAACGTTCTGCGGATTCAGATAACGGGCAATGAACCGCGAATAATCCGGCCCCTGCACACCAACCCCGGCCTGCAACACCACGTTTGCCCCCGCACGCTTGTCACCTGGCGCCAGCGGCCCGGTGCTGGTGATACTGGCACGATCCTCCATGAGGATATTGCGCCCGGCATTGACTTCCAGCGTGCCGGGGCCGGCGATGTCGAAGCTGCTGTACAGAATGTCGCGCCCGGCTGAAACCTTCGAAACATCCCGTGGATCGTTATGCACGAACAGGTTGCCGGTGGAGTAGATCGTGTCCTTGGTGGTGCCGACCCCGTCCTTGGCAGACGTCGTCGGACTGCCCAGGTTGGTGCCGGACGCCACGATATCGCGCCCCGCCAGCATCCACACCGGACCGGCAGCTTCGTACCAGGTACGCAGCGAATCACTCGCCCGCAGGGTCTCGCCGCTGCGCACGCCGACCAGATCGCCGGTCAATGCATAGAAGCGCGCAGGCCCCTGCACGTCATTCAGACCGGAATAGGTGTTACTGCCGAACGCGAACAGCGGATAACGCCTGTTGGCATCGGCCGCGACGCCATCGCTGCCGCTGTTGCTGATGAACGGAGTTTGCGACTTGTTGCTGGCAAACCCGTTGAACGCCGGAGCGAACGGTGTGGCAATCGCCAACGGGCTGGCACCGGACTGGTTGATCGCATAGCCGCCGGCATAAATCGAATCACCGGCCAGCAACTCGAGCTGACCGGCAGTCGAAGGTGCCAACAGCAGCGAATAACCCATCGCCGGCGCTTCATTGCCCACCCCGTAGGTGGCCGACGACCCGGCATAGATCGAACCTTGTGCGGCCACCGCACGCAGTATCGACGGGTAGACGAAACGGCTGTCGGTGGGCGACGTGTTGTGACCGGTGAGTGGCCCGTTGGTATCGGTTTCGGCCAATTGCGTGCTCGGCGTGAGGTTGCCCCCGGCCGAGAACAGATCAATGGCCGTGTGCGCAGTCCACAGCGAGAAACCGCTGAGGATCCCGCCCTTGCTGAGCGTGCCGTCGCTGTCGAACAGCGGCGTGGCGTTCTGCAACTGCACCCGGCCCGGGTCCACCGCGCCCCCCAGCACCAGGTCACCCCGGGTGTTGATGCGCATGCCCGAGTCACCGGGTATCAGCACCAGGCCACCGGAAGCATTGCTGCTGGTCGAGGTAAATGGATCAGCCGCGCGGGTTTCACGGGCATCGTGAACTGACTTGTTCGCGCCGTATTGCAGGTTGATCCCGCCCACCGCGCTGCCGGTCAATTGCGCAGCGCCGCGCAGATTGATCAGGGCGCCTTGCAGGTCGTGCTTCGGCTGACTGGTACCCAGCGCACCCGCCCGGGCCTGCAGTGACGGATTGAGCGTGCCGCCGATGCGAATATCCATGTCGCCGCCACCGGTCAACTCCAGACGGCCATCGCTGCCGACCCGACCGGTGCTGCCCACGGCGACGATCAGCCCCTGACTGCGCAGATTGACCCGGGAATCGCCCAGCGGTCTGAGCATGCCGCCATCGTCACCGACGCGCAGGCTGATGTTACCGCCACCCAGCGTGCCGAAACCGGTGAATCCCACCAGGTATGGCGCGGCGTCGGCGCCTTCATCCGGCAGCGGTTGACTGGCGTAGCTGCCGAAGTTGATCCACCACGCGGTCGGCACATCGCTGCTGCCGGTGCCCTGACGCCACAGCCAGTTACCCACGGCCACGCTCGACTGCTGCTCCCGATAAGTGCCACCGGTAGCGGTCTCCCGACGCCCCAGGCTGTCACCGGAAACAGAACCGCCAGCGCTGACCGTCAGGTTGCCGCCCATTTGCGGGTACCAGGCCTGATAAAGGCTTTCGGTGCCGCCGTTGACCCACTTCTCGGAGTCAGCACCAGCGCTGCCCAGCACTGATCCGTCGTCCGACAGGCGTCCGCGCACTTGATTGAAACGTGGATCGACATCGCTCGACTGCGTACCGGCGGTGTACACGCCAAACGGCGAATTCATGCTCAGGTTACCCGCCGCCAACAGGTCCAGATCCCCGGTGCCGGTGCGCAGCACACTGTACATCTGGCTGTGGATTCGCGCACTGGTCGCCGGATTGCTCTCGACACAGACTTCCGGATAACTGTCGCACAGGGCCAAATACTCTTCGGGAATCGGCGCGTAATCCTGGAACCCGAACATATTGCCCGGCGCCCAGGTCCAGCGCGCCATCGGTGCACAGGCTCCCGGGTCGATGTCGCACAGCACCAGATACTCTTCAGGCACCGGTTCAAAGGCCGGAAAGCCGTACTGATTGGTCTCGGACCACACCGGTTTCGGATTGCCCTGCGTCACCTTGGCGCCGTAATGAGTGTCCGCCAGACGCAGGTTGCCTTCGCGGGTCAGCGGCTGCACCGCACGGTTATCCGCCGCCCCCAAATCCGCGCCCGCCACCACGCGCATCGACCACGACGAGCTGCCCGCCGGCAACATGCTTGCCAGCGCCCAGTTCGCGCCCTGGCGTGTCCCGGCCAACGGACGCAGTTCGACAAAGGCAGCGCCGTCAGCCAGGACCACGTTGGTCATGGACGGAATCAACGAGCCGCGCAACAGCGCCAGCGAACCGCGCAACAGCAGGTTTTTGCTGCTGCCGGTATCGGCGTCGAACGCCCCCGGCAGCGGTACACCTTTTGGCCAGTCGATCGCCTGCAAAGCGGTATTGCGGTTCAAGCGAATGCCGGCGCCCAAACGGCTGTTGGCGGGCAAGGTCAGGTTTTCGCTGAGCAGCGTTCCGGCGGCGTACAGCAGATTGCCCGATGCGTCGTGCACAGGGCCCGCCAACACGGTGCCGGCATTGAAGGTATATGGCGCGGCCAGTTGCACCTCAACCGGCAACAGCGTGCCGCTGACCAGCGTGGTGGCCTGGATCGGCAAGTCGTAGTTCAGCGTGGCACCCGACGGGAACTGCGTACCCTCAGCCAGCGTCACGCCGGTGCCCGGCACAATCAGGTCGCCACCGAACGGTTGCACGCCCGGCAACAGTTTCCAGCCGGCATCGTCAGCGGTTTCCGGTGGCGGCGCGAAGCCGTCGTTGAGGCTGCCGTAGATATCGAGGTTACCGCCGGCGCGAATCACCAGACTGCCGGACTCGCCCGAGCCGTAGACGCCGGCGACTTTCTGCGTGTGCGGGTTGAGGCTGGCATAGCGGTAACGGGACAGATCGATGTCGCCCTCCACCACCAGATCGCCATCGGCGGTTTTACTGGCGATCTCGACCCCGGGACGCAGATGGAACGCATCGGCGTAAGTGGCATTGTTCAGCCCCGCCAGTTTGCGTTGCAGCAGATCGGTGTTGCCCAGCGCGGCATTGATGAACGTAGTGCTGTCGCCATCGATACGCTCGAACAGGGCTTGATCGATCACTTGATAAGGCCGACCGCTGACCGCCGGATCGAGCCCATCGCGAGCATCGGTGTAACGTCGCATGCCATTGAGGCCGATCGAACGCGCGCCCTGAATAGTCAGGGTGCCGCTGGCATCGATGGCAATGTCGCCGACACCCAGGCGCGGCGCGTTCAGTTCCAGCGTGCCACGCAGCATCTGGTCATGCTGCCCCGCCAGATACCCCGGTACCGCATCGGTACCATGACGCAGGTCGATGCGTGCGCCGGAAGCCAGGATCAACACACCGTCACCGGAGTTGAGTTCGACCATCGCGCGGTTCGGCGCATCAATGATCTTGCCGTAACTGTCGACGCGCAACACGCGGCCATGGGCATCGAGCACACTGTTGCCGGCCAGGGTCAGACCGTCCCTGGCCGACAGCCGAATACTGCCGACACGCTCGCCACTGGCATCGATCAGACCACCGACCGTCAGCTTGCCGGCGTCTACCGATACATTGACCTCGCTCGCCTTCATGCCGTCGCCAATAAACAGATCACCTTGCTTGAGCTGCAAGCTGCGACTGCCGAAAACCTGACCGGCATTCAGCCGCTGATTGAGGGCGGCGAACTGTTCACTCGCGTCTGCGCCCAGACGCTGGGCGCGAATCTCCACGCCACCGGACTTGTACGGCACGAGCGTGCCGCCAGCGTCGTAATAGCCGCTGCTGCCACCGCGAATTTCACCCTGCAAGTCGACGATGCCCGCCGCGCTCGCCAACGCGACCGCACTGAGGTTGCCGGCCTGATTGTTTTTCGCCGACAGATCGATGCGCGAACCGGGCGCCTGGCGGATATTGCCACTTTGGCTCAACAGCGACACGTCGCCGCCCCAGCTGTACTTGCTGACATCGTTGAACGGCAAGGTGCGCCCGGCAAGGTCTAGCTGCGCGCCGTTGGCGAGGGTCAGATCGTGCTCGGCCGTGACCGCCAGTTTGCCGCTGGCCAGCGCGATACGACTGTCGAGCACAATGCGCTCGGCTTGCAGATTCAACTCGGCGCCCAGGGCATCCGCCGCGGCAGAATTGCCGGCGCCAGTGCCGCTGAGCGTCAGGTCGTTGCCAGCCTTGAGCAGGTTGACCGACGCCGCTTCGCCGGTAAGCAACGGCGTACGCAGATTGAGGTTACCGCCGCTGTAGAGGTAGCCCTTGAGCGGATCGTAAGCGCCCTGTTCCTGATACACCGCCAGACTGCCCTTGTGGTTGGCGGTAATGCGTTCGCTGGCCGTCAGGTTGACGTTGGCAAACCCCAGCGCCAGACGGGCGTTGTGATCCAGCCCGTTCGGTTGCGGCATCGGGCCGTAACCCAGTTCGATACGTTGAGCCTGAATCTCCAGCGTGCCGCTGCCGGTGCCGGCACCACCGGCGATCACACTGCCCGGATCCTGAGTCGCGCCGTTCCAGATCAGGTTGGCGGTACGGATGGTCGCCACATCATTGGCATTGCCCGCCCCGTAAATCGCCGGGGTGGCGAGCACCAGATTCTGCAATTTGCTCTGTCCGGTCTGCGGATCCAGGGTGTCGAGGGTCACGCTGCCGTACAGATTGAAGGCATCGCGGGTGGTCAGGCTCAGGGTTTCCAGGGCTGGCGCACCGTATTGGCTATCACCGCGCATCAGGCGATCCAGCACATTCTGGTTCAAGGTCAGCCCGGCCGGCACCTGGTTACCCGCAGCGGCCAGCGCTTCGGCACTGCCGGCGTTCACCGCACCGACGGCCAGCGCCAGGTGACGCGTGCCGAAGCGCACCGCTTCGCCGAGTTCGAACTGTCGGTCGGTGGCGGCGGTAATACTGCCGTTGGAATAGAGCTGGGTCGGGCTGCTGCACAGCCCCGTCGAGCAGACGCCGATGCGGATGTCGCCAGCGCCGAAAGCATTGCTGCCGGCCTCGGGAGCGAGCACGTTGGTCCAGCCGTTGGACATCACCAACAGGCTCGCGGCACCGGGCTGATAGATGTAGCCGGCCGTCGAGTCGTAAGCGACGTTGCCGCGCCCCAGCGTGTTGATGCCGGCACCGGCTTCGATGGTGATCGCGCCCTGCGCGGAGTTGGTGCGCAACAAGACTTCCGGTGCCGAAAGAACGGCCCCCTGACGCAACACGATGTCGCTGGTGTCGCCAGTGAAGTTGATGATGTTGCCGGCGGTGTTGTAGTTCACCGTCGGCAACGCACCGAGGGTCAAGCGTGCGGCGCCCAACTGGTTGAGGGTGTCGGCGTACAGCGAAATGCCGTCGAAATCCTGGGTCGGCGCCTGACCGGCCCCGAGGATTTCGAAGCGGGTGCGGGCGTTACCACTGCGCACCGCCGCCGTGCCGACCAGCCCTCCCTCGGCAGCATTGAATTGCGCGCGCCCGTTGAACTGCAAGGCGATGTCCTGCTCGCCACCGGCCACCAGACGCAAGTCCAGCGTTTTGCCGTCCATGGGTGCCAGCGCGCGTGGTACGCCGCGGCGTGCCGCATCGCTCTGAATGAATTGGGTGAAACTGGTTTCGTTGTATTGCGAGTAACGACGCAACACATCGGCGGAGGTCAGGATGACCTGACTGGCGAGGCTGTCGCGCAAACCGGTGTTGGCGATCGACAGCTGCCCGCTGCTGGTCCATGAACCATTGCGCAGCGCCAACGCCGCTCCTGGTGCTGCCGCCGTCGCCTGGCCATTGACCTCGACCCGGAACGCGCCGGGCAACAGGGCAAAGGTCGAAGGCAGCAGCGTATAGGTGCCAGCGGCCAACCCCGGGACACCGGCACCGAGAGTGATTTGCTGGCCGATACGCGGATCAACCGCGCCGCCTTCGGCGAGCATCGGTGCGTAAATGCTTTGATTGCCCGGCACGATGGCGTACACCGGATTGCTCGCCAGCCCCGGCAGGCTGAACGTGCCGTCGGTGGCATTGCGCACCAGCGGGTTGAACCGGGCATCGGTGGAACCGCCGCGTCCGGATACGAAACCGGCGCCACGCAGGTCACCGCCACCCGACAGATCAAGCAAAGCGCCATTCTGCACATCGATCAATTGCGAGCGCATCGACACACCAGCGGTCTCGCCAGTGATGCCGTTCAACTCCACAGACTTGCCGTCATAGCGATAGTCGATGCCGTCGGTGGTGCCGCCATAAGGCATGACCAGTCCGGCGCCACTGACCGAGGTCACACTGCCGGGTAACAAGCGAACTTCGCGGGTGGTCGTCAGCAAATCGTCGCCCAGGGTGATCATGCCCAGCGGCGCACGAAGCACGCCGCCCTGCTCGATGTAAGCGGCTGACAGCTCCAGCCTGCCAAACACCGAATACGGCATCGCTGCCGGTGCCGCGCCGAGGCCGCTGATGCGCAAGGTGTGCTGGGAAACCGGCACGGCGCCCTGATAACCGACGCGCACCTCGGCCTGAACACCACTGGCGGGATAGATCTGCGCGGCGCTCAGGTTCAAGTCGCCCGGGGTCCACAACCGCGACTTCTGCGCGCCATCGGTCGGTGCCAGGAAACGCAGATCGCCGCGGTTGTCGAGACTCACCTGCCCGAACGCCCGACGGCTGTATTCAGCGGCCGGCGCCTTGAGTTGCAGAATCGAACCCTGAGTACCGAACGACAGGCCATTGCCCAGATCCAACAAGTCGGCCGAGGCGTTGAACTGCGCCTGCGACAACTGCGTGGTCGGGTTATTCGTCAGGCGTGGCCGAATCGCACCGACGATGCCGTAGTAGCTGCCAACACCGGACAAGCGCAGATACGGTGCGCTCACCTCGACACGCGTAGCGTCCTGCGCCGACTCAGCCAGCGACAGCGCACCGGCGTACAGGCTCAGACTCTGATTCATGTGCAAGTTGACGTCGCCATCGAATGACAGCAAGCCGTTGCTCAACAGGCTCAGATTATCGAAGCCGCCAGACATCAGGCCATCGGCGCTCAAGCGCGCCTGTCCATAGCGCAAGCCAGCGGCGCCCTGCCCCGGTCGCAGATCCGCCGCGAGCCGCTCTTCAGACATGCCTTGGCCGATGATCATCTCCCTCGGCGCTCGTACGCTGTTATCCGCCGAGTCGGCGTACAGCGGCGTTTCCAGAGCGATCTCCAGACGCCCGCCCGCCGCCCCGACGCCACCGGCCGTTGCCCGCAGATCACCGTCGATGAACAGGCCGTTGTAGGAACTCAGGCTGATGCGCCCGCCGTCCGTGGCGACGCGGGTCGGGCCTTGACCGGCGATGTCGAGCAGCGCTTCGCTGCCGGAAGCGTCCAGACGTGCGCCTTGGCGCACGATCACGTAGGCATCGGCCGCCGTGGCCGTGGCGAGTTTCGCGTCGATCTCGCCGCCAAGGATGATACTGCCGCCCTTGCCGACCTGACCGTAACGGCGCCCCAACGCATCGACGGCAGTGCTGGCCCGCCCGGCCACGTCGAGCATCGCGTGTTCACCGATCCAGATCGAACGGTTGTGCGCGTTCGGGTCAGCCTTTTGATCGGAGGTGGCCGGTTTGATCGAGCCCAATTGCTGCTGGCGAATGTCGATCGTGCCGCCCCAGGCATTGAGCGCGCCGTCCACGGTGATCTGCCCGGCCCCGCGCAGTTTGATGCTCTGGCCAGGATCGACACTGATGCGCGCGCCGCGGCCAATGGTCAGCGGGCTGTTGGCCGCATCGATCAGGTTGATCAGACTGGCCCCGCCTTGCAGCGTCAGGCTGGCACCGCCGCGCTGCGTCAGGACGCCCTTGGTCGGATCCTCCTGGTACAGCGCCGGCGTCCACAGCTCCAGCGCCGATTGCGGATCGACGCCGCTGGCCTGATTGGGTGCCGAATCCGCATAGCGATAGACCGGCATCGTCACATCAATCTCAGTACCTTCGGCGACGTCCAGGCCATTCAAGCCAATGAGGTTGTAAGCCGAGAAACCCTTGCCGAACAGGTCCGCAGACAGTTGCAGCGTGTTGGTCGCGGGCAACGTATCGGCCTGGCCGATCTGAATCCTGTTGGCCTGCACGGTCAGCGTGCCGCCGCCCGTGACGCCATAGCCACGCAGTTCACCCTCCAGGCGCAAATGCGATTGGCCCGGTGCGGAAATCGCACTGGACTCCAGCGTCAGATCGCCACCCTTGCCGCCCTGGGTCTTGCCGTTGGCGAGCAGCGCGCCGCCCGAAGAAACGTCGAGCAGGCTGTCAGAGGCAATGTCGATATCACCACTGCTGCGGATCGACAGCAGACCACCGTTGAGAGCCCCGAGGCCGGCGTTGTCGTCGGGATTGCTGCGCAGGTTGCTCCACACCCCACGGGTATCAAGGTGTACGCCTGCGGCCACCGCCACTTGCGTGACCTTGTCGGTTTTCGCCGTGAGCCGGGTATCGGTACGCTCGGTGCCGTTGAACTGATTGAGCACGTTGCCCAGATGCAAGCTGCCGCTGCGCGCACTCAGGTTGGCGTCAATCTGCACATCCGGCGCATACAGGGTGATGTCGCCACCGTTGTCGACACCCAGCGCGCCAGCGACAGCGATCTGGTCCCGGGCCGCGACCTTGAGCGCGCCGAGACGGAAACCGTTGAGCTGATCGTTATCAAGAAACAGCTTGCCCTTGCTCGAGTCCGCCACGGCTCCGGTCAGATCCGGGTCAGTGCCGGTGACCGGACGCTGGCCGCCAATCTGCACCTGATCAAGCAGCGGATTGAGCGAGTACAACAGGCCACCGGCCGCTGCCACATAGGCCGGGTCATAGCTGCCGACGATCAGTTGCGCACGACGCGCCAGTGCGTTCTGGCTCTGGTCATAACCATCAAGTACCGCTTGTGGCGCCTGGTTCTGCCGCTCGCCCTGATACACCTCGCCGAGCATCTGCCCATCGAGCACGGCGTTGGCGGTGGAGATCACCAGTTGCCCGGCGTCGCGTCCCACGGTGTAACCCGATTCGAAACGCGAGCGCGGCGCGATCAGCGGACTGTAGTAATAACGGGTCTGGCCCCAGCGTTCGCTGCTGTCTTCATAACCTTTGTACAGTCCGGTGTAGAGCAGATCCCCCGGGGCACGGGAGACTTCATACAGTTTGCCGTCGGCGCCGCGCAGCCAGCTCTGGCGAATCTCGCCGCCCTGCACATCCAGGGTGCCGCCCGACAGATTGATCAACGAGCCCTTCTCGGTGACCACGTCATTGCCGGCAAAACTCACCGTACCGCCCTGGGCCATCCACTCGCCGATGCTGTGACCCTGGGTGCCGAGATAGCCGCCGACTTCAAGCAAGCCACCGGCCGTGTACCAGCGATCCGTGGTATAGCCGTTGGTGCCGGCCGGGACGTACACCAGCTCACGCACATCGACCCAGATGTCGTTGCTGTTGAGCGCGCCCTTCTCGCGGTTGACCGACGCATCGCGCTGCTCGTTGCCCTGCACGTTGATCTTGATGCTGTTGTTTTCCATCGCCACGTTGACGCCAACCGCACCTGACACATCAATCAATGCACCGTCACGCACCAGGCTGCGGCGCTGTGCACTGACAGCGACCTGGCCGCCGGTGGCCAGAGTGATCGAGCCGTTCTGGAACTCGACGCTGCCGCCGCTCTGGATCTCGATGCGCGACTGATCGCCACGAATCCGGTTGTTTGCGCTGACGCTGGTCAGGGCGGCGTCATGCTGGCTGTCGAGCGCCGTCAGGTCGCTGCTGTCGAGCATGATCGCCGTCGCGCTGCCCTGCCCCAGCGTGACGCTGCCGCTGCTGTCGGTGCTCGGGTTGCTCAGATGAATCGTGCCGCGTGTCGCCACCGAGGTGCTGGCGAGCAATACGCCGTTCTGCACCACTTCGTGGCCGGTCAGGGTGATGTCGCCGGTGGCGGACTGGATCAGACCGTTGTTGCTGACCTTGCCCGCAGCATCGCCGGCCTTGAAGCCCGGAATGACTTCGCTGCCGAAGGTCGTGGACAGCGCATTGCCTTCGGTGCCCGAACCCTTGCGAATGTAGAAGCGATCACCGGCGGCCAGCACGGTCTGGCCCTTGGCGGTGCTGATGCTGCCGTCGTTCTGCACTTCGCTGCCGAGCAGCAAGGCATAACCGCCAGCATCGGTGGACGCCGCCGGTTTTTGCGTGGCGATGCTCGCACCGCGTTCCACCAACACCTTGCCGGCGGCTTCGGTGAACGTCGGCTGCGTGCCGTTGCTGTCGAAATACAGGCCACGTTCACGGAACTGGATGTCGGTGATATTCGCGGCGGCCGCCACCAGATTGCGCACGTTGACCTGACTGCTGCCGCTGAACACGATGCCGTTCCGGTTGATCAGCATCACCGTGCCGTCACCCTTGATCTGACCTTGAATCTGACTGGCACGCGCATTCGGATCGTTGACCCGGTTGAGCACGGCCCAGTCCGACTGCTGGGCGAATTCGACGCTGGTGTTACGCCCGACGTTGAAGGTCTCCCAGTTGAGGATGGCCTTGTCGGCAGTCTGCTCGATCTTCACCGTGGTCTTGCCGTCGGCCTGAGTCTGTTGCGGGCCTTTGGCGTTCTGCCAGCCTTGCGTAAGGCTGTTATCGACCTTCAGGCCGCCCTCGCCCAAGCCATCCGGCACCGCTTGCACAGTGCCAAGCGCCGTGGCACGTCCGGCGGCCTGGGCCGCCTGTTGCGCGGCAATCGCAGCCACGGTGTTGTTCAGGGTCTGGATCGAACGCTGCAACTGCTGACTGGCTTTCTGCTGCTGCGCCAACGGCGGGGTCATTCCCGGCAAACCACCGACGCTCGGACGCGCAGCGGCTGCTTGCTGTGCCGCGCCCTTGGCGGCAAACCAGCCCGAGCTGAACGCCGTCTGCGCCTGCGCACTGCCCGCCACCAGACACAACGCCACGGCGTGTGCCAACGGCTTGAGCAACCACAGCGCCGGCTCCGCGAGTTCACGCTTGAATGACTGGGCGTTGCTACGACGACGGGATGGGCGAGCGAGCATCACTACGAGATCCTTTTGAGTTGCCACACGAGGCCGCAGGCCTGCAAAAACCTGCTGTTACGACATAGGCAGTTGGCGCGGCCCGCGACCGAACGGATGTCACACAAACTTCATGTTGGCGGAGTATTCGCGGGGCGCAGGCGACTTGTGCGGGCAAAAAAAATGGCAGCCCCGAAGGGCCGCCATTCGTGTTGCGGGTTGAATCGAACGTCTTACAAAGGACGACCGATGGTGTTGCAGACGCTGGTGTTGTTGATGTCCAGGTTGTAGCCGGCAGCGTTGCTGACGAACGTTTCGTACACCTTGGTTTTCCAGGCGGCAGGCACGGTCACGAAACCGTGGTTCTTGACCGCCAGGTCGTTGGTGGTGGTGTTGTAGTGCGTGGTCAGGAAAGCCTTCACGTCGTTGGCCACAGCTGCATCCTTGTAGCACTGACCGACGATGAAGTTGGTGTAGGCCGCCAGTTTGTAACCGATGGCCGGGTTAGCCACCACTGGCGACCAGCGAGTCGGGTCGGCAGCCAGGGCAGCGGTCGAAGGTGGGGTCACCGAGGACAGTGCCAGCGCAACGTTGGCGGAAGTTGGCTGAACGTTGTTGACGCGGGCAACCAGCGCGTTGCTGGTGGCGTCTACACCGTCCGGACCGACATAGCCGAGCGAACCGTCAACCGCGGCCACAGCAGGTGCCACGTCAGCAGTGTTGGCGACGCCAACCCAGTTCGATGGCAGGGCGGAACCGGCTGGACGGGCGTTGACGAACGTCGAGTTGGTGGTGAACTTGGTTGGGCAGACAGCGTTCAGGTGACGGGTGAGGATTTCCGAAGTACCGCTGGACACGTTGCGATAAACGATGCGGATCGGGGTGGTGTCAGCAGTGCCCAGCAGGCCGCCCCAAGTGGTGACGGAGCCCGAGAAAGCGTCGCACAGTTGAGCGCTGGTCAGGTTCAGCGCGGTCTGACCGGATTTTTTGTACGGGATGGCAACCGAAGTGGCAACCGATGGCAGCTGGATCAGCGGGCCGTAAGCTGCGCCGAAGTTGGTGTTGTAGGTGCTGATTTCCGAAGCGCTGAGTACCGAGTCGCTACCGGCGAAGTGCACAGTACCGGTGGTGCCGAAGCCAGTGGCAACGTTGGTCAGGAAAGCAGTCTTGCCGGCACCGCTACCCACGGCGGCGTAGCTGAAGTTGGCAGGCAGGATGCTGTCGGCCGAACCTTTGTACAGAGCGGCTGGCAGAGTAGCGCCACCACCGGTAACGGCCATGGCTTGAGCGGAAGCCAGCGCGGCGACGGTCAGGGAAGCTGCGATCAGAGTGCGCTTGAACATGAAGAATCTCCTTTTCAACGATGGTTGTGAACACAGGTTTTCAGGGGTCTTGCATGACACTGGGAGGACTCACCGCTGACCTTCGCAAGCGGGGTCCGTGGTTAAGTCGCACTGAGAAATTCGCAGTTTCCGGTGACAGATAAAGGAAAAAACCTCGGGAGCTGCGCGCCGATTTTCCGGCGGTTTTCTCGGGTGTTTGCGCGGGATTGCGAGGGGTCTGGATTGGGTGTTTGGCTGAAATTGGCTGCAGCCGTTGCGGGGTGGTTGCAGATGACAGAAAGGAGAACCCGAGGATGGGGGAAATCAGGGTCGGGTGATGCTGAAGTCCTGGAAAAAATCTGAATAATTTATTGCCCTGATGGGCCTCTTCGCGAGCAAGCCCGCTCCCACAGGGGAACGCATTTCAAATGTGGGAGCGGGCTTGCTCGCGAAGAGGCCAGTCCAGACAACCTCAAACCCTCAGACACACCACTACTGCACCAACTGATTGATCTCAATGATCGGCAACAACACCGCCATCACAATCACCAGCACCACCCCGCCCATCACCACGATCATCAGCGGCTCCAGCAACGCGGTCATGCCCATTGCCCGCCGTTCGATATCTCGCGACAGAGTCTGCGCCGCCCGTTCGAGCATCGGTGGCAGTGCGCCGGTTTTCTCGCCGCTGGCGATCAGGTGAATCAATACCGGCGGAAATACGTTCTCCACCCGCAGCGCCGCCGCAAGATTCACCCCTTCGCGAACCTTGGCCGTGGCGTCGCTGACACTCAGACTCAGGCGATCATTGGACAGCGTCTGCCGCGCCGCCTCCAGCGCGCGCAACAACGGCACGCCGGCACCGCCGAGAATCGCCAGCGTCGAGGCAAAGCGTGCGGTGTTCAGGCCCAGGACGAAACGTCCGATCAGCGGCAATTTCAGCACCCGATGATGCCAACTCAAACGTGCCGCCGGATTGCGCAGGTACAGGCGCCAGCTCCAGAAAGCACCCGCGATCAGCGCCGCACATAGCCAGCCCCACGCCCGAATGAAATCACTGGCGGTGAGCATCGCCAACGTCAGCCCCGGCAAGTCCTGACGCGCCTGGGAAAACGCACTGACCACCTGCGGCACCACATAGCTGAGCAAGAAAATCACGATGCCGATCGACACCAGCCCGACCACGCCGGGGTAGATAAACGCGGTGAGAATCTTGCCGCGCAGGTTGTTGCGTTCCTCGATGTAGTCGGCCAGGCGCTCCATCACCTGCGCCAGATCACCGGACTCCTCCCCGGCGGCGATCAGCGCGCGGTAGATCTCCGGAAAATCCCGTGGCCGTGCGGCCAGCGATTCGGCCAGACGCATGCCGCTGCGCACGTCGGCACGCACCGCGCTGAGGGTGTGGGCGATGTGTTTTTTCTCGGCCTGCTCCACCGTTGCGCTGAGTGCTGCTTCGAGCGGCAGGCTCGCACCGAGCAGACTCGCCAATTGCCGGGTGGCCCAGGCCAGATCGTTATCCGACATCCGCGCACTGAACAGGCCACCGCCGCCATGCTGGGCGACGTTGCTCTCCTTGTGCACCGATAACGCAGTCAAACCACGGCTGCGCAACACGCCAAACGCGGCGCCCTGACTGTCGGCTTCCAGATGCCCGGACTCGATTTTGCCGGTGGCGTCGGCGGCTTCAAAACGATAGCGATTCATCAGGCGTCCCGGGTCACACGGAGGATTTCTTCAGGAGCGGTGGCGCCGCTGCGAATCCAGCGCTCGCCGTCCTCGCGCAGGCTGAACATCCCGGCCTTTGCCGCCGCCGCTCGCAAGGCCTGCTCCCCTGCCCCTTGGTGAATCAGGGTGCGGATATCGTCGTCGATGCAGAACAATTCGTGGATGCCGGTACGGCCGCTGTAACCGGTGTGATTGCACGCTGGGCAGCCCACTGGCCGCCACGTTCCCGGCGCAGCCGGATCTTCCTGTTTGCACTCTTTGCAAAGGCGTCGCACCAGACGCTGGGCCAGCACACCAAGCATCGACGAGGCCAGCAGAAACGGTTCGACACCCATGTCGATCAAGCGATTGACCGCCGACACCGCGTCGTTGGTGTGCAGCGTCGCCAGCACCAGGTGACCGGTGAGCGAAGCCTGCACGGCGATTTGTGCGGTTTCCAGATCGCGGATCTCGCCGATCATGATGATGTCCGGGTCCTGGCGCAGAATCGCCCGCAAGGCCAGGGCGAAGGTCATGTCGATCTTGGCGTTGACCTGAATCTGGCTGATCCCCGGCAGGTCGTACTCCACCGGGTCTTCCACGGTGAGGATATTGCTGGTGCTGGCATCCAGGCGAGCGAGCGCGGCGTAGAGACTGGTGGTCTTGCCGCTGCCGGTGGGGCCGGTGACCAGCACAATGCCGTGGGGCTGGCGGATCAAATGATCGAGTTTGGCCAGCACCTGAGCATCCATGCCCAGTGTTTCCAGATGCAGGCGCCCGGCCTGCTTGTCGAGCAAGCGCATGACAACGCGTTCGCCATGCCCGGTGGGCACAGTCGACACACGAATATCGATCGGCCGCCCAGCCACACGCAGCGCGATACGGCCGTCCTGCGGCAAGCGTTTTTCGGCGATGTCGAGCTGGGCCATGATCTTGATCCGCGACACCAGCGCGCCGTGCAGCGCCTTGCGCGGCGAGACCACATCACGCAGCGTGCCGTCGACCCGGTAGCGCACCACCGAATGGGTTTCGAACGGTTCGATGTGAATGTCGCTGGCCTCGTCCCGCGCGGCCTGTGTGAGCAAGGCGTTGATCATGCGGATCACCGGCGCGCCGTCCTGAGTGTCGAGCAGATCGGTGATTTCCGGCATGTCCTGCATCAGCCGGTCGAGATCGACTTCGTTCTCCGCCGCACCGACCACAGCGGCGGCGCTGCCGGTGTCGGCATAGGCGGTGGCGAGCAAGCCGTCGAGCTCGTCATCGCGCACGCGCTTGAGCGAGCTTTCACCGAACTGGCGCCGCACCTCGTTGATCGACCAGCCCGGCGTCGATGGGCAAACGGTCAGCACGCCGTCGCACAACAGAATGCGCTGGGCCTTGGCCCAGGCGTAGGGAAGCGCACTCATCTAAAGCCCTCCCCAACTCCAGGGTCTGGACATGTTTTTGTGGCGAGGGAGCTTGCTCCCGCTCGGGGGCGAAGCCCCCGTAAATCGGGCATGCAGGGTGTATCTGGAAGAATGGGGTAGCAGGTTTTGGGTCTGCTGCGCAGCCCAGCGGGAGCAAGCTCCCTCGCCACAGGAATGTTTTTCAGCTTGCGGGCCGAGTTCATGGCCTTGGACCAAGCGCAGCGAAGCGAACTCATCTCAAAACCTCCCCAATCCTAGGGTCTGGACATGTTTTTGTGGCGAGGGAGCTTGCTCCCGCTCGGGGGCGAAGCCCCCGTAAATCCGGCATGCAGGGTGTATCTGGAAGAATGGGGTAGCAGGCTTTGGGTCTGCTGCGCAGCCCATCGGGGATAAATCCCCTCACCACAGAGTAAATTTTCAGATTGATGGAGGGATTCAAAAGCGTGTGCTCCCTTCGATCGGCACAGCTTTGATGGTCGCACGGGGTCCCGAAGCCGGAACCGAACTCGGAACCCCCTGCGCCGCCGTCGGCAACTGCGGCGCCTGCATGTCCGGCATTGCCCAGCTGCGTTCCGGTTGCAGGCCGCCCTGGGCGCGGCGCATGAAGTCGTAGCGGTTGAGGGTGATGCTGCGCCCCGCTTCGCTGTCGCGGATGATGTACGGGCGCAGGAACACCATCAGATTGGTCTTGGTGATCGCCCGGCGTTCGTTGCGAAACAGTGCACCGATCCCCGGCAGCGTCCCCAGCCATGGCACCGCTTCGTTGCTCTGGCTGTAGCCGTCCTGCAGCAAGCCGCCGAGAACCATGATCTGGCCGTCGTCGAGCAGGATGCTGGTGTCGATCGCCCGTTTGTTGGTGACGATGCCCGCCGACGCCGCACTGGCCGAAGCACGCTCGTCGATGCTGCTAACCTCCTGATAGATATCAAGCTTGACCGTTCCGCCCTCGGAAATCTGTGGCCGCACATTCAGCTTCAACCCCACCTCTTCACGGGTCACGGTCTGGAACGGGTTGTTGCTGGTGCCACCACCGCCAGTGACATAGCTGCCACTGACAAACGGAATGGTCTGGCCGACAAAAATACTCGCCGCTTCGTTATCCAGGGTCAGCAGATTTGGCGTCGACAGCACGTTGGTGCCGCCCTTGCTCTTCAACGCCCGGGCCAGCACTTTGAGGTCGAGGATCTTGCCGATGCCGGGAATGTCGACCGTGCCGTTGACGTAGCCGACGTTCAAGCCTTGCGGCAGCACGTCGAGACTGGTCTTGCCGTTGAGATTGATCCCTGATCCACCGAGGTTCGCCCCGCCGATCACGCCTTTGCCGCCGAGATTGCCGGTCTGCCACTGCACGCCGAACTCGCTGGCATCGTCCTCGCCGACCTCAACGATCAGGCTCTCGATCACCACTTGCGCACGGCGCTGGTCGAGCAGGTCGATCACCTCGCGCAGGTTGCGATACAACGGGTCCGGCGCGGAAATCAGCAAGGTGTTGGTGGTGGCGTCGGCCTGAATCGTCACCCCGCCGGCACTGAACGCAACGTTCTGTTCACTGGCCTGTTTGCCGGCGCTGCTGGTCGCACTGCTGCCCTGCGCATAACTGCCGCCGGTGCTGCCGGTGCTGGATGTGGTCGAGGTGTTGCCACTGCTTTGCGTGCCGCTCTGCGCACTCGACCCGCCATTGTTGCCGTTGCTGCCCATGGCACTGAGCACCGAGCGCGCACTGTCACTGGTGCCACTGTCGCTCTCGCCGGTGAGCAGCCCGCGCAAGGCCTGCGCCAGTTTGGCTGCCTGGGCGTTGCGCAGATAGACCACGTGCAGGTTGCTCGGATTGCTCTGCGCGTTGTCGAGTTTGTAGATCAGATTGCGCGCCAGCTCGGTGCGCTCGGGGCTGCCGGCGCGGATGATGATGGTGTTGGAACGCGGGTCGCCGATCACCGCGATTTTCTGCGTCGGATCGTTGCCCGGCGCGTCGAGCAGATCCGCGACCATCGGCGCGATGTCAGCGGCGATGCCGTTCTGGATCTGCACCACGTCGGTGTCGATCGCGCTCGGGCTGTCGATGGTCTGGATCAACTGGGCGACGCGGGTCAGGTTCTCGGCGTAATCGGTGACGACGATGGTGTTGTTGCCCGGGTAGGCATTGATCGGATTGTTCGGCGATACGATCGGACGCAGCACCGGAATCAGGTTCACCGCGTTCTCGAATTGCAGGCGAAAGGTGCGCGTGAGCATGCCGTTGCCGGCCGGTTTGTCGGCGCTGTAGATCGGGCCGCCGAGCAGTTTCGCATCGGCCTCCGGCACCACCTGCGCGACGCCACCAACATCGACCACGCTGAAGCCCTGCATGCGCAACGCCGCGAGCAGCATGTCGTAGGCCTGGCGCGCCGGCACCTGACCTTCCGACACCAGCGTCAGGCTGCCCTTGACCCGAGGGTCGACTAGAAACTGCTGACCGGTCGAGCGCGACAACGCGCGCACCACCGCTTGAATATCGGCATCGACAAAATTCAGCGTCACCGGCTGATCACCCAACGGGTTGCTCGCCAGCGTGTTGCTGCGCGGAGCCGCGCCACTGCGCGCGCGCTCAGTGATGTTGTGCATCTGCCGTGGTTGCGGCGCGGTTTGTGCCTGGGCGCGTTGCCGATCGAGCAGCGCATCACCGCTGCGTTGGGTGTTGGCCAATGGCCGGCCGAGTTCGCTGTCCACCAGCAATGGCGGCTGGTTCGGCGGCGTGGTGGTGTTGCTGCACGCGCTCAACGCCATCAGCAGCATCGGCAACGCCATGCGCGCCGGTTTGGATCCTGACCCCTTCATGAAGCTTCCTTAGCGCCCAGCGCCTGATCCATGCGAACGGTGCCTGACAATGTGCCGGCAGTGACTTCGGTCGAAGCGTTGTCTGCGCGTTGCAGACGGGCCTCGACCACTTGCAGAGAAAGTTGTGCCGGGTTGCTCAACAGCCAGTCAAGCAGCGCATCGGCCGGCGCCGCGTCGAACGTCAACTGCCACGCGCCGGCCTCCCCGGCCTGTAATTGGTAGTGCCCGGCCAGGCCGCTGGCCTGCAGGGTCTGCTCAAGAGACTGCTCGATGCTTTGCCCCTGCGGACGCACGCTGACCTCGCGCAACAGCACTTCGAGGGCTTCGGACTGGGCGCGTAACTTCGGGGTTTCGGCTTGCCAATAAGTGATTTTTTTCAGCGGCGGCTGAATCAATGCGACCCACACCAACAGCCCCAGCAGCAGCGCCGCCATGCCGCCGACCATGCGTTTTTCGCGCAGGGCCAGCGCTTGCCAGCGCGCCTGGAGTTGCGCGCTGAAACGCTGCCAACGGGCGCGATAAACCGCGAGCGATGCCTTATTCATCTTCTGCTCCGCTGTCGTCAGCGCTGTCGTCGGGAGTGGTGACTTCGTCGCTCGGTCGCAGCAGCCAGCCCTCATCATCGGCCGTCGCACTGATCCCGACCTGAGCCAATGCGGCTTGCCAATCCTTGTCCTTGTCATTGGCGCTGCGCCGGGCATCGGCCAGCAGACTCAACTGCAACGTGCCGTCAACAAACGTCAGGCGCTCGACCGTGCCGGCCATGAACGGCATGCCGCTGCCGGCCTGCAACACCAGCCGATTGAACGGCTGCGCCGGATCCTCCGCCGCGCCCTTCTGCCGCGCCGCCAATTGCTGACGCGCCTGTTGCAGCGGATTGAGGATCACCGGCAACTCGGGAAAGGCCTGCTTCACCCGTTGCGCCATCTGCGCCTTGAGCTGCTGACCCTGACTGGCTTCGCGGGCGGCATACAGGTTCAAGCCGATGACCCACACCGCCACCGCCAATGCGCAAAGCCCCAGCGCCCGGCCCCAACCGCGATGCTCGCTGCGCTGCTGTTGCACCGCGCCGTGCAGGCCCCAACCGGGCAACGGCCCGGTCCAGCGCTGCGCCTCGGCCATCGGCAATTGCGCATCCGGCGGCGGTGCAGAACCGATCCAGTGCAGCGGCGTGCCGCAGGTCAGCAGCCAATCGCCAATCTCCTCGTCGAACAACGGCTGCACCCGCGCCACCTGCACGCTTTCGCGCAGCAACAAATGGCCGTCCTGCCGACAGGCCACCGTGCCCGGCAGCACCGGCAAGCTGTACGCCGCCGGGTACAGGCCGCGCAGGTTCAGACCGGCCTGTTTCAGCAGTTGCCCCAGGTGCAGCAAGCGCTGACGCGGCGCCCAGGCGATCTGCACCTGCCCCGCTTCATCCCGCGAACTGTGGGCGATGTGCATGTCATTGCTGTCGCCGAGCATCAGGGCCTGCGCCGCGCATTGCACGGCTGCAGCGGTCTTGTTCGCCGGCAGCGGCGGCAAGTCGATGCTCGCCAGCAGACTGTCCGCCGGGTGCAGAAAAGCGCTCAGCGCTGGCGGCTTCGGTAGCTGCCCCAGTTGAGTAAAGGTCAGACGCTGCTCACGAATGACCTGCCCCTGCCGGTCCAGCCACGCACAATCCATCTCACTGTCGAGACTCAACCCCGCCAGTGGCGGCAAACTCACACGCAACTGACTCATACGCCCACCCGCGACCAGATCACCTGCGGCAGACGATCCTCGCTGCGGTGCAACAACGCATCGAGACTGACCCGACGCTGATCCCGCCGCGCCTCGCCACGCAGACGAAACCAGTCGCTGGTGATGCCGACCTTGACGCTGGTCAGCTCCAGGTTCGGCATGCGCAAGCGGTTGACGAAATCGCCACGGTTGATGAACCAGCGCCCGGCGTCACGCTCATTGATCAGCGCCTGCGCGCGCTCCAGCGACAACCCCGGCACATACGCGGCCAACACCGGTGCAGTGGCGGTATTGCCATTGAGCCAAGTGGTGGCTGGGATCACCGTCAGGTAAGGCGCCAATTTGCCGATGACCGCTTCATTCACACCCTCGACGCTGCGCAAATCATCGAGACTGCGCAGCATCGGCAACTTCGGATTCTGTGGCTTGCGCGACGCATTCGGCGACGTGGCACGGCCACTGTCAAAGCCGTTTTTGCTCGCGGTGTTTTCGGCAATCTGCGGATTCAACAGATACGGATAAGAGCCGATCACCCGCTGACTGATGCGCTGACTCAATCCGGCGCTGATGCCGATCAACTCGCACAGTCGCTGAAACGCCTGCACCTGCGCCTCATCGACACGCTCGTTGGCCACCAGATTGCGCAGGTTGAACTTGCCCTGCTCATCCTCCAGCCGCCCCTCGAAACCCTGCGCATTCAAGCGCTGCGCCCACGGCTGATCGAGCCGGGTCAACGGATCACGCTGGCGCGCATCCCAGAGCACTTGCCGACTGATCTCCAGGCCACCGTGCAACACCCAGCGCCCCTGCACCCGCTGCTGATCCGCCTCCAGCGCCCGGGTCGAAACGCTCTGCCGGGTCAACATCCCCGCCGCAATCACCGCGACCACCGCAGCAATCAGCAGCGCACTGATGATCGCCATCCCCTGCTGGTTCGATTGGCTGTTCATCACCGGCCTTACAGCTGCCAGGAACCGATATCGGCATTCACGCCGTCGCCGTCAGGCTGACCGTCGGCACCGAGGGAAAAGATATCGATCTCGCCGTTGGCGCCGGGGTTGAGGTACTGATAAGGACGACCCCACGGATCGTTCGGCAAACGCTCCAGGTACGAACGCCAGTTGCTGTTCTTCGCATCCGCCGGACGCTCCACCAGCACTTTCAGACCCTGAGTCATGCTCGGGTAAGTGCCGTGATCGAGGCGATACAACTTCAGCGCCTGCATCAAACCGCCAATATCCTGCTTCGCCGCCGTGGCCCGCGCCTGATCCGGCCGATCGAGTACCTTGGGCACCACCATCGCCGCCAGAATCCCGAGAATCACCACAACCACCATGATCTCGATCAGGGTAAAACCCTGCTGCCCACGGGGCATCCGGCTCGGTCGTCTGGGCTGTTTGAACTGCGCGATATCCATCTCGACATTCCCTTGGCTTGATTCGATTCGACGCGCAGTGTTGCAAGAAGATATGTCAGGGATGTTGAAAATCCTCGGGAGTTTTCGTCGTCAAGCCGTCAAGGACGCGGGTTAGGGTCGAGGGCTGTGTTTTGGGTTTGGGCCATTTATGCCTACGCGCTCCCGAGAAAGCGGATTCACCCTGATTGAAGTGCTGGTGGCGCTGGCGATCATTGCTGTGGCGATGTCGGCGGCTGTGCGTGTGGCCGGGCTAATGACCCAAAGCAGCGGAGTTCTGCGGGATCGGTCGGTGGCGATGATTGCGGCGCAGACACGCATGGCCGAGCTGCAACTGGAGGGTCGATTGCCGATAGGAGTAAAGGCGCAGGACTGTGATCAAGGACGCCTGCTATTGCGCTGCGAACAAGCCATCGCCACGGCTGAAAATGGCCGATTACTCAAAGTCGCCATCCAAGTCTTCAACCGCAACCAGGACACCCCGCCCCTGGCCCGCCTGGAAACCCTGTTGAGTCGCCCCCTGTAGGAGCTGCCGAAGGCTGCGATCTTTTGACTTTGATCTTTTAAAACCAAAATCAAAAGATCGTCCGATCGCGGCCCGAGCCTCCGGCAGCTCCTACACAAACATCTCAGGCAAAAAAACAACGCATGCCCCACACGACATCCGCAATCAGCCTGAAACCCTGTGGGAGCGAGCTTGCTCGCGAAGGCGCCAGAATGAACACCCGATCAATCACCAAGTGTCCGCGACACCTACATCACCCCGGCAACTGCAAATTATCCAAAGCCCGATTCACCGCCAACTCCCCGAGCATGATCAACTGCGCAATCCCCGCCAGCGCATGACGCTGCGACACCGGCAACAAACTGGCAATGTTCTGCGCGAGGGTTTTGGCCGAAGCGAGTGTTTCACTGGCATCGACCAGCAGCTCTTCGGTTTTGTTGTCCGCCGTCACGGCATACATCCCCCGCGTTCTACGCGGCGGCGGCGTGGAACCGGGCGGACAGAGGTAATGGTCGAGCGCGCGGTCGGCGGCTTCGTGGAGTTTTTTTGAGTCGATGGATTCGTAGGGGGAAACCGAGGCGGTTTCGGGTGGGTTGGGTGTTGGTTTGATCATGAGTGAATCTCCAAATCATAGAAAAGGAGCCATCATCTTTCGCTACCAAACGAAGGGGTGGTGGCCATACGAAGGTTGGTAGACCGGTGACTTGGAAAACCGGCGCGCCCGAAGACGCCCTGCGCATGGCCACCATAAAATCACAGCCCCAGAAGGGCCTGTGTCGGGTGACGCTATGCGCCAAGTCTAAGCCGGGCTACCAAACCCGATCGCTGATTCGTCAGCGACCGAACCACAATAGAACCCGCCCCCGAGGCGCACAAGCCGGCGGATTCTGGCGTAGCTGTAGGCAATGGCGCAAGGATGTGTAGCCCGAGTGAGTATCTGAAGATGTCTTTTTAAACGCCGGTGTTTACCTAGGCCTACTGCGGAAATCTTTCCTAAATAAATCCATCCCCTCAGCGGGTCAGCTGACTTGCTTGAGTTGAGCTATATTTCACACCCGATGGCTACTTTCGGCCAATAGCTGTCTGCCGTGAAGGTGAGGAATCGACGAAAGTAACCGAGCGCCTAGATGCTGCGACCCGCAAGATGCTAAATTATCAATAGAACAATCAAACATTTACGTTAACCCTATCAGCTAAGGAAGATTTCAATCTTGGACATTCGGACGTTCGGAAATTCAGCTAAGGGGCTAGCAAAAAACCCATTAGGAATTATTGCATTATTTATCGTATTGATATATGGATTTGCGGCATTGACTTTGGGCCTTAATAACTCCCCTCAGCCCGCAGAGCGGTTGCCTCTTGTGTGGTTTTTAGTGATATTCCCTATAATTGTATTAGGCACATTTGGATGGCTTGTAAGTTGTCATCACGAAAAACTATACGCGCCGGATGATTACAAGTCTGATGACGGTTTTTTACGAGGAATGGAGTCTCGCACCAAACACACTAAAGAATTGCAAAAACAACAGCATGAATTAAAAGAAAAGGTGCGACAGGCATTTAAATCTTCTTATGAGTTCACCTCCCAAGAAAACGCGCAAGGGCTTCTTGAGAAAGTTACTGAAGAAATTGACAAGGCCACAACAATATCTGTTGATGCGAGAAAGTTTCTCGATAACGAGGCTGCTTTGTTTGTTTTTCCTACAGCAGCTTTTGAGACCTTAGGTGACCTTACAAATGAAATTTATTTCAAACTGAGGCATAAGGTGCAAGCATTTGAATATGGGTATTCGTGGCAATTGCGCGAAAAAAACTCAGGCGAAATTATAAAAAATACTCGCATGATCACGGGCGCGCGTAGAGGAAAGCCTTTGACCGATTTTAGAAGTCTTGCAGAAGTCGGAATTACTCCAGGTATGACGCTTTGCGTGGAGTCACCGCTATTCGCTTATCAGTAGTGGCACCAAAAAGTAGACGACTAAAACAAAAAGGGGCCTGATTTATTTTTCGGAGAATAAATCAGCGCCCTTTTCTCTATTTCAGCCCGCACACTAAACATCATCAACCAATTTTAAAAAGTGGAGTTTACATATTTATCCTCCAACTTTAAAGGCAGCCTCATCACACAGATATGCCTGATATTGTATTTCGCGCACGCACTCATTTGCAATTCCAGACTTGTAATGACTCGCAAACGAATACTGACCAATATACTCAAATAATTTTTTATCAAATAGCTCAACTGCGCGCCGCGCAGTGCAGACCGCACTTATAACAACAGGATCAGGAAGAGACAGCAAGTCGATACGACCAAGCATCTCTAGTACTCTCCGAACGTCTAAACGCACTTGTTCAATATATATCTTTTCGTTATCAACTATTTCGCCGCACCCGATTACTGTAATGGCGTAGTTCAATACCCCAAAAACAGCAGCACATTTGGCGGCATCTTGGCGACGAGTCACTGCTTCAGCCCTCTTACCTTGCTCATTCGCTATACTCCATGCGGCCCATATTGAAACAATTGCCCCGATTGCTTGAACCCAACCAGCAAGCTCAGATTTACTTAAGTCGAACAGAGCAATCACATAACACAAAGCGATCAATAAGACGGCGTTCTGCACCGAGATCCAAGGTTTAAACCAACCGTTTCCAGACATTCCTGAATCACTCCTTTTTCAATCATCGCAATATACCGGCGAATACCTCCTATGTCCTCACAACTAAAGAAAAAACCCTTCGATTTCAAAACCCAATACGGATTCGGCTTCAAGCCTCAGGACGATGAGATCGTTGTCGACTTCTTCTGTGGCGGCGGTTCCGGGCTTCG
Organism: Pseudomonas sp. 14P5.3.2; assembly: GCF_057799175.1. Classification (NCBI taxonomy): domain Bacteria; kingdom Pseudomonadati; phylum Pseudomonadota; class Gammaproteobacteria; order Pseudomonadales; family Pseudomonadaceae; genus Pseudomonas; species Pseudomonas sp. 14P5.3.2. The sequence continues at coordinate 179,755 of NZ_JBYOKU010000006.1, read as the reverse complement.
GATAAAGGGGATCGATCTAATTTCCCTACTCAAACGTGCGCTTTTGGCCGGTTAGCGACGGCTAAGTCTCGACCGTCGCTACGCATACTCAAACCTCAGTTTTGTCCGCTATCTCCAAGGCATCATCGACTTCAATTCCCAGATATCGATGGCCGTCCAGCTTTGTATGGCCGAGCAGCAGTTGAACCGCTCGCAGATTCTTCGTCCTGCGATAGATCAACGTTGCCTTCATACGCCTAATTGTATGAGTGCCATACAATGCTAGATCAAGGCTAACGGCCTCCGCCCAGCCTTTGACGATACGAGCGTATTGACACGTGGATAGATGATCTGAGGTATGCAGCTTGCCCAGAAAAAGGCGGTCCTCGCTGCGGAGTTGTGCCTGATGTATCCAGGCCGCGATAGCAAACCGTGTTTGTTCCGTGATCTCGACCTGCACGGGCCGCAGCGTCTTTTGCTGCATCACCATGGCTCTTGTTGATAAATCCTCGCTATGGGCGACGTCGCGCACGCGAAGCTTGATTAAGTCGCAGGCCCGAAGTTTGCTGTCAATGGCCAGATCAAAGAGCGCAAGATCGCAGGTTCATTCTGCAATTTAAAGCCTTACCCGGATGGCCCAGATATCTCTCAGTCTGAATGGAGCTTTCTGACCAATCGGTTTTCCTTCGTTACAGGGCAGATCGCTACGGGTAGCGACGATATTCATGACATGTCCTCCACGTATGGAAGGATAAGGATGGCTAACCAGAGTGAAGGGTCGTTAGTCGGCCAGAAGAGAAGGGAGGAACTCGGCTTCAGTCCCCTGCTCAGAGGAAATTTTCCAATATATTCAAAAAGCCAAGGGCTATTTATTGACATAAAAAATAATGATGCTTAGCTGTGAGTAATGCGTGACTAACCCGAGGGAGCGCCATGACCGAACAGGGAGTTGAAATCGCACAAATATCTTTTTTTCTGGCAAGAGAAAACAAAACAGCCGACTCCATGCTTGATCAAAAAAAAGATGTTTTAAAAAACTTGTCAGCAAGAGAGTTTAGATTCTCAATCAATGGCACAGATTGTCAGTTTATTTACTTTGAAACTTCGACTACAAAATCAAACCCACCATGGCTAAATTTCATCAACGAAAAGCTTCCTTCAGGCGAAGGACCACTTTTCAGCGCAAAAAGCAAAAATCCAAATGGGATTTTATTTTTAACCGTTAATAATAGAGTTTTTGCCGCTACCTTTGGGCGGAGTGCCGTAAGCTATCTTGATCGCGATGCTTTTGAACCAGACTTTGGTATAAAAACAGCTATGAATATGTGTGGCAACGAAGAAATACGTCAGACAAAAAGTGAGAGCCACGCAATAACACCAACACATATTGACAGGCAGGTGAACAAGCCGGTTGATTCTTTCGCTTTTGGTCTCAGTGAAGCAGAAGACCTGAGATATATTTCAGCTAACATGAAAAACCACAAAAATATAACCCTTCAAGGCCGGAACAATTTAACAATAAAAATCATTGGAAAGGAGAAGCTAAACTGGCAAATACTAATCGACTATTGTGAGGATTTTTTACTGGCCTATGCAAGCAAGGAGTACGCTAAGTTATTTCCAAACTACAAGCATTTTGATGAGGCAACGGAAACAGAAAGTAACGCACTAGACGAGCTTTTAGTCACTCAGTTGCGCTTAAAAAATACGAACAACATTAGCCTAGGAATTCCCGAGGTCCTGATTGATCCAGATTATGGCTTTGCCTATTCGAACCATAAAAAAAACTCTGATAGGACTTATGCATACTTAGATATTTGTCAAGTTTTTGAACATATGGCATTTGACAAAATAACGCCCGAAAAACTTAAATCAAAATTCATTTATGCATATTCATATGAAGAAGATCAGGTGCTAGGGTATAAAAAATGGCCCCTGTACAACTGCCTATCTTTCGAGCACAGCCTAGGGGGTAAATATTTTGTATTAAGCGACGGAAAATGGCTGGAGGTAGATAACGACTTCTATACTGAAATAACCAATTTCACCAAAAATACGCTCCATGAAGAGATAAGCGAGGAGATTTATAGAGGGATAGATATCAGTGATGACGTAAAAATGCAGAACAGAGAGAGCATATTTAATAAAAAATATGTGAAATACGCCCCTCATGCGTACTGTTTGATCAAGCAAAACTTCAAATCGGCTCAGGTCGCAAAGACAAAGAATTTTGTGACATTCTAGATCTTACCAACGATAGTATTATTCGAATCATCCATTGCAAGCCATATAAAAACTCGTCATCAACAAATTACCTATTTTCACAAGCTCAATTCTATTGCCATGCATTTATTAACGATCAATTTTTTCTAAGCGAGATTAGGGCTCATATAAACACTTCTACCAGCACAAAAAAATCAGACTATTTAGATTATATAAAACCAGACATAGCGAACATACATGGCAAGGACTATATTGTTTGCCTTTGGCTGCTATATGATCAGCGCTTAACTGTTCCCGCCAAAACTGAAATACCATTAATGGCGCAATATGAGTTGAAACTGATGCATGAGCATTTGCGCAACACGTGTAAGTTTCACGATGTCATAATAAGGTTTATTCCAGTTATTAAGAAAAATTATGTCAAGGACATTTCGCATCAGTAAGAGAACGAAGCACACGATCGGATGGCGGCTATTGGCCGATATCGAACTCTCTCGACTACCCGCATCAGGTCGGGAACGACAACAAGCTGCTTTTGGAGGCCCTTGAACCGGCATTCAACTGAACGGCAAAAATAACGACTTCAACCCTACAGATCAGGGCCTCATAAGATTCGGCAAAACCACCCCCTCCCCCAACCTCTCCACCCCCAACCTCACCCTCTCCCCCCCCTGCTCAATCACCACCCCATCCCCCTCCACCGCCACCAACTTCACCCCAGGCCCCACCCTCTCCCCCTGCAAAAAACTCCTCGGCGGCCCGTCGTTCAAACTCAAAATCGCCACCGCCCCGCGACTCCCCGCCATCACCCCGCTCACCTTGATGTCCATCGGCGCCGTCTGATTGGAAAACCACTGCAACGCAGGGCTATCACTGCGCGCGGCGAGCATTTGCGGTGGGGCCGGTGGGGTGTGGGATTCGGCGGAGGTCAGGAGTAGCGACGACCAGGTCACGACGCCGACCAGGGCGGCGAGCAGTGCGAGGGCCTGGACGGTTTGCGGGGGGGAAATGCGGGTGGTGAGCATCATGGGCTGAATCTCCTTTTTGTCCCTGCTGACAGGCTACGCGGCAATTCTCACGGTTTTATTTCACACGTCTTACATGTTGGCCGTGCAGGATGTTTTTTTGGGACGGGGCAGGACGCAACGGAGTGCGCAACCGATGAATGTGGGCAAGCAACAAGGTTTTACGCTGATCGAGCTGATGGTGGTGCTGGTGATCATCGGGATTGCCAGTGCGGCGATCAGTCTGAGTATCAAGCCGGATCCGCTGCAGTTGCTGCGCAAGGACGCCGAGCGTGTGGCGCAGTTGCTGCAGGTGGCGCAGGCGGAGGCGCGGGCTGATGGCCGGCCGATTGTTTGGGTGAGTGATGGCAAGGGGTTTCGGTTTAGTCGGCGCGGTGACGGTGGTCGGGGTTTTGAGCATTTCAAGGATGATCCGCAGTTGCGGCCGCGCAGTTGGCAGAGTCCGAAACTGGAGGTGCGGGTGGAGCCTAAGCAGAAGGTGGTGCTTAACGCCGAGTGGATCAATCCGCCGCTGCAATTGACCTTGTCCGATGGGCTTAATCGGCTGAGTGTGCTGCGTGATGCCAGTGGAAGGATCAGTGTGCAATGAACGATCAACGGGGCTTTACCCTGATCGAGGTGATGGTCGCGATTCTGCTGATGGCGGTGGTCAGTTTGATTGCCTGGCGCGGGCTGGACAGTGTGACGCGGGCGGACAGTCATTTGCAGGCGAGCAGTGAGCAGAGTGACGGTTTGTTGCGGGCGTTGAATCAGTTGCAGCGTGATGTGGATATGCGTGCGGGTGTGGAGTTGAGTGAGCCGAAGAAGGTTGGCGTGGATGATGAGCCGCCGAGTGCGCCGCCTGCGTTGACGGTGCGGAGCAGTGATAGCAAGGGGTTTCGGCTGGATATCATTCGCAGTGCGGCGGATCAGCCTGGGGCGTTGCAACGGGTGCGTTGGTGGGTCAAGGGGGATACGTTGTATCGGGCGGTGGCTGAGGCGCGCAGTCGTTATCCGTTGCCGGCGCCGGGGGTTGGGGTGGCGGTGTTGCAGGGTGTGAGTGATGTGCAGGTGCGGGTTTGGGAGGTGGATAAGGGGTGGCGGCAGTTGAGTGGGAATCGGCGGGAGGATCCGTTGGGGTTGGAGGTTCGGTTGACGCGGGAGACGGCGCAGGGGGTGGAGCGGTATCGGCAGGTGATGGGGCCGCTGCAATAATCTGAATCACTGCAAAAACCTGTGGGAGCGGGCTTGCTCGCGAATGCGGTGGGTCAGTTGATGATGGTGTGGTTGAACGGGCGCCTTCGCGAGCAAGCCCGCTCCCACAATTGGATTGGGTTTGGTTAGTTGGGGAATGGTTGGTTTGTGAGCTGTCATCGCTGGTAGAGGCCAGCACCCACAAGCCGGTAGATATTGGTCGGCTGTCGGGCCGTCATCGCGAGCGGGCTCACTCCTACAAGTGGATGGTATGCAGTCTGAGAGAGATGAGTTGGCTGGAAGGCCGCCTTCGCGAGCAAGCTCGCTCCCACAGGGGGTGGTGGGTTTGGTGGGATTGGGTTAGCTGAGGACGACTACGCCGCCGGGTAGTTCGGTGCATTTGACGCCGTAGGCGTCGCGGATCAGCAGGGCGACGCCGGCGAGTTGGTCGAGGCTGAAGCGGGCCTGGACGCGGCGTTGGCCGAGGTCGCGGTTGAGCAGCAGCAACATGCCGGGGCGGTAGCGGTTGATCTCGTCGATCATCTGGCTGAGGGTCGCGCCGTTGAATACCAGCACTTGTTGGCGCCAGTTCATCACTGCGGCGGTGTCGACGCTTTGTACTGCGCCCACTTGCTGCGCGTCGTAGGTCAGTTGCTCACCCGGCTGCAAGCGCAGACTGCGGCCATCGACATTGACGTCCACAGAGCCATCGAGGCAAGTCACACAGACTTGTTGATCGGTGTTACGCAGGTTGAACCGCGCCTGACTCGCCCGCAACCACCCGCCCCCGGCCTGCATCGCCAGTGGCAACCGCGCGGTCTGTACTTCGACTTCGCCGCTGACCAATTCGAAACCCTGCACACCATCATCGCCGGAGCGCTGGTTGATGCGGGTTTGTGTATTCAGTTCCAGGCTCACGCCATCGGCCGGTTCGACCCGGCGCTGCTCGCCGACTTCAGTGATGTAATCGGCGCCGAGGCCACCAAAGCCTCCGGGAATCGTCCCGCGCACCAGCAGAAACGCCGCCGACGCAGCAATGGCGCCACCGAGAAACGCCCGGCGACCGAAGCGCCGAGGCGATTGCAGCATTTCAGCGGCAGGCTGCAGGTTGTGCCACAACACCTTGGCCTCTTCGAAAGCACGGGCATGTTCGGCGCTTTGCGCGCACCAGTCGCGCAACGCCCGGGCGTCGGCCACGGTGGCGCGGCCCGAGGTCAGCAAGATCAACCAGTCGTGGGCTTCGTTGTGCAGATTGTCGGCCGCCGATGGCTTGGCAGGTGTCAGTCGAAAGATGTTCAAACGCGCAGGTTCTCAACGAATTGATCGGGCACTATTCAGATGACGGTTTTCCGGCCCCGCGACCGAACCGCTGAAACACTTTTCTTTCCAGTTTCGCTGCGCAGTGCCCCAACGCGGCTTTGATTTCCTTCTCGACCATGCGCGTGGAAATGCCGAAGCGCTGCGAGATTTCCAGGTGCGGCGCCTCCTCCAGCCGCGCCGCGATGAAGATTCGGCGACGTCGTGCAGGCAGCTCGTAGAGGGCACTGAGCAGCGACTGGATTTCCTTTTGTCCCCCGACCACTCGCGCCGGATCCAGCGCCTCGTCGCCGACTTGCAGCAACTCTTCGACTTCCTCGCCGGTGAGCAGGCGCGCATCGGCCTGACGGCGGTCGGCGGCGATGTTCAGGGCCATGCGATAGAGGTAGGCGTTGGGCCGCAGCAGGTTCGGCGGCGTTTCCATGCGGTCGACCCGCAGGTAGGTTTCGTGCAGCACGTCGTTGGCCAGGTCTTCCGAGCCGAGACGCCTGCGCAAGCGCACCCGAAAGTCCTCGTAGGACGTCAGGAACAGCTGGACCATCGAACCTTGTCCGGTGTCTTTCATCCCCCGGAAACTCCTTCCCATTTGGTGCATTCCATGCGTTTCCCTGACGACTCCGGTAACAACAGCAACGTGACCGGCTGACGCAACGCGCTGGGCGTCGGCCGGTCGATCCTGAGATTGCGAAAGCTCTCCACCAGCGCGGTATCGCGCCGTTCATCACCGGTCGAAGTGACCAACCGGTTGTGCTGCACCACGCCGTCACGCCCGACCCAGACCTGCAACACCGCGCGATAACTGCCTGGGCGAGTCAGCGGCGAACGGCACAGGTTGCGCTCGATCGCCGCTTGCACGGCGGTGGCGTAGCTGCGACTCACGGCGGCGCTGGCCGGCGTGGGTTTGTCCAGGGCCGACGGCACGTCCTCGACCTGCGCCACTTGCAAGGTGAACGCATCGTCGCGGGCGTAACGCGCCATCAGGCCACTGCCGCCGAGCAAACGGCGCAAGGCGTCGGCAGCGGTGTATTCGCCATCGACCGCCAATGAGCGCCGGCCACGACTCAACTGACTGTCGACCAGCACCGCCACCCCGGTGGCATGGCTGTACTGATCCAGCGCCCGGGCCAGGTCTTGCGCCGGAATGTGCAGCGTCATGCGCAAGTCGGCCGGCACCGGTTCAGCTGTTGCCGCTCCGCTCAACCAGCCAAGCAGCAGCCCCAGACTCACCCGGCGCACAAGAGTCGCTGAACGCTGAAGACCGTCCCTGGAACTGCCTCGCTGCACGGCTGACGTACCCCTGAAAACCGTCATCCTGATGGCTGTTTATGAATCTGGTGTGACGGGCGGTGCAAAAAAACCATCACGGGATTCGCGCAAGGCTTGCACTAGACTGCAATCAGAGAACGGCCGCTTCGGGCCGGCCAGGAGGCTTGCATGAAATCACTGTGGAAATTCGCCCTCGGCGGGCTGCTGCTGAGCGCCTTCGCCAGTGCCCACGCCGAACAGCCGCTGGGCTGTGTGGAGGTGACGGTGGGCGGCTACAAGGCGCCGAATTACGATTGCCTGAGTCAGCAGATGGGCAACAATCCGGAAGGGGCTGCCGCTGCGGAAAAGAATCAGGAAGCACTGAATGTGCCGGTGAACAAGCGGCCACCGAATCAGGTCGGGCTGGCGACACCGGCGGCGACCAGTACGCGGATGGGGAATACGTTCGGGACGTCAGTCAAACCGCAGCGCCCACCGAATTAGGGAAACATCAAAGTCAAAAGATCGCAGCCTTCGGCAGCTCCTACATGGGATCGAATGTAGGAGCTGCCGAAGGCTGCGATCTTTTGATCTTCAGTCACTTTGGGTCTGACGAAAGCTCACCGCCCACCGAACTGAAGACCAAACTTTGTGGCGAGGGAGCTTGCTCCCGCTGGGGTGCGCAGCGCCCCCAAATCTGCCGAACCGGTTTTAACTGACAGACCGCATGCAAAGGTTTTGCGGCTGCTGCGCAGCCGAGCGGGAGCAAGCTCCCTCGCCACAGGGTTTTGTGCACGTCAGTCGCTTGGGGTTTGGCGGAAGCTTACTGCGAGGCGATTCCAGCTGTTGATGGTGGTGACGGCCATGGTCAGATCCACCAGTTCGGCCTCACTGAACTGAGCTTTGGCCTGCTGGTAAACCTCGTCCGGCACATGACTTTCCGCCAACAGCGTCACGGCCTCAGCCCAGCCCAGGGCGGCGCGCTCGCGGGGATTGAAAAAGCCGCTGTCGCGCCACACCGCGATCGCATACAAACGCCGATCACTCTCCCCGGCCCGCCGCGCGTCCACCGAATGCATGTCGGTGCAGAACGCGCAGCCATTGAGCTGCGAGGCGCGGATCCTGATCAGTTGCAACAGCGGCGCCTCGATGCTCAGGTCGCTGGTCAGCGCCTCCATGGCGATCATCGCTTTCATCGCCTTGGGCGATGCGTTGTAGTAGTCCAGACGCGGGGACATGGCAGGTCTCGGGAAGCGGAATGATGAGTTCACGGTATGCGCTGATGCGCTGGCGTTACAGCCCCAATTCCACGGAATATCGCTACACCACTGAAAGCCCGGCCACACAAATCCCCTGTAGGAGCTGCCGAAGGCTGCGATCTTTTGACTTTGTTTTTTTATAAACAAAAGCAAGATCAAGAGATCGCAGCCTTCGGCAGCTCCTACAGGGATTGGGGCCAATTTGGGGATTTTCCGCTGCGCATCTACTGACGAACAGGCAAAGCGGAGTAATCTGGCGGGCATTCAATTCGCCCCCCGGAGCCGCGTCGGTATGGAACTTCACGTCGTGATCAATGGCCGCAAGGACCTCGCCGGCCAGCTGTACAACCAGCTGCGCGGCGCCATCGAGTCCGGGCGTCTGGCTGCCGGTACGCAGTTGCCGCCCAGCCGTCTGCTGGCCGAGCAACTGGGGATCTCGCGCAAGACCATTTCCGACACCTACGCGCAGCTGACTTACGAAAATTTCCTCACCGGGGTGATCGGCAAAGGCACCTACGTCAACGCCCGCCCGGCGCAGATTCAGCGCAAGCAAAGCCACACCGAACTGGCCAGCGCCGAGGTGATCGAGCGCTGGCGCAATCTCCCGGTATTTTTGCGCCACCCGTCGCTGGAAGGTTCGTTGCGCTATGACTTCATCGGCGGCGCCACCAGCAAGGGCCAGTTCCCGCATGACGACTGGCGCCGCTGCGTGTCGCACGCGATGCGCCAGATGGCCGGGTCCAAAGGCTTCTACAGCGTGCCCGAGGGTCTGCCGGCGCTGCGCAATGCGATTGCCCGGCACATCGCTTTTTCGCGCGGGATCAACTGTCAGGACGAAGACATCGTGGTGTGCAACGGCGCGCAACAGGCGCTGGACCTGATCACCCGCGTGCTGATCAGCCCCGGCAGTCGGGTGGCGATGGAAGATCCGGGGTATCCGCCGGCGCGCCTGCTGTTCGGCACCCACGGTGCCGAAGTGGTCGGGATCCCGGTGGATGCCGAAGGCATTGTGGTGGAACAGATTCCCGAGGGTACGCGGCTGATTTACGTCACCCCGTCGCACCAGTTTCCGTTGGGCATGCCGATGAGCCAGGCGCGCCGCGAGGCCTTGCTGGCCCGGGCGCATGAGCTGGGCGCGATCATCATCGAGGACGACTATGACAGCGAGTTCCGCTACGAAGGGCGGCCGACGGACTCACTGTTCAGCCTCGACCAGCGCGGCATCGTGGCCTACGTCGGCACCTTCTCCAAGACCCTGCTGCCGGAGCTGCGCCTGGGTTACGCGATCCTGCCGCCGGCGATCCTCGAAGCGGTGATCCGCGCCAAGCAACTGACCGACCTGCACGCCTCGACCCTGCCGCAATGGGCGCTGGCCAAGTTCATCGCTGAAGGTTGCCTGCTCAAGCATATTCGCCGTTGCCACGCGATTTACGCCCAGCGCCGCGAGCGGATTCTGGCACGCATGGCCACGGATCTGGCGCCGTGGCTGGAGGCGATACCGCCCAGTGCCGGGTTCCACATGGCGGTGCTGTGCAAGGTGCCGATCGACCTGCCGCTGGTGATCGAACTGGCGAAAAAAGTCGAGGTCGGGCTGTATTCCATCGACGGATTCCATTACCAGCAACCGGTGAAGAGCGGTCTGTACTTTGGCTTCGGTGCGATTGAAACCCTCGACATCGACACCGCTCTGGATCGCCTGCGCGACATTCTGCAACAAGTGGCGTGAATCATTGGTCTGGGCGATTAACCGCCGATTGGTTATTGGTGATCACGGGGTGCAGGCCTATTCTGCACTGGCGTTATCCCTCAATGAGCAGGATTCGTCCGGCCTGATTCAGGAGTGTGAGCAATGTCCAACGAAGTGATCAACACCGTCCAGGTGCGCGCCGCCGCCGGCCGTTCGGAAGAACTTGGCCGGCAGTTGCAGAAGATCGTCGACACCCTGCGCCAGACACCGGGCTGCGACGCCTATATGGTCGACCGCTGCCCCGAGGACAGCCAGCGCTGGACCGTGAGTGCGCGCTGGCAGTCGGAAGCGGCGATGCAGGCGCACTTCAACCGGCCTGAGGCGCAGGGCTTTATCGATCTGATCGATAGCCGGTTGGCCAATAGCGTGGATTTCAACAGTTTCCCCATCGTCTGATCTGCCCCCTTCGCGAGCAAGCCCGCTCCCACATTGGAATGCGATCAACTGTGGGAGCGGGCTTGCTCGCGAAGGCGTATTCCGCCGCACCGCCGCACTGCTGATTGGTCACCCGATCTTCCCGAATATTGGCCGTTTGAATACCCCGCCCCGCAGACTACTGTGATCACCACCCCCTCCTCCCACAGGTGATCCGCCATGAAAGCCCTGCACCTCTTCACCGCCGTTCTCGCCCTGTCCCTGTCTGCCGCTGCGCTGGCCCACGACCCGTCCGAGAAAGTCACGGTCCTGCAAGACCAGATGCTGAAAAACGCCCCCGGCAAGAAAGCCATGATGATCGAAGTCGATTACCAGCCCGGCCAATCGTCCATCGCCCACAAACACGACGGCACCGCCATGGCCTACGTGCTCGAGGGCGAAGTGATTTCCCAGGTCAAGGGCGAACAGGCAATCACCTACAAGAAGGGCCAATTCTGGTACGAACCGGCCGGCTCCGAACATCTGGTGTCGAAAAACGCCAGCCAGACCAAACCGGCGAAGTTGCTGGTGTTCATGGTGTTGGCCCCGGACGAGCAAGTGCTGATCCCCTTGAAAAACTGATGGTTGTTTGCACAGCCATAAATAAAAAGGCGCAAAACATCGTTTCGCGCCTTTTTATTTCCCCAGGCAATTAACCGATTCGACTTAAAGCAAATAAAACTATCGCACGATCATTAGCGGGGAAATTGTCAGGTTATTTACAGCTTGGCGGGTTTAGTCTGAGTTAACTGTCGTGCGCTCATCACAAACAGCCGCGACAACAATGACTTTCGACTGAAGTTGCTTCACGGGAGACTCACCATGAAACTTGCGTTTGCCAGCACCTTGGCGATATCGGTTTTAGCCTTGTCCGCCTGTTCAGTACCCACCGCGCCACAAGCGGTCTCGTCCCTCGATTCCCTGTTCACCCAACCGGTCGGGCGCAGCAGCGCCGCTCAGGTGAAAAGTGGTCCCGGCGTGTCGTTGGGCGTGGTCTACAGCCCAAGCACCCAGACCAACCGCGAATACCTGCGTAACTACCAGGCCAACGCCGGCACCGGTTTCGGCCAGAGCCTGCTGGTGCAGCCGATCCACGACGCCTACGTCGCCACCTCAAAACCCGACATGGCGGTGGACTGGGTCAAGGCCTCGCTGCAACGGCAGTTCGGCTCGGTGACGGTGTACCCGGACATGCAGAGCCTGCGTGCGGCTAACCCCGATGTGGTGGCGATCGTCGATACCCACAGCCAGTTGATCACTTCACGCAGTTCCGACATCAAAGCCGATGTCAGTGCGGATTTTTATGATGCGAAGTTGAACTACATCGGTACGGCGAAAGGTTCCGAGGCGAAAGAGTTGACGCCGGTATGGGCGGACTTCAAACGTTCGGAAGAGATCGTGGCCGATATCAATCAACAGGAAGATGTACAAGTCAGAGCCTTGCAGAAGTTTGACCAGTCGCTCAGTAATTTATTGACCAGACCGACAGATAAAGTGTCGATGCTGGATAACAAACAAGCACCTGACTTGTATTGATCCAGAGGGCCTCTTCGCGAGCAAGCTCGCTCCCACAGGGGGAATGCATTTCAAATGTGGGAGCGAGCTTGCTCGCGAAGGGGCCAGACCAGGCAACACAAACCCACAGACATAAAAAAGCCCCGGCATCTCACGACACCGGGGCTTTCTCATTCAACCACTACTTACGCCAGTTCAAGCTCGGCATTCACAGCAGCTGCAGGCACTACCGCTTGCCCACTCAACGCCAGGTCGAGCAGTTCGCGGTTGGCAACGGCGTACATGGCGTAGTCGGTGCCGCTCGCAGCACGGATTTCCACCAGCATGGCGCGCCAGCGCTCGATCATGCCTTCGTGCTGTTCCATCCACAGCGCCAGACGTGCTTCCACATCCAGTGTGCCGTCGCCCTGTTGCAGGACGGAGATGGTGATCGCACGTTGCTGCCAGTCCACGTCATCACGGAACGCTTCACGGGCCAGGGCCTGCCAGTTGTTTTCAACCGGCAGCGCGCTGATCTGTTGCAGGTACCAAGTGATGTCCAGCGCACTGCCCACGGCGAAGTAGGCCTTGGCCACTTCGGCAGGGTTCTGCCCGGTCACGTCGGAGGCTTCGATGATCGGCAGCAGGGTGTACAGGTGCGAGGTACCCGCCACCATACGCGCCAGCAACTCCGGAACACCGGCCGCGACGTAAGCCTGATAACGCGCCTGCCAGTTTTCGCGGATTTCGCCGCTCAGCAGTTCGTCGAGTTTCAGACCCAGCTCCTTGAGGTGCGGACCGAAGTGCGCCACATCACGGGCAGCGTTCTGCTCGTTGCGACGGGCACGCAGGAACCAGCGCGTAGCGCGACGGCCCAGACGCATCAGCTCGTCCATCAGCTCCAGTTGCACGTCAGCGCTGACCTGGTAGTCCAGCGCTTCAATCTGACGGAACCAGTGCGGGAGGTGGAAGATGTCGCGCACGATCACGTAAGCGCCAGCCACGTTCGCCGGGCTCATGCCGGTCGACTCTTTGAGTCGCTGAACGAAGGTGATGCCCATGTGGTTGACCAGGTCGTTGGCGATCTGGGTGCTGACGATCTCGCGCTTCAGACGGTGACGACGCATGGCTTCGGAGAACTTGCTGACCAGGGTCGGCGGGAACGCCGTTTCCATGTCGCGGGTCAGGTAGTCGTCGTCCGGCACCAGCGAGTTCAGCAGCTGTTCCTTGAGGTCGATCTTGCTGTACGAGATCAGCACCGACAGCTCGGGACGGGTCAGGCCATGGCCTGCCGCAACGCGCTCGTTGATCTGCTCTTCGGTCGGCAGGAACTCGATGGCGCGGTCCAGCTTGCCACGGCCTTCCAGATCGCTCATCAGACGCTTGTACTCGGCAATGCGCTCGTAGGCACGACGCGCCGCCAGGGACAGAGCCTGGGTCTGCTTGTAGTTGTTGCCCAGCACCAGACCACCGACTTCGTCGGTCATGCTCGCCAGCAACTGGTTGCGTTGCTTGTCGGTCATGTCGCCGGCTTGAACCACTTCGTTCAGCAGGATCTTGATGTTCACTTCGTGGTCGGAGCAGTCCACGCCACCGGCGTTGTCGATGAAGTCGGTGTTGGAACCGCCGCCATTGAGACCGAATTCCACACGACCCAGTTGGGTCATGCCGAGGTTACCGCCCTCGCCCACCACTTTGCAGCGCAACTCGTTGCCGTTCACGCGCAGCGCATCGTTGGCCTTGTCGCCCACGTCGGCATGGCTTTCGGTGCTGGCCTTGACGTAAGTACCGATACCGCCGTTCCACAGCAGATCCACCGGAGCCTTGAGCAAGGCGTTCAGCAGTTCGGTCGGGGTCAGCTTGTCGGCCTTGATGTCGAAGCGCTCTTTCATCTGCGGCGAGATGGCGATGCTCTTCGCGCTGCGCGAGAAGATGCCGCCGCCTTCGGACATGATGCTGGTGTCGTAGTCGGTCCAGGCCGAACGCGGCAGGTCGAACATGCGCTGACGCTCGACGAAGCTGGTCGCCGGGTTCGGGTTCGGATCGATGAAGATGTGCATGTGGTTGAACGCGGCCACCAGTTGCAGCTTGTCCGACATCAACAGGCCGTTACCGAACACGTCACCGGCCATGTCACCGACGCCGACCACAGTGATGCTGTCTTCCTGAACATTGATGCCGCGCTCGCGGAAGTGGCGCTGTACGCCGACCCACGCGCCCTTGGCAGTGATGCCCATTTTCTTGTGGTCATAACCGGCGGAACCACCGGAGGCGAACGCGTCACCCAGCCAGAACCCGTAGTCGATGGCGATGCCGTTGGCGATGTCGGAGAAGGTTGCAGTGCCCTTGTCCGCAGCCACGACGAGGTACGGGTCATCGTCGTCATGACGCACGACGTTGGCCGGCGGCACCAGCGCGCCGTCTTTCAGGTTGTCGGTGATGTCCAGCAGACCGGAGATGAAGATGCGGTAGCAGGCGATGCCCTCGGCCGCGATCTCGTCACGGCTGCCGCCCAGTGGCAGACGACGCGGCAGGAAGCCGCCCTTCGCACCCACCGGCACGATGACCGAGTTCTTCACTTGCTGGGCTTTCACCAGGCCGAGGACTTCGGTACGGAAGTCTTCTTCACGGTCGGACCAGCGCAGACCTCCACGGGCAACGTTACCGAAGCGCAGGTGCACGCCTTCGACGCGTGGCGAGTAAACGAAGATTTCGAACTTCGGTACCGGCTTCGGCAGCTCTGGAATCGCGTGCGGGTTGAACTTGAAGCTGAAGTACGACTTGTTCTGGCCGTTGGCATCAGTCTGATAGAAGTTGGTGCGCAGGGTGGCTTTGATCAGGTCCAGGTAGCGACGCAGGATGCGGTCTTCGTTGAGCACCTGAACGTCGTCCAGTGCGGTCAGAATCGCTTGTTCCAGACGCTGCTGCTTGTCTTCCAGATCATCGCTGCCCAGCTTGCGCGCCAGGTAGAAACGGGTCTTGAACAACCGGGTCAGCTCGCGAGCGATGTCGGTGTGGTTGTTCAGGGTGCTGGCGATGTAACCCAGGTCGAAGCCCAGACGAATCTGCTTCAGGTAACGGGCGTAGGCACGCAGCAGCGCGACGTCGCGCCATGGCAGACCGGCGGTCAGCACCAGACGGTTGAACGCATCGTTCTCGGCATCGCCACGGACGATGTGGACGAATGCATCCTGCAGGGTGTCGTTGAGTTGCTGGATGTCCAGCTCCAGACCTTCAGCCGCGGTGAACGCGAAGTCGTGGATCCAGAACTCGCGGCCATTGGTGTGACGCAGACGGTACGGGAACTCGCCCAGCACGCGCAGGCCGAGGTTTTCCAGAATCGGCAACACGTCGGACAGCGCCAGCGGGGTATCGGCGTGGTACAGCTTGCAATGCAGCTCGCGTTGGCCGGACACCTGGCCCAGCGGCTGATAGAAGCTCATCACCAGCGGATTTTTTTCGTTCAGGCTCAGCAGGTGCTGCATGTCGACCACGGCCGAATGCGCCGCGAAACGCTCGCGGTAGCCGGCCGGGAAGCCTTTCGGGAAGTCCGCCAGCACGTTGGTGCCGTGGGCTTCGCCGAAGCTTTCGACGGTCAGTGCGGCGTAGTCGTCCTGCCAGCTGCGGCAGGCCTGTACCACTTCTTTTTCCAGCAGCAGCGGGTCGATGTCGATGCGGTTCTTCGGATCGACGCGCAGGATCAGTTGCACGCGAGCCAGCACGGACTCGGAGAAGAAGGTCCAGAACTCGCAGTCGGTGGCCTTCAGGCGCTCCATCAGCACCTGCTGGATCTTCTGGCGCACTTCGGTGGAATAGATGTCGCGCGGCACGTAGGCCAGGCAGTAGCAGAAGCGACCGTACGGGTCTTTGCGCAGGAACACGCGGATCTTGTTGCGTTCCTGGATCTGCACGATCGACATCACGGTGCTGAACAGCTCGTCGACCGGGGTCTGGAACAGGTCGTCACGCGGCAGCACTTCGAGTACCTGCGCCAGTTCCTTGCCCAGGTGAGCCTTGGACTGGAAGCCGGAGCGGCGTTCGATTTCTTCGACCTTGCGACGGATGAACGGAATGACCCGAACGCTCTCGCCATACACCGAGGAGGTGTACAGGCCCATGAAGCGGTGTTCCTTGATGACGTTGCCGTCGGCGTCGATTTCACGGATCGACACGTAGTCCGGGTAGGCAGGACGGTGTACGCGGCTCGGGTGCGCAGCCTTGGCGAACGACAGCAGGGTCGGTTCGCGCAGGTAGTTCACCGCGTAGTCTTCGATGTGACGGTCTTCGTCGGTCAGACCGGTGCGCAGCAGTTTGGTCAGGCCGAGGAAGGAATTCTGGTCGTATTCGATATGACCGCCATCGGCCTGATCGACAACGGTGAACTCTTCGTAGCCGAGGAAGGTGAAGTGGTTGCCCACCAGCCATTCCAGGAAGCTCTTGATTTCAGTCTTTTCGTCGGCATCGACGGCGAATGCGCTGTGATCGAGCTTGGTGAGGATCTCCTGCACCTTGGCCTTCATCGGCTCGAAATCAGCGACCGCGACGCGCACTTCACCGAGCACCTGCTCCAGCTCTTTGCTCAGCACATTGAGTTCGGCCGCGTTGGCGCAGCGGTCGATTTCCAGGTACATCAGCGACTCGTGCAGCACGCCTTCGCCGGTGCTGCCCTTCGGCAGAATTTCCAGCAACTCGCCCTTGCTGCCACGACGTACGCTGAGCACGGTGGTTTGCAGGGTGTGGATGCTGTAGCCGCGGCGGTTCAGCTCGGTGCGGACCGAGTCGACCAGGAACGGCAGGTCGTGGTGCAGCACCTCAACCGCGGTGTGGGTCGACTGCCAGCCATGACGTTCGTAATCGGGGTTGTAGACGCGCACTTGCGGTTGCGCGTGATCGAAGCGCTCAAGCAGGCGCCACGCAGAAAGAGTACAGCCAGCGAGGTCGGAGAGGCGACGTTGAGTCAGCTCGTCCAGGGAAATGATGCCGAAGAATTGTTCAGCAAACAGCGCCACTTGTGGCAGTGCCTGTTCACTGATGTGCTGCGCCAGTGCCGCTTGCAGTTGGTGCTGGAAGTCGGCTTTGCTGGCTGCGGTGAAGAACGCCATCTGTGGTACTCCGCTTGGGGCTTGTTATTGATGGAAAGCGTCGCTTGCAAAACCCCTTTCGGGGCCTCCGTCGCCCTGTTCCTGATTCTCGGGCAGAGGAAACAGGGTGACAGGTGGGTGAAGCTGGACACGACACTCAGGTCACATTCACCTTCCATTGAATGAGCATCTGCAAAAACGACTGTCAGGGCTGCCGACAATGCCTTTACGGGTGCTCATCCGTTGCGCAGCTTAATGGGTGCGACAATGTGTCTGCTTGCGGTGCTGCGACATATTCGGTCATTGGCACGTAAACAAGGGGTTCGGCACCGATAAACACTAGCATTCATGGCGCAAAACGCAGGCTTGAATCCCCGGTTGACGGCACCCTCGTCCCAAAAGCCGCGTTCGTGGAGTTACATATTCAGATACGAAAACGCTCCTGGCCGATCTATCGACCCGGAGCGTGGCATCAGGTTCAGCGCAAGGCCTTGATACGAATCAGTCCGGCAACTCTTCGTAGGCTCTGAATCTGCTGATGGTGGCGCAGTCGTAACACATGGTTTTCACCACCAGCTTGTTCATGCTGACATCAATGTTCGGAGAGTCGCACTCTCGGCAGAACATTTGCGAAAGATCGAGCAGGCCATTCTCATGCGCTGCGCGGGAGAAAAACTGCGGGACCAGCTCATCGCGCCAGTAGACGCCCGGCGCCTTGGAAAAACCTGCACCGCTGTCCTTGAGCACCACGTCGTACAACAGCCGATGCAGCGCCGACTGCGGCACTCGAGAATCGCGATGTGCATTCTTGCGCCAGTTGCGTGTCAGCGCGTCCTGCGCAGTGCCGAGCATGTTGCCTGGAATGGTGTTGGCCGCATGATTGCGCCCTTTTGACTGACCGGTGGCAAAAAAATGCGCCGCGTTCTTCACCGCCAGCCTGGCGAAGTAAAAGATCTGGCTTACGGAGAAGTCCTGCAACAACTGACCGACAATTGTTTCGGCACGAGACTCAGCGGTGAAGGTAAAACTCACTTCATTGGCCAGGATGCGGACGTATTGGATCGACTCCTCCCGGGCCATGTCGAATATCAGCGTGTATAGCTCGCTTTTCCAGGCTGGCTGTACGCAGTCGGACAACTCCTGGTACAGCGCAAGGTACAGGTTGGCGCGGGAGCAGGGCTTGCCGGGCTGCAGTGCCACGTTGGGGTGCCAATGCACGGCCGCGTAATCGATGATTCGGCAGCCGTCAGCCCTGTCGAACGCCTTGATATCCGAAGCCGTTGCGACCCGCAACACCCTTGCCTCATGGAGCTCTTTGACCCACTGCTCACACAGTTCGCTGGTTGGCGCGAGCAACTCACTGCGTGAAGCGGCGCCGAGGGGCGCAATCCATTCGACATTCGACGCTGTGCCGTCATCAAGCAACGCCAGCAATGTCAGTTTCTGAACAAACTTCAGCGATGTATAAGGCACCGGAGGACAAAGCCCGCCGTATCGCAACTCAAGCTCGATACGGTCCCGCTCGGCCTGAGCGGCTATTTGCTGCTGACGGAATGCCCTGCACTCTCGGCAGGTACAAGGTGTACGCCGCCCCGGGCCGGGAGGGAGATGCTGATGCTCGCAACTGACACATTGAAAAGGTTTGCGCAATGAGACCGGCGTCCCCTTTGCGTGTCGACGAACCCACATCGGCAGGTCGCAGTAAGGGCACTTCAGCTCCCGACTGACAATCGGCGGCAGCACCTTCAGCAAACTGCGAACGGTGGCCGGAATCTGGAATTCGGCCATCAATTCGGCACTTTTCTCGCCGTTCAGATAGCGCTCGTAAATCTGCTCAATCTGCTCTTCGGACAGATGACGGATTTCATCGGCCCACTCGAAATACTGATTCAATTCAAAGTTCCTTTTTCTCAGTTTTGGTCTGCGCACTCCTTTGCGTCCGAATGTAAAAGTAGTGGCAGAAATGTCGAGAAAACAAGCGAATATCCTGAAAACCCCAAAAAAATCTGCCGAGCCTCTTTCCTTACACTGGCGCCGGATTTTTCAGACACATGAAGCGGAAAACATCCTCGGAATGCTCCCACTTCATTCACGATTCCAATAATGCGCACCCTACCTCTAACCTCAGGTTGCCAAGATGTAGCAGCAGAAATCTTCCCGGACTGGCAGAATCGCGCCCAATTGCGACCAACACGCCCGCCGAGGCAGGAATTCCCCATGCAAATGACCACCGCCCTATTGATCGTCAACCCGTGCGACGACGAAGAAGACAACATGGCCATGCTCTGCTGCCACAGCGACAAGGGCGACATGTTTCTGATGAGCCGCTACCCGGACGAGGATGAGCTGGAGATCACCCTGGATGGCGAGCCTTCGACGCTGGACGGCGTGAAAGTCACCTTGACCAAGACTCTGCTGAAGATCGAGATCGCGGCGGCGGATGCCGATGCGCTGAATGGCGATGATGTGCTGGAGATTACCTTCAATCCGGACATGGTTGATCTGGCTGAAGTTGAAGAAACCCTGAAGAACATCCTTGATGGGACTGGCACTTTCATTAGCCAGATTTGATGGCGTCTTGAAAGGCCTCATCACGAGCAGGCTCACTCCTACAGTACGGTGTACGACGCCCCTATGTAGGAGTGAGCCTGCTCGCGATAGGGCCGGAACAGTCAACCAATCACTTCCCGGCTACAAAATTCCAACAATTGCCCCAGTCATTTCCCGCACTTTGCGCAAAATGCCGTTAGTCGCCACCCCCCTCGATGGATTAAAGTAACGCCCCCAGCCACGGCGTTATCCGAACGCCTGCGGCCACCCTTTCCAGGAACAGTCACCGATGGAACATCGTGAAGCGCTGCTGGCGCTGCGAACCTTTCTTTCAACGCAGATTCTCGGCCAGGAAAAACTCATCGAGCGTTTGCTCATCGCCCTGCTCGCCGACGGCCACATGCTGGTCGAGGGTGCTCCGGGTCTGGCCAAGACCAAAGCGATCAAAGAACTCGCCGAGGGCATCGAAGCCCAGTTCCATCGTATCCAGTTCACCCCGGACCTGCTGCCGGCCGACATCACCGGCACCGAGATCTATCGCCCGGAAACCGGCAGTTTCGTGTTCCAGCAAGGGCCGATCTTCCACAACCTGGTACTGGCGGACGAAATCAACCGTGCGCCGGCCAAGGTGCAATCGGCGCTGCTCGAAGCCATGGCCGAACGGCAGGTCAGCGTCGGACGCAGCACGTATGAACTGTCACCGCTGTTTCTGGTGATGGCCACGCAGAACCCGATCGAGCAGGAAGGCACCTACCCGCTGCCCGAAGCGCAGCTCGACCGCTTCCTGATGCACGTGAAAATCGGCTTCCCCGACGCCGCCGTCGAACGCCGCATCCTGCAACAGGCCCGTGGCGAAGCCCTCAATGGCGAAACCAAACCCGAGCGCCGGGTCAGCCAGCAAGCGATTTTCGCCGCGCGCAAGGAAATCCTCGGTCTGTACATGGCCGACGCCGTGGAGGAATACCTGGTGCAACTGGTCATGGCCACGCGCACGCCGGCCAAATTCGACCCGGAAATGGCCGAGTGGATCGCCTACGGCGCCAGCCCGCGCGGCTCGATCGCCCTCGACCGCTGCGCCCGTGCTCACGCGTGGCTGGCCGGTCGCGATTTCGTCAGCCCCGAGGACATTCAGGCCGTGCTGTTCGACGTGTTGCGTCACCGCATCATTCTGTCGTTTGAAGCCGAAGCCGCCGGCATCGATCAGGATCGGGTGGTGCAGCGGATTCTCGACGTCGTAGCCGTCGCTTGACCCCCATGAACGCCCCCCTGCCGTCCGAACCGGGCATCCGCATCAGCCTCACCGACCTGATCGAGATGCGCCACCGTGTGCGCGAAGTGCAGCTGTTTTCCACACCCAGTCAGCGCAGTCCGCTGATCGGTTTGCATCACTCGAAATTCCGTGGCCGTGGCGTCGACTTCGATCAGGTGCGGGTCTATCAGGCCGGCGACGACGTACGCACCATCGACTGGCGCGTGACGGCGCGCACCCAGGAGCCGCACACCAAGCTGTTCCATGAAGAACGCGAGCGCCCGATTTTCATCATGGTCGAGCAAAGCACCCGGCTGTTTTTTGGCTCCGGGCTGATGTTCAAGTCGGTGCTGGCGGCGCAAGTGGCGGCGCTGATCGGCTGGGCGGCCCTCGGCCACAACGACCGGGTTGGCGGGCTGGTGTTCGGTGACAACGAGCACTACGAAATCAAACCCCGGCGCAGCAAGCAAAGCCTGCTGCAATTGCTCAACCGGCTGGTCAAGGTCAACCAGTCGCTGCATACCGAACGCGAACCGGATCACGATGCCTTTGGCGTGGCCCTGCGCCGCGCGCGCGAGGTGCTGCGCCCGGGCAGCCTGGCCATCGTGATTTGCGATGAGCGCGCACTGTCGGACAGCGCCGAACAACAACTGAGCCTGCTGTCACGGCACTGCGACTTGCTGCTGCTGCCGCTGTCCGATCCGCTGGATCACGCCCTGCCCGCCGCCGGGCTTTTACGATTCGCCGAGCGCGGCGCGCAACTGGAACTCGACACGCTGAATTTCGAGCTGCGCCAGACGTATCGCGCCCAGGCCGAAGCACGCATCGCCCGCTGGGAGCTGCTCGCGCAGAAACTGCGGGTATTGCTGATGCCGCTGAGCACGCAAAGCGAGATGGTCGAGCAGATGCGCGAGTTTCTCAATCCGCAGCGTCCGGGGACAGGACGATGAACGGCCTCGAACAACTGCAACCGCTGATTTCCCCGCCACCGATTGCCTTCTGGCCGCCGGCGCCGGGCTGGTGGTTGCTGCTTCTGTTGTTACCGTTGCTCGGCTTCGCCGCGTGGCGCCTGCGCCGGTTCATTCCGATCAAGAAACGCCCGATCGTGCGCGCCGAACAGCCGCTCGACCCGGTGCGCATCGCCGCCCTCGCCGAGCTGGCGCAGATGCCCAAACCCTACGACGGCGCACCCGCCGGCGCCTGGCTGCAACAACTCAACGGCCTGCTCAAACGCCTGTGCCGCAACCATTACCCCTACAGCCAGAGCCACACGCTCAACGGCCGCAAATGGCTGGCGTTTCTCGACAACCGCTGCCCGGCAGCCGGCCTGACGCGCTGGATGGTACTGGTCGAAGGCGCTTACAAACCCGAGTGCAAACTCGACGACAAAGCCATTGCCGGCCTGACCCAAGCCGTCGACACCTGGATCCGCAAGCATGTTTGAGTTTGCCTGGCCGTGGATCTTCCTGCTGTTGCCGCTGCCGTGGCTGATGCGCCTCGTGCTGCCGGTGGCCGACAGCGGCGAACCCGCCTT
Source organism: Pseudomonas sp. 14P5.3.2 (assembly GCF_057799175.1). Lineage (NCBI taxonomy): Bacteria > Pseudomonadati > Pseudomonadota > Gammaproteobacteria > Pseudomonadales > Pseudomonadaceae > Pseudomonas > Pseudomonas sp. 14P5.3.2. Next base: position 157,465 of record NZ_JBYOKU010000006.1, on the reverse strand, counting down.
GAAAGTGAGTTTCCTCAGCGATCTGGAAGGCCTCGCCCGTCGGCGTGCCCGAGCCAATCTGCCGGCGTGGCGCCAGCAAGCACCGTTCCTGCTGCTGTGGCTGTTGCTGCTGACTGCCGCCGCGCGCCCGCAGTGGCTGGGCGAGCCGTTGCCGATAGCCGCCAGCGGGCGTGATCTGCTGGTGGCGGTGGATGTGTCCGGCTCGATGGATTTCCCCGATATGCAGTGGCAGGACGAAGATGTCAGCCGCTTGACGCTGGTCCAGCATCTGCTCGGCGACTTTCTTGAAAGCCGCGACGGTGACCGTGTCGGTCTGATCCTGTTTGGCAGTCAGGCGTACCTGCAAGCGCCGCTGACCTTCGACCGCCACACCGTGCGCGTCTGGCTCGATGAAGCGCGTATTGGCATCGCCGGCAAAAACACCGCCATCGGCGACGCAATCGGTCTGGCGCTGAAACGCCTGCGCATGCGTCCGGCCCAGAGCCGAGTGTTGATCCTGGTGACCGACGGCGCCAACAACGGCGGCGAAATCGATCCTCTGACCGCGGCAAAACTGGCTGCCAGCGAAGGCGTAAAAATCTACCCGATCGGCATCGGTGCCGACCCTGAAGCCAGCGGCAGCACCGGCCTGCTTGGGGTCAATCCGAGCCTGGATCTCGATGAGCCGGCGCTCAAAGCCATCGCCCAAGCCACCGGCGGTCAGTATTTTCGTGCCCGCGATGGTAAAGAGCTGCAAGCGATCAAGAACACCCTCGACCAGCTCGAACCGGTCACTCAGCAACCGACCCAGGCGCGCCCCGCACAAGCCTTGTATCAGTGGCCGCTGGCGTTGGCGTTACTGTTGAGCCTGCTGCTGGTCGCCCGTGAGTTGTGGCCGGACAACCCGTTGCAACGCCTGTTCACCAAGGAACTGTATCTGCAAAGTCCGCTGCCTGACTGGCGCGAACGCCTCAAGCGTTTGCGTCTGCGGAGGCGCCGATGATCGCGCTCTGGCCGCACTGGTTCCGCCCCTGGTGGCTGCTACTCCTGCCGCTGCTGGGCTGGTTGCTCTGGCAACTCTGGCACCGACAGAAACGCGCCGGGCGCTGGCAGATGATTCTGCCGCCGGCGTTCCACTCGACGCTGCTCAGCGGTGGCAATGGGCGCGACAGTAAGCTGCCGTGGGTCGCCCTTGGCGTGGCGTGGCTGCTGACCATCGTCGCCCTGCTCGGACCGAGCTGGGAGCGCGTCGAACAGACCAGCCAGAAGCCTGCCGACCCGCTGGTCGTCGTGCTGGAGCTGACCCCGGAAATGCTCGCCACCGACTCGCCGCCAACGCGACTGGAACAGGCCCGGCGCAAACTGTTCGACCTGTTGCAGGCACGCAGCGATGCGCAGACCGCGATCGTCGTCTACGCCGGCAGTGCGCACACGCTGGTGCCGCTGTCGGATGACCTGGCGACCAGTCGCAATCTGCTCGACGCTCTCAAGCCGTCGTTGATGCCGGAAAGCGGCAACCGCGCTGACCTCGGGGTCATCAAGGCGCTGACATTGCTCAAGCAAGGCGCCCTCGGGCAGGGGCGGATTCTGCTGATCGGCTCGTCGCTGAGTGAAGAAGAACGCCAAGGCATCCGCCGCGCCCTCGGCAAACAATCGGCGCAACTGCTGATGCTCGGCATCGGCACCGCTGAAGGCGCACCGATTGCTCAGGAGGACGGCAGTTTCCTCAAGGATGAACAAGGCGCGATCCGCGTGCCGCAACTCGACAGCCCGAGCCTCGGCGCGTTCCTCGCCAGCGTCGGCGGCGACTACCACAGTGCGCGTCTGGACGAGAGCGATTTGCGCGCCCTCGGCCTGCTTGATGGCCCGCGCAGTCTGCGCAACGATGGCCAGACCGTGCGCCTCGACACTTGGGCCGATCAGGGTTACTGGCTGTTGTTGCCACTGTTGCTGCTGGCCGCTTGCGCCGGACGCCGTGGCTGGTTGTTCTGTCTGCCCTTGCTGTTTTGTCTGCCCCAGCCGAGCTACGCTTTCGATTTCGAAGACCTGTGGCTGCGCCCTGACCAACAGGGCCTGCACCTGCTCAAGCAGAAGCGCCCGGCCGAAGCCGCCGAGCACTTCGAAGATCACCAGTGGCAAGGGCTGGCGTTGTACGAAGCCGGCGATTACAGTGGCGCCGCTCAGCGTTTCGCCGAAGGCAGCGATGCCCGCGCCCACTACAATCGTGGCAACGCCCTGGCGAAAAGTGGCGAGTTGGAAGCGGCCATCGACGCCTACGAACAAGCGCTGGAACTGCAACCGGACTTGCGTCCGGCGCTGACCAACAAGGCTCTGGTGGAAAACCTGCTCAAGCAGAAGAACACCCCGCCGCCGGCCGAGCCGCAGCCGCAAACGGCCCAGCCGAACGTACCCGGCGATGAACCACCGCCAGCGACTGCGCCGCCACCGGCGGTCAACAGTGACACCCCGAGCGAGGCCCAGCCCGGCGAGTCGGCCAACGAGCCGCCGCCGACCACACCACCGCAACCGGGACCCAACGAAGTGCCGGGCAACCCGCCGGATGAATCACCGAATACTGCGCCGATCCTGCAACCCGGCGAGGACACCCTCGAAGGCGAACAGCGTCAGGCACTGGAACAATGGCTGGGCAAGATTCCGGACAACCCGGGGGAATTGCTGCGACGCAAATTCTGGTACGAACAGCAACAACATCAGGATCAGGGAAAAACTCGATGACCCGCTTCACCGCTCTCTTGCTGCTCCTGCTGATCTGCACGGCCACCGCCCAGGCGGCCGAGCTGACGGCCAGTGTGGATCGCAGTCGCCTGAACACCGGCGAGACGGTCGAACTCACCCTCGAAACCAACGATGTCACGCAGTTCGGCAAGCCCGACCTGACGCCGCTGGAACCGTTGTTCGAGGTGCGTGGCACGCGCCAGGTCAACCAGTTGAACACCCTCAATGGCGACAACCGTGCGACCACGCGCTGGATCATCACCCTGCTGCCGAAAGAGAACGGCAGCGTGACGATTCCGCCGCTGCAACTGGGTGAGGTGCAGAGCCAGCCGATCACCGTGCAAGTGGTCGAGAGCGATACCCGCGAAGAGAAAAACAATCCGGATCCGGTGTTCATCGAGGCCAGCCTCGACCAGTCCAGCGTGTATGTGCAGGCGCAAGCGATCCTGACCCTGCGCATCTATCACTCGGTGTCGCTGTACGACGACAGCAGCCTGACCCCGTTGCAGATTGCCGACGCGCGTATCGAGCAGTTGGGCGACACGCGCACCTACGAGAAAGACATCAACGGCGTGCGTCATGGCGTGATCGAGATGCGCTACGCGATCTATCCGCAGCACAGCGGTTTGCTGACCATCGCCCCGCAGACGTTCAGTGCCACGCTGGTCGATACCCAGCCCGCCCAGGACGCGACCGCACAAGGCCCGAAACCGGGCAAGCTGCTGCGCGTCAGTTCCTCGGAGATTCCGCTGACGGTCAAACCAAAACCGCTGACTTACCCGGCCGACGCACCCTGGCTGCCCGCCCGCAGCCTGAGTCTGAGCGAAAGCTGGAACCCGGAGCCGGATCACACTCAGGTCGGCGACTCGCTGACCCGCAGCCTGACCCTGAAAGCCGAAGGTCTGGCCAGTTCGCAACTGCCGGCCCTGCCCGCCACCGACGCCAATGGCCTGCGCCGTTACCCGGATCAACCGGTGCTGAGCAACCAGAGCGGCGAGCGCGGCCTGATCGGCAGCCGTGAAGAACGCGAAGCGCTGGTGCCCAGCCGCAGCGGTGCGATCGAGTTGCCGAGCGTCGACGTGATCTGGTGGAACACCTTCGAAGATCATCTGGAACACACCAGCCTGCCGGCGCGCACCCTGCAAGTGGCGAACAACCCGAGCCTGCAGGTCGACACCCCGGCCGGCAATCTGCAACCGAGCGTCGTCGATAACGATGTGCTGTGGTGGTGGAAACTCAGCACCCTGATCCTCGCCTGCACCACCCTCCTCGGCTTCGGCCTGTGGTGGCGTGCGCGCTGGCAACCGGCGGTGCACCGCGCCGCACAAACTGGGCCGAGCCCGCGCACACTGCTGGACGACATCAAGCGTGCGAGCCAGGCGAATGATCCGCAAGCGACGCGTCAGGCACTCGATGCATGGGCGCGTCAGCAGCCGGAGACGCTAGCGGATATGGCAGCGCGGTTTGTGCCGTTGTCGGATGCGCTGGATGGGCTGAATGGTGCGCTGTACAGCGAGACGGGGCAGCATTGGCAAGGCGAAGATCTGTGGCGGGCAATCCGCACCATTCCGGCGGCGGAGCGGGTGCAGGATCCGGTGGGTGACAGTGGGTTGCCACCGCTTTATCCGAAGTAAAAAGCAAAAGATCGCATCCTGCGGCAGCTCCTACAGAGTGGGCATTTATTCCCTGTAGGAGCTGCCGCAGGCTGCGATCTTTTGATGTTGAATGGTCGATTCAATCGACCTTCAAACGATATTTGACTTGACCACTTAAAGTAGAAAAAACTTCCGCACAGTTTCCATATCTGACTGGATAATTTTCAACTCCTCGTCATCGACATCTGCCTCGATCAGGCTCTCAACGCTGCATTTGCTGTAGGTCTGCGCCAAAATCCCCAACATATCACTCGTGTATGGATCTTCTTTTGACAGCTGCATGCCGCGGCGAAGTCCTTCCATGTAAATGGCGGTTTGAAGAATCGCATTCGGACCGGGCGCATCTTTGCGCATCAAGAGTTCCAGATCATCCTGAGCATAGGCAAAAGCTTGCTCCGGACGAAAACCAAGTTCATCCATCGCATGAAAATATAGCCCTTTAACCATTCCTCTGGCCTGATTGAACAAGCTTTCAACCCGCATCTCCATTCTCCAGCAGTTTCAAACCGCATCGGTATGAAGCGGAAATGATTTCAAGTTACGACCACCGGAGGTGATCAGCAAATCAAAGGAAAGTCAGCGGCCGGCAATACCGCCCGCTGCACCCTGGATGCCTGGAATACGCATCACCGTCTAATAGTTGAATTTTGTTTTGACCTGTTCGCCTTCGCGATAAGACAGGACAAAGGACTTCCATGGCTCACCGCGAGCAACCGCATGCTCGTGTAGCTTTTCTACAAGCACATAGATTTTCCAGTGATTGAAATCAGTTTCAGCGTCCCAAATTTCTGAGCCATTTTTTTCCACAGCGAGGTCGGTCTCCATATAGTTCCCCCCCCACTCAATGCTGTATCGAAAGGACTCATAACCGTGAACAATTCCGGTCTCGACCAGTTCAAAAATTGATTTAACGAGTTCGAAGTCCTCTGTAATCACTCTATTACCTCCGGAATTTGATGAGGTTCATTTTTAAAAGCCACGGCTTTGTGTTTACCGTCAATGTAAAACGGGGACAGACTACGTTTTCGCAGTGCTTTCTAAACGTGGTTTGTCCCCATTTGCCCCTGACAACGCGCTGACCTTTTACTCCTCGAGCCGAAATTACTGAAACTCATACTCTTTCAGCAATAACCTCTAACTCTTCCCACATTCCGGCAAGGCCAATACTATTCATGTAAGTAGCGAAATCCAAAAAAGGCGCAACCCCAATTTCTTCGATCTTGAACCACGTTGCATCACACTCCGGACAAGTAAAAATAAAAGCTTCGGTTGCTTTGATTTTCGCCTTAACAATATAGTCCTGCTGACACCTTAGGCAAAGCATATAAACCTCTTTATGGAACTGGTTCGTCAAAAATAAATCTGTCACCTTACCATCGTGATGCAAAGGGCGAGATTTTCCCTACGTATTCAACCTATGCCCGCGGCGTGGACATGCTGGTCGATGCAGACAACTACTTCAACCTCATACCCAAGGGCAGGAATGAGGATGAGATCATGGATGGGGGCGCATCATGATCGGTATGAAAATGAAAAAGCCTCGAGTTGCTGCCATAAGTGAAATGGCGTCAACTCTGGAAACGGACGACCAGTGCCGCCGGTTTTTCAGATAGCAAGATGACTTTTTGCAAAGACTTCGCGGATCAATAGTTGAATTTTGTCTTCACTTGCTCGCCGTCACGATAAGACATCACAAATGATTTCCATGGCTCGCCACGTTTCACGGCATTAGCCTTTAAATCTTTTGCCAAAAAATATATGTCGGAGACATCGAAATTGATTTCAGCGTCCGTTACCTCAACACCGTCTTTCTCTACCGTCAGTTCGGCCTCCATAAACCCTTCACCCATCTCGATCTCGTAACGGAAGGCATCGTAGCCGTGAACAACACCCCCCTCGACCATCTGAAAAATTTTTTTGACGATTTCTAGATCATCTGTGATCACTCGATTATCTCCGGTATTTTTCGGGCTTCGTTCTCAAAAACTACAGATTTCGTTTTACCGTCAATCGTGTAGAACACTTGCAACGAATCAGGTCGAGAAGATCCCGAGATATTAGATGGCCACTATTTTGGCGTCAATTAACAGATTGAGTTGTCGATAAACGATCATGGCCAAATTGCGCGTCCATACCACCGTCCTGCTGAGCCACGGTCAGCCCTCCTGACGCAATAATCTGTAAACTCCCCCCTCTTTAGCCGCCCATCATCTCCCCCGCGGCCATCACCTATTTCTGTAGCGGAGTCCACCTTGCGTCTGTTCCACACCTCCGACTGGCACCTTGGGCAAAACCTGCACGGCCAGGAGCGCGATTTCGAGCATGCGTGCTTTCTCGAATGGCTGCTGCGCCAACTGCAACTGGCGCAGCCGGATGTGCTGCTGATTGCCGGGGACATCTTTGACACGGTCAATCCGCCGGTCAAAGCCCAGGAACGCCTCTACGACTTCATCGTCAGCGCTCACGAGCAGCAGCCGTTGCTGACCATCGTGATGATTGCCGGCAACCACGATTCCGGCTCGCGCATCGAGCTGCCGGCGCCGTTGATGCGCCGTTTGCGTACCCATGCGCTGGGGCGGGTGTTGTGGCTGGATGACGGCCAGCTCGACGCCGAACGTCTGCTGCTGCCGCTGCCGAATGCCCAAGGCGAGATCGCCGCATGGTGCCTGGCGTTGCCGTTCCTGCGTCCGGCGGAAGTGACTGGCGCGCATCTGGGCGACAATTATTTGCGTGGCATCGGTCAGGTGCATGAATGGCTGATCGAAGCGGCGAATGCCAAGCGCCAACCGGGTCAGGCGCTGGTCGCCATCAGCCATGCGCACATGGCCGGGGGCTCGGTCTCGGAAGATTCTGAGCGCAGCCTGATCATCGGCAATGCCGAAGCGCTGCCCGCCAGTTTGTTCGGGCCGAGCATCAGCTACGTCGCCCTCGGCCATTTGCACAAGCCGCAGAAGGTCAACGGTGAAGAGCGCATTCGCTACAGCGGCTCGCCGATTCCGTTGTCGTTCTCGGAGATCGGTTATCAGCACCAGATTCTCGATATCATCCTCGACGGTGAAACGCTGGTCAGCGTTGAGCCGAAACTGATCCCGCGCTCGGTCAACCTGCAACGCATCGGCCCGGCGCCGCTGGCGGATATTCTGCTGCAACTGGCCGACCTGCCGAATATTGATCTGCTCGCTGAAACCCAGCGCCAGCCATGGCTGGAAGTGCGCGTGACCCTCGACGAGCCGCAGCCGGATCTGCGTCATCAAGTGGAAAACGCCCTGCAAGGCAAGGCCGTGCGCCTGGTGCGGATCGCCGCCGAGTACGCCGGCAATCGCGGTGCTGACGGTGCCGAAGAAGGCGGCGCATTGATCGAACTCGATCAACTCACCCCGCAGGAACTGTTCAGTCGCGCCTGGCTCGACAATTACGGCAACGAGGTCGATGAACAGACGCTCAAGGACTTCGCCGAACTTCTGCAAGACGTGCAACTGGAGGGCGAGCAGCCATGAAGATTCTCGCCATTCGCTTGAAGAACCTCGCCTCGCTGGCCGGGCCGTTCGAGATTGATTTCACCGCCGAACCGCTGGCCAGTGCCGGGTTATTCGCGATCACCGGGCCGACCGGCGCCGGTAAAAGTACCTTGCTCGACGCGTTATGCCTGGCGCTGTTCGGTGCGGTCCCGCGCCTGAACAACACCGGTCGCGACGCTAAGGTGCCGGACGCTGACGGTGAAATCGCCACCGGTGACCCGCGCACCTTGTTGCGGCGCGGCACCGGCGAAGGGTATGCCGAGGTGGATTTTGTTGGCGTCGATGGCCGGCGTTACCGTGCGCGTTGGGAAGCCAACCGCGCCCGGGAAAAGGCTGGCGGCAAGTTGCAGGCCAGCCGTCAGAGCCTGCGTGACATCGATCAGGATCAACTGCTCGCCAGTCAGAAAGGCGAGTACAAGACCCAACTCGAAGCCGCACTCGGTCTGAACTTCGAACAGTTTACCCGCGCCGTGCTGCTGGCTCAGAGCGAGTTCAGTGCGTTCCTCAAGGCCGACGACAACGACCGCAGCGAACTGCTGGAAAAACTCACCGACACCGCGCTCTACACCCGCCTCGGCCGCCGCGCGTTCGACAAGACCAAAGAGGCCCGCGAAGCGCACAAGCTGCTGCAGGACCAAGCCACCGGCGTCACTCCGCTGGCGCCCGAGGCGCGGGCCGAACTGGATGAGCGTTTCAACGCTGCCCAGCAACAGCTGAAGTTGCAGCAGGCGCAACTCAAGCAACTGGAACAACAGCACAGCTGGCTCAAGGATTTGCGCCAGTTGCAGGACGCGCAGCAAGCCGCCGCCGAACAACTGCACAGTGCGCAGCAACAGTGGGAAAGCCTGGCCGGCGAGCGCCTGAAGCTGACGCGCCTGGAGCAACTCGCCCCGCAGCGCCACCAGTTCGCGCGCAAGACTGAACTCGATGCGCAACTGACGCCGCTGGCCGCACAGATTGCCGCGCATACCCACCGCCATAGCGAACTCAGCGAACGCCAGACGCAACTGGAGCAGGCACTCGATGCGGCAAAAATCGCCCTGACCGAAGCGCAGCAACGGCACAGCGAAAGCGCCCCGCTGCTGCGTCAGGCTTTTGAAGAACAAAGCACCCTCGCCCGCCTCGCCAAGGACACCGCCCTCAGCGCCGACGCCCGTCAAGCCGCCGAGCAGGCCTGCACGCAAGGCCAGAGCGCCATTCAAGCCTTGCAGGAAAAACAGGCTGAAGTTGCTGAACGCCTGCAGAAAATGGCCGCCGAGCTCGAACAAAGCGCTCATCTGGCACCGCTCAGCGATGCATGGAATGCCTACCGCGATCGCCTGCAACAGTTGATGCTGATCGGTAATCGACTGAACAAGGGGCAAGCCGAACTGGCGACCCTCGAACAGAATGCAAGCCAAAGCGCCGAAGCGCTGGCCACGCAAAAGCAGCAACTGGAAGTGCTGTTCAAAGAGGCCGGCGCCGAGCCGGATGCCGTCGCCGAACAGATCGGCATCCTCGGTACTCTGTTGCAGGACAATCGCAAACAGCTGCGCGCCATCGAAGACCTGACGCGGCTGTGGGCCAGTCAGCAGGAGCTGGAAAAACGCGGCGCCGAGCTGCAACAGCGCCTGCTCGACGCGCAGCAGGAACGCGAGCGCCTGACCCAGGATGGGGTGAAAAGCAAAGCCGAACTGACCATCGCCGAGCAAACCCTCAGCGTCACCCGTGAACTGCTCGAGCGCCAGCGTCTGGCGCGCAGTGCCAGTGTCGAAGAGTTGCGCGCGCAGTTGCAGGACGACCAGCCCTGCCCGGTCTGCGGCAGCAACGAGCATCCGTATCATCAGCCGGAAGCGCTGCTGCAAAGCCTCGGCCGTCACGATGAGTCCGAGCAGGCCAGCGCGCAGCAAGCGGTGGATCAGCTCAAGGAAAAACTCACCGAGCTGCGCGCCGAAGTCGGTGGCGTGATCGCCCGACAGAAAGAGCTGTTGCAACAGCAGGAGCAATTGACCGCCCAGCTTCAGGCACTGGCGCCGAGTCTGGAGGCGCATCCGCTGGCCCCTCAGTTGCTGAATCAGGATGCCGACAAGCGTGACGCCTGGCTGACCCGGCAAACCGATCAACTGAACCAGAGCATCACGCAGGACGAACAACGCCAGAGCGCCCTGCTCACCCTGCAACAGGATGCGGCGCGCCTGACCCAGCAACTGCGCAACGCCGAAACCGCGCATCAGCAAGCGGCGCAGCACCTGAGCAACCAGCAGCGCGAACTGAGCAGCGACCGTCAGCGTCTCGACGAAGAGCTCACCGCGTTCGCCAGCCTGCTGCCGGCCGACACCCTCGAAGCCTTGCGCGTCGAGCCGGCGGCGACCTTCATGCAGCTGGATCGGCAGATTGCCGAGCGTCTGGCGCAAGTCGATCAGCAAAAGGAAGAATTGGCCGAACAGCAACAACGCCAGCAGACCCTGGAGAAAGAACAGGATCGCCAGCTCAGCCGCGTCCAGCAGTTGCAAAGCGCCGAGCAGCAGTTCAGCGCACTGGCCGCACAGCAACAGGCCTGTCAGGCGCAACTCGCGCAGCTGCTGGGTGAACACAACAGCGCCGAGCACTGGCAGCAGCAACTGGAACAGGCTGTGGAACAAGCACGCAACGCCGAAACCAGCACGGCTGCGGAACTGCAGAACGTGCGCACGCAACGGGTGCAGATTGGCGCCGAGCTCAAGGCGCAGCAGGAACGCTTGCAGGCACTGCAAAGCGAAGACAATGAGCTGACACAGAAGATTGCCGACTGGCGCGGACGTCATCCGGAGCTGGATGACGGTGGTCTCGAAGACTTGCTGCGCGTCGATGACACGCAGCTCAGCGAATTGCGCCAGCGCTTGCAGCACAACGAAAAAGCCATCGAACAGGCCAAGGTGCTGCTGCAGGAACGTGATCAGCGTCTGGCCGATCATCAGGCGCAGCACAACGGCAACCTCGATGCCGAACAACTCGCCAGCGCCCTCGCCGACCTGCAGAACCAGTTCAACCTCAGCGAGCAACAGTGCGCCGAACTGCGCGCCGAACAGGCCGAAGATCAGCGCCGGCAAAACGCCAACCAAGCGCTGGCGCAGCAGATCGCCGATGCCTATGCCGAGTACCAGCGCTGGGCGCGCCTGAATGCGTTGATCGGCTCGGCCACCGGCGACACCTTCCGCAAGATCGCCCAAGCCTACAACCTTGATCTGCTGGTGCATCACGCCAACGTGCAGTTGCGCCAACTGGTCAAACGCTATCGCCTGAAACGCGGCGGCAGCATGCTCGGCCTGCTGGTGATGGATACCGAGATGGGCGACGAATTGCGCTCGGTGCATTCGCTGTCCGGCGGCGAGACCTTCCTGGTGTCGCTGGCCCTTGCACTGGGCCTGGCATCGATGGCGTCGAGCACGCTGAAGATCGAATCGCTGTTCATCGACGAAGGCTTCGGCAGCCTCGATCCGGAGTCACTGCAACTGGCCATGGATGCACTCGACGGCTTGCAGGCGCAGGGGCGCAAGGTCGCGGTGATTTCCCACGTACAGGAAATGCACGAACGGATTCCGGTACAGATTCAGGTACAACGCCAAGGCAACGGTTTGAGCACACTGGAGGTGAAATGAACACGCTGTATTCGTTCCGCCGCTGCCCTTACGCGATGCGCGCGCGAATGGCTCTGCGTTATTCGGGCGTACCGGTGGAGATCGTCGAAGTCAGCCTCAAGGCCAAACCGGCCGAGATGCTGGCGATCTCGCCCAAGGGCACGGTGCCGGTGCTGGATGCGGCGGGTCGGGTGATCGATGAGAGCCTGGAGATCATGCGCTGGGCGTTGGCACAGAATGATCCTGACAACTGGTTGCTCGGCGGCGATTCACGGATTGCCGAATTGATCGAAGCCAATGATCAGGTGTTCAAGGTGCATTTGAACCGTTACAAGTACGCCGAACGCTATCCCGAACAACCGATGGAGGTTTATCGGGCTGAGGGCGCGTTGTTTCTGCAGAGGCTGGATGGGTTGCTTGAAGGTCGGGATTATTTGCTGAGTGATCACCCGTGTCTTGCGGATATCGCGTTGCTGCCGTTCGTTCGGCAGTTTGCGCATGTGGATCGCGAGTGGTTTGCGCAGACGCCTTATGTGCGGTTGCAGGTGTGGTTGCAGGGTTTTCTTGAGTCCGAGCTGTTTACGGCGATCATGAAGAAGTAACCCCGACGCCCGCTTCACACAGCACCTGTGGCGAGGGAGCTTGCTCCCGCTCGGCTGCGCAGCAGTCGCAAGAACCATTGGACTCGGTACACCAGAAATATCGGGGTTGCAGGATTTGGGGCTGCTTCGCAACCCAGCGGGAGCAAGCTCCCTCGCCACAGTGGTTCGTGTTGTCTAGGCGAGTGCGTTGCACATGCCGAGTGCCATGCAATCCACTTCGAAGGGGCCGAGAAAATCGGCCGAGACTTTTACCGGTGGGTTGCCGGCCATCAGCCCCAAGGTATTTGCCCGTTCGATGTTGTGCGCAATGCTGTGATTAGCCTCTATGGCCCGTGCCAGCGCGCCGACCGAGCCTTGACCGAAGCCGAGTAACGCCGCGCCATTGGTCATCAGTGCCAATCCGGCGATGACCCAGAGTCTGTAACCTTTCATGCTCCGCCCACTCCTGCAAGTTCAGCACGATCAACCAGCACGTCTGCGCGGTGTTCGAACTGGATGCCGGGGTGTGCGACCTGGATCGGCGCTTCGAAGCTGTGTTGAGTCTGCGCGGCGATGCTGACAAACAGCACCAGGGCCAGGTAAAGACCGATGGCCAGGTAGGCGCCGCGCTTGGCTGAGGTGATGATTGAACTGGCCATGATGTGCTCCGTGGGCATGTTTCAGTGCCGTCAGGATCGATCAAAAAAGCCGAAGCAACCACTCAGGGTTTTCCATAGTGAACATCAGCTTGGTTGATTATTTAGCCGGTCTATCTCGGCGTTGAAGGAAACCTATCGAGCGCAGATTTTTCGATCACGCATACGTGTAGGAGCTGCCGAAGGCTGCGATCTTTTGACGTTGAAGATCAAAAGATCGCAGCCTTCGGCAGCTCCTACAGGGAGCGGTGCCAAATCGGACGTTCAGTGTTGGGCTTTGTGATCCAGCGCGGCGTAGAAGTTGGCGCTCTGTTGCAGGTATTTCTGGGTGTAGCTCTGGGTGTGGGATTTTTTGCTGCTGACTTCAGCGTTGGCACTGGCTGGCAATGCAACGGTGGCAGAGATGGCGGAAGCGGCGATAACGGAGAAGAGATTGAAGTTCATGGCGGTAACCCTCGTATTCGGTTGGCTTGCTTTGCCCGGTTGGGCCGTGAAGCAAACTTAACGCTCGAGGGTTGATCGCTTGAAATGCTTTGTAGCATTACCGGATATCAGCGCGATTAATACAAAGAGACAGGCCCCGTAAAACGGGGCCTGTGGCTTATTGTCGCACTAGAAACTTCAGGTCGCTCGGGGCGTCCATCGGTAGTTTTTGCACGGTTTTGCCAAGCAGACCGGTCTTGGCATCGCGCTCGACGACAACAATTTCGTTGCTCTTCTGGTTGGCGATCAGCAGGAATTTGCCACTCGGATCGAGGCTGAACTCACGTGGGTGATCACCTTCCACCGAGCGTTTTTGCAGCTCCTTGAGCTGACCGGTTGCCGAGTCGATGCTGAACACCACCAACTGATTGGCCGTGCCACGGTTGCTGACGTAGAGGAACTTGCCATCCGCCGAGGCATGCAGCGCCGCACCGGCCTTGTCCGAGGTCGGCTGACCGGCAGCCAGATCGACCAGTTGCGTCTGGGTCAGCACGCCGTCGTTGTAGTCGAACACCGCGACCTGCGCGCTCATTTCCATGGTCAGCCAGGCATGTTTGCCGTCAGCACTGAACAGCAAATGACGCGGGCCGCTGCCGGCCGGCAAGGCGATCGAAGCGGTTTTTGCCGGGGTCAGCGGCAGGTCCGGGTTGGCCTTCGGGTCAAATTTGTAGATGAAGACCTTGTCCGCACCGAGGTCGTTGGAGAACACGTAGCGACCATCCGGTGAGGAAACGGTCGAGTGCACGTGGTTCGACGCCTGACGCTCGGGGTTGACCCGGCTCGCCGGGTGCGCGCTCATCTGCACCACCGGTTTGAGCTTGCCATCGGCACCGACCGGCAACACTGCGAGGGTGCCACCCGGATCTTCCATCACTGAATAGTTGCTGACGAACAGGTGGCTGGCGTCGCCGCTCAGGCTTGAGTGGGTCGGTTCGTTGCCCAGGCTCTGCACTTGATTGATCAGGGTCAGGGCGTGGGTCTTCGGATCAATCGAGTAGCTGCTGACGCGACCGACAGGGTCTTTCTGGCCGGGGCCGTTTTCGTTGACCACGAACAGCCGATGCTGGTCTTTGGACAGGGTCAGCCATGACGGGTTTTCGCTCTTCACCACTTGCAGTGGCTTGGCGGCAATCTGGCCGGTGGCGCTATCGAAATTCATTCGATAGATGCCCTGGCTGGTGCCCGCCGTGTAGGAGCCGACCAGCAATTGATAGTTCTCGGCGCTGGCACTGGAAAGGCCCATCGCACCGACGCTGCCGGCCATCAGCAGCGGCCAGAATTTACGCATGTTCATCGGTTTCGTCCTCGTCGTCGCTGCCGCCGAATGCGTCGAGGCAAACCAGGCGATGCTCGCCGGAATCACCCACGATCAACCAGCTCTGCAGGTCGTTATCAAAAGTAGCCGCTGCGACCTGAGCCGGCGTGAATTCCCAATGCTTGGCCGCTCGGCCATCCATGCATTCGATGTGCAGGTTGTCGTCTTCGTCGAGGGCGAATTCGAAAGCGTGCAAGCCGTCGATTTCGACCATTGCGCAGTGTTCGAGGGCGTTGAGAAGGGTTTGGGCAGTCATGGCAAACAGTCTTTCTTAGGGGGGAAAGGGCCAATGATAGCTCATGGCACCCCGATCCCCCTGTAGGAGCTGCCGAAGGCTGCGATCTTTTGATTTTGTTTTTAAGATCAAGATCAAAAGATCGCAGCCTTCGGCAGCTCCTACAGGGTTTGTAGGTCAGAGGGCTTCGCGCGAGGGCTTGCCATCCACCAGGCGCTGAATGCGCAGCGGATTGCCATTCTTCAGCGGTTCCGGCAGCAAACTGTCGGGGTAATTCTGGAAACATACGGGGCGCAGGAAGCGATCGATCGCCAGCGTCCCCACCGACGTACCGCGCGAGTCGGACGTCGCCGGATACGGCCCGCCATGCACCATCGAGTCACACACCTCGACCCCGGTCGGATAACCATTGAGCAGGATCCGCCCGACTTTCTGCTCGAGCAACGGCGTCAGCTCCGGGAAGCGCTCGAAGTCGGCCTGCTCGCCGATCATCGTCGCCGTCAGTTGCCCATGCAGCCCTAGCAGCGCCGCACTCAGCTCGGCCTTGTCCGCGACTTCGACGATCACCGTGGTCGGGCCGAACACTTCCTCCTGCAGCACTTCATCGGCGTTGATCAACAGGCCGACATCGGCCTTGAATAACTGAGGCTGCGCCTGATTGCCCTGCTGCGGCTGGCCCGCCAGATGCTCGATCCCGGAGTGCGCCAAGAGTTTCTGCAAGCCTTTGCCGTAGCTGCCGAGGGTCCCGGCGTTGAGCATGGTCTGCGCCGGTTGGTCACCGATCAGCCCAGCCAATTGCTGGACGAAGGCGCTGAACTGCGGCGAGCGAATACCAATGACCAAACCCGGATTGGTGCAGAACTGGCCGCAGCCCTGCACCACCGAAGCGGTCAGGTCGCGGGCGATGGTTTCCGAACGCACGGCCAGCGCCTGCGGCAGAACGATCACCGGGTTGATGCTCGACATCTCGGCGAACACCGGGATCGGTTGCGGCCGCGCCGCCGCCATGTCGCACAGGGCCCGACCGCCCTTCAGCGAACCGGTGAAACCGACGGCCTGAATCGCCGGATGCTTGACCAGCCACTCGCCCACACCGCCGCCGTAAATCATGTTGAACACACCGACGGGCATCGCAGTTTTTTCGGCGGCGCGAATCAGTGCGTCGGCGACAAGTTCAGCGGTTGCCATGTGACCCGAGTGAGCCTTGAACACCACCGGGCAACCGGCGGCCAGCGCGGCAGCGGTGTCGCCACCCGCAGTGGAGAACGCCAGCGGAAAGTTGCTCGCACCGAACACCGCAACCGGGCCGAGGCCGATGCGGTACTGGCGCAGATCGGGACGCGGCAACGGCTGGCGATCCGGCAGTGGCAGATCGATTCGCGCGCCGTAGAAATCACCGCGCCGCAGGACTTTGGCGAACAGGCGCATCTGGCCGCTGGTACGCACGCGCTCGCCCTGAATCCGCCCCGCCGGCAACGCGGTTTCGCGACAGACCACGGCCACGAAATCATCACCCAACGCATCCAGCTCATCGGCAATCGCGTCGAGAAATTGCGCGCGGCGTTCGGCGCTGAGGCTGCGATAGGCCGGGTACGCTGCGGCAGCGGCTTTGGCGGCGGCATCGACTTCGGTTTCAGTCGCCTGAATGAAATCGTACGGCAGCTGTTCGCCGGTAGTCGCGTCGACGCTGTGCAGTTTGACGTTGCCCGCGGCACTGCGCTGCCCGCCGATGTAGTTGTGACCGAGAATCTGAGTCATGGGAGCTCCTTAAAGGGTGCCGATGCTGTCCGGTTGAAAAGCCGCTGCTGCCGGGGCGATACCGTTGACCAGTGGTGCGCCGAATTCGGCCTGGCTGATTTCAAACCGGTCGCCGGGTTGGGTGCGGATGCCATCGGCGAACGACAGGGTCGCGGTGCCGAAAAAGTGGATGTGCACGTCGCCAGGACGCAGGAACTGGCGGTATTTGAAATGGTGGTATTCGAGGTTGGCGAGGCTGTGGCACATGTTGGCTTCGCCACTGAGGAATTCGTTCTGCCACAGCACTTCACCGTCACGCAGAATGCGGCTGGTGCCGGCCAGATGCTGCGGCAGTTCGCCGGTGCGCAGTTCCGGGCCGTAGCTGCAACTGCGCAGTTTCGAGTGGGCCAGGTACAGGTAGTTCTTGCGCTCCATGACGTGGTCGGAGAACTCGTTGCCCACCGCGAAACCGAGGCGCCAGGGTTTGCCGTCGTGACCAATGACGTAGAGCCCGGCCATTTCCGGTTCCTCGCCGGCATCCTCGGCAAACGGTGGCAATGGGAAGGCTTCGCCCGGACGCACGACGATGCTGCCGTCGCCCTTGTAGAACCACTCCGGTTGCACGCCCGCCTGCCCCGCCGCCGGTTTACCGCCCTCCACGCCCCATTTGAAGATACGCATGGTGTCGGTCATTTGCGCTTCGTCGCCGGCCTGTTGATGCATCTTGTCCCGCGCCGAGGCGCTGCCCAAATGCGTCAGGCCGGTGCCGCTGACCAGCAGGTGCGCAGGATCGGGATGGTCCAGCGGTGGCAGGATGCGCCGGTCTTTGAGCAACTGCGCATAGTCATGACTGATGCCCAGGCCGAGGGTCTGAACTTGCTGTTCAAGGGTATTGCCGGCCTCGATCGCGGCCAGGGCCAGATCGCGCACAGTGCGGGCGTCCTGCACTTCGCGGATCAGACCGTTGTCGACCACGCCGACGCGGCGCTCGCCGTTAATCAATTCGAATTGAACCAGATGCATATTCTTCTCCTATTCCCTCAAAAACACCGCTGATTCCTGTGGGAGCGAGCTTGCTCGCGAAGGCGGTGTAACAGTCACGACAAATGTTGAATGTGCCGACCTCTTCGCGAGCAAGCTCGCTCCCACAAGGTCGGTGTCGGCCAGTCAGGTTCGGGTGGCGCCGCGTGCGCTGGCGGCAAATTGCTCGACTGGCAGCGCGTGTTTGCGCTCGAGCACGCGGTAGACGATGGCTGTGAGGATCAATCCGAACACCATCACCCCCGACAGGAAATACAACCCCGAAGCCAGATTCCCGGTGTACTCCTTCAACGCCCCGATCACGAACGGCCCGATATAGCCGCCGAGGTTGCCCACCGAGTTGATCAGGGCGATCCCCGCCGCTGCACTCGCGCCGGCAAAGAACCGCCCCGGCAAGGTCCAGAACACCGCCGTGCAGGAAAACAGCGCGAACGCCACAAGACACAGCGCCGCCAATTGCGCCACCGGCAGGGTCAGCCACGCGCTGAAGAACAGGCCCAGCGCGCCCAGCACATAGAGCACCGCGAGGTGGCCGTAGCGATCATTCATGCGGTCGGAACTGCGCGGCACGATCAGCAGACCGACGATGCCGAAGATGTACGGCACCGCCGAGACAAAACCGGTCACCAGATCGCTGCCGCCGAACTGTTTGATCAGCGTCGGCAGCCACAGGCCGAGGCCATAAATGCTCAGGGTCACCGGCAGGTAAAACAGCGCCAGCAGCAACACGCGTTTGTCTTTGAGCGCATGCAGCGGGTTGCCGTGACGGGTCTGGCCGTATTCCTGAAGATCTTTTTTCAGTTCGCCGGTCAGCCAGTCTTTCTCGGCCTGATCCATCCACTTCACGTTCTGCGGGCCGTCGGGCAGCCAGCGCAAGACCAGCCAGGTCAGGAGGATCGCCGGGGTGCCGATGACGATGAACAGCCACTGCCAGCCGTGCAGACCGAGGATGCCGTCCATGCCCAGCAAGCCGCCGGACACCGGGCCGGTGATCATCATCGCGATCGGTTGAGAGAGGATGAACAGGCCGAGAATCTTGCCGCGATGGCGCACCGGGAACCATTGGGTGATGTAGTACAGAACGCCTGGGAAGAACCCCGCCTCCGCCGCGCCGAGCAGAAAGCGCATCACGTAGAAACTGTGCGGGCCCTGGACGAAGGCCATGCCGATGGTGATTGCGCCCCAGGTGATCATGATCCGCGCAAACCAGCGCCGCGCACCGAAGCGTTCGAGCATCAGGTTGCTGGGGATTTCGAGAAGAAAGTAGCCAATGAAAAACAGCCCGGCACCGAGGCCATAGGCCGCGTCACCGATGCCGATGTCGGCGCCCATGTGCAGCTTGGCGAAGCCGACGGCGGAGCGATCCACATAGGCGATCAGGTACAGCAGGATCAGGAAGGGAATCAGTTTCAGCGTGATGCGCCGGACAAGCCGCAGTTCCTGGCTCATGGGATCGGTCTCCGATTGTTGTTGTTATAGAACCTCGGGGGACGCCTCTCGCGGAAAACCGCCAGGGCCAATCCCTCCACCGAAAACGACTATATAGTAATACTAATTACCCAACAACACTTCCAAAGCGGCGATTTTGCGCTTATGTTTAGCCATGACTCGCAAACAATAGTCTTACAATAAGAGAACCGATCATGTCTGAGAAGAAACCCACCCTGCGCTCGGCCCAATGGTTTGGCACGGCCGACAAGAACGGCTTCATGTACCGCAGCTGGATGAAGAATCAGGGCATCGCCGACCACCAGTTTCACGGCAAGCCGATCATCGGCATCTGCAACACCTGGTCGGAACTGACCCCGTGCAACGCGCATTTCCGCCAGATTGCGGAGCACGTCAAACGCGGGGTGATCGAGGCTGGCGGCTTTCCGGTGGAATTCCCGGTGTTCTCCAATGGCGAGTCGAACCTGCGCCCGACCGCCATGCTCACTCGCAACCTGGCGAGCATGGACGTCGAAGAAGCGATTCGCGGCAACCCGATTGACGGCGTGGTGCTGCTGACCGGTTGCGACAAAACCACTCCAGCGCTGCTGATGGGCGCGGCCAGTTGCGATGTGCCGGCGATCGTCGTCACTGGCGGGCCGATGCTCAACGGCAAGCACAAGGGCAAGGACATCGGCTCCGGCACGGTGGTCTGGCAGCTCAGCGAACAGGTCAAGGCCGGCACTATCACCATCGACGATTTCCTCGCGGCCGAGGGCGGCATGTCACGCTCGGCGGGCACCTGCAACACCATGGGCACCGCGTCGACCATGGCTTGCATGGCCGAAGCACTGGGCACGTCGTTGCCGCACAACGCGGCGATACCGGCAGTCGATGCGCGGCGTTATGTGTTGGCGCACATGTCCGGCATGCGCGCGGTGGAGATGGTGCGCGAAGACTTGCGACTGTCGAAGATTCTGACCAAGGAAGCCTTTGAAAACGCCATTCGGGTCAACGCGGCTATTGGCGGTTCGACTAACGCAGTGATTCACCTGAAAGCCATCGCCGGTCGCATCGGCGTCGAACTGGATCTGGACGACTGGACGCGCATCGGGCGCGGCATGCCGACCATTGTCGACCTGCAACCGTCCGGGCGTTTCCTGATGGAAGAGTTTTACTACGCCGGGGGCTTGCCGGCGGTGCTGCGGCGTCTCGGCGAGGCCAATCTGATTCCCAATCCCGACGCGCTGACCGTCAACGGCAAGACCTTGGGCGAGAACACCCAGGACGCGCCGATCTACGGCGAAGACCAAGTGATCCGAACCCTCGACAATCCGATCCGCGCTGACGGTGGTATCTGCGTGTTGCGCGGTAATCTGGCGCCGCTGGGTGCGGTGCTCAAACCATCCGCCGCCACGCCTGAATTGATGCAGCATCGGGGTCGCGCGGTGGTGTTTGAAAACTTCGATATGTACAAGGCGCGGATCAATGATCCGGAACTGGATGTCGATAAAGATTCGATTCTGGTGATGAAGAACTGCGGGCCAAAGGGTTATCCGGGCATGGCCGAGGTCGGCAACATGGGTTTGCCGGCCAAGCTGCTGGCGCAGGGTGTGACCGATATGGTGCGCATTTCTGATGCGCGAATGAGCGGCACCGCGTACGGCACGGTGGTGTTGCACGTCGCCCCGGAAGCGGCGGCCGGCGGGCCGTTGGCGGTGGTGCAGGAAGGCGACTGGATCGAGCTGGATTGCGCCAGCGGGCGTTTGCATCTGGACATTCCAGATGCCGAACTGGCGGCGCGCATGGCGGATCTGCAGCCACCGCAGCAGCTGTTGGTCGGCGGCTATCGTCAGTTGTACATCGACCATGTGCTGCAGGCGGATCAGGGTTGTGACTTTGATTTCCTGGTCGGCTGCCGAGGTGCTGAAGTCCCCCGCCACTCCCATTAACAGCAAAAGATCGCAGCCTGCGGCAGCTCCTACCTTGGAATGCATTCCCACTGTGGGAGCGGGCTTGCTCGCGAAGAGGGAGTGTCAGTGCCATATTTTTGGCTGACACTCCGCTTTCGCGAGCAAGCCCGCTCCCACATTTGGCTACTGTGTCTGCCTCAATACAGTGTCGTGCCTGCTATGATGCGCGGCATCTCCATCGCTCAGGATCGCGCCGTTCCCCATGGATTACCGCAAACCTTCCGACCGCAAAAGCATGCACTCGCGCATTGTCCAGGAACTGGGCATGCAGATCGTCTCCGGACGTTTTTTGCCCGACGACAAACTGCCCGCCGAAGCGCTGTTGTGCGAGGAATACGCGGTCAGCCGCCCGGTGTTGCGTGAAGCCACGCGAGTGCTGGTGGCCAAGGGACTGGTGTACTCCAAACCGCGTGTCGGCACGGTGGTCAAGGCCCGACGTGAATGGCACATGCTCGATCCGGACGTGCTGCACTGGCTGATGCAAAGCAGCCCGCAGAATGAATTCTTCAATGTGCTGACCAGCGTGCGCAGCATCATCGAACCGGCCGCTGCCGCCCTCGCCGCCCAGCACGCGACCGAGGCCGACATCGCCGCCATCGGCGAAGCCTATCAACGCATGGAAGCCGCACCGACCCCGGAAGCCTTGCTGCAACCGGACCTCGACTTTCACAGCCGCATCGCCGACGCGACCCACAACGATCTGTTGGCGAACCTGTGCAACATGTTGTCGGTGGCGATCGCCGAGGCGTTGAAGCATTCCAACCAGCGGCCGAATCTGCATGAGCTGGCGCTGCCACGGCACAAGGCGATTCTCACCGCCATCGAAAACCGTGATGCGCTTGGCGCCCGCCACGCGACGCTGGTGCAGCTGGATGATGCGCGTAGTGCTCTCAGTGTCGTGCTTGGCACAGAACTCACCTGACACACCCAAAATCTCCTGTGGGAGCGGGCTTGCTCGCGAATGCGGAGTGTCAGCAAAGCATGTTATGACTGGCACACCGCTTTCGCGAGCAAGCCCGCTCCCACATTTTGAATGGTGTGATGTTCACTGGATAAAAAAAGCCGCAACCCTCGGGTTGCGGCTTTGTTGTTTCAGGCTTTCAGATCAGTGGGAGAACAGCGAATTGCCCTTCTGCCCCGCCATTTTCTCCGGCTTGATCAGGAACTTCGCCAGGGCCGGCAGCAGCCACAGCGCACCGAACATGTTCCACAGCAACATGAAGGTCAGCATCAGGCCCATGTCGGCCTGGAACTTGATCGCCGAGAAGATCCAGGTGCACACGCCGATGGCCAGGCACAGGCCGGTGAACAGCACCGCTTTACCGGTGGATTTCAGGGTCTGGTAATAGGCTTCCTGCAACGGCAGCCCGGCGCGCAGGAAACTTTCCAGTCGGCTGTAGATGTAGATCCCGTAGTCCACGCCAATCCCCACACCCAGCGCCACCACCGGCAGGGTCGCGACCTTGACGCCGATGCCCATGAACGCCATCAGCGCGTTGCCCAGCACCGAGGTCAGCACCAGCGGCAGGACGATGCACAGGGTCGCCGCCCATGAACGGAAGGTGATCATGCACATCACCGCGACGCAGATGTACACCAGGATCAGGATGGTCAGTTCGGCCTGCTTGATCACTTCGTTGGTGGCCGCCTCGATCCCGGCGTTACCGGCGGCGAGGATGAATTCCAGGCCGTCCTTGTTGTTGGCCTTGGCGAATTCCTGCACCGCGTGTACCGCACGGTCGAGGGTTTCGGCCTTGTGGTCGTTGAGGAAGATCAATACCGGCGCCAGCGAACAGCTGTTGTTGTACAGACCGTCGGCGCGGGCGATCGAGTTGTTCAGCACATCCGGGTTGCGCGACAGGGTTTCCCATTTCAGGTTGCCCTCGTTCATGCCCTTGATCATCTGCTTGGACACGGTCACCAGCGAGATCGCCGACTGCACGCCCTCGGTGTTCTGCATCTTCCACATCAGCTCATCGATCGGCGCCATGGCTTCGTAGCGCGAGCAGCCTTCGGTGGCGGTCTTGACCATCACCACCAGCACATCGGAACTGGTGGAATAGTTGTTGATGATGAAATTGT
This sequence comes from Pseudomonas sp. 14P5.3.2, assembly GCF_057799175.1. Taxonomy (NCBI): domain Bacteria; kingdom Pseudomonadati; phylum Pseudomonadota; class Gammaproteobacteria; order Pseudomonadales; family Pseudomonadaceae; genus Pseudomonas; species Pseudomonas sp. 14P5.3.2. The sequence continues at coordinate 134,450 of NZ_JBYOKU010000006.1, read as the reverse complement.
TGTCCTTGTTGTAGCGCGAGTCCGGGCGCAGCTCAGGCGCACCTTGATCGAGGTCGCCGATTTTCAGGTTCTGGCTGTACCAGAGGCCGCCACCGAAAGCGATCAGCGCCAGAGCGATGGAGATCGGTGCGACTTTCGGGCTGGCGAAGTTCGACAGGAAACGCCAGAACGGATGTTCGCGATTCGCGTCCTTCTTGCTCTTGGCAATCGCGCGTTTGCTGATGCCGACATAGGAAATCGCCACCGGCAGCAGGATCAGGTTGGTGAACACGATCACCGCCACGCCGATGGAGGCGCCGATCGCCAGTTCGCGGATCACCCCGATGTCGATGATCAGCAGCGTGATGAAGCCCACGGCGTCGGCGAGAATCGCGATCATCCCCGGCAGGAACAATTGCCGGAAAGTGCGCCGCGCCGCCGTCAGGGCGTTATCGGCTTCGCTGGATTGCAGGGCGATCCCGTTGATCTTCTGCACACCGTGGGAAATGCCGATGGCGAAGATCAGGAACGGCACCAGCATCGAATACGGATCGAGTCCGAAACCGAAGAAGTGCATCAGCCCGAGCTGCCAGACCACCGCCACCAGTGTGGTGCTCAACACCGCCACGGTACTGCGCAGGCAGTTGGTGAACCACAGCAGCAGGATCAGGGTGATGACGAAGGCGATGCCGAAGAACATCACCACCATCACCAGACCGTCGATCAGGTCACCGACCTTCTTGGCGAAACCGACGATATGAATCTTGACGTTGGGGTTCTGCGCTTCGAACTTGTTGCGGATCTTGTCTTCCAGTTCATGGGAGAACTGGCGATAGTCCAGCGCGAGCAACTTGCCCTGATCCTGCGGGTCCGGGTAGGACTCCAGCAGCGGGATGTCGACGATACTCGACTTGAAGTCGTTGGCCACCAGGCGCCCGACCTGCCCGGACTTGAGGACGTTGTTGCGCAACATGTCGAGGCTTTCCGGCGAGCCGTCGTAGCTCTGCGGGATCACTTCACCACCGGCAAAGCCTTCTTCGGTCACTTCGGTCCAGCGTACGCTCGGGCTCCACAGCGACTTGAGGCCGGAACGGTCGACGCCGGAGATGTAGAACACCTCGTCGTTGATCTGGCGCAGGGTCTCCATGTACTCCTTGGAAAAGATGTCGCCGTCGGTGGCTTCCACCGAAATCCGCACGGTGTTGCCCAGGTTCGCCAGGTCGTTGCGGTGCTCCATCATCTTCTCGATGAACGGATGCTTGAGCGGGATCATTTTTTCGAAACTGGTGGACGGCCGGATCAGCGTGGCCTGCCAGAACAGGAAGATGCTGACCACCAGGCAGATCAGGATCACGGCCGGGCGGTTGTTGAAAATCAGACGTTCGAGGAACGTCGCCTTGTCCTGATGATGATTGCTCAAGGAAGTCATAGCCCCGCCTTCTTATTATTGATCTCGGCGCCGTTTGGCTGCGTGGTGTGCACGCCGCCCTGCCCTGTAAGAATCAGATTACCGTCGCCGGCCGCCGTCACCGAGGACAGCGAGATGCGGTCCGGGCGGTTGAACACGCTGAAGGTTTCGCCGTTATCGCTGCTGCTGATCACCGAGCCGCCGTTGCCGACGATCACGATCGAGCCGTCGGCAAGCAGGGTCGCGCCGGACAGACCGAACTCCAGCGCACCGCGCGCGGCCTTGAGTTCAACCTGCTGCCAGCTGCTGCCGAAGTCGGTGGAGCGATAGAGGTTGCCGCGCAGGCCATACGCCAGAAGAGTCTGGGGTTGTGCGGTGCCGATCACACCGAACAGCGAGCCTTGATACGGGCCCTGGAGCTTTTCCCAGGTCTGGCCCCAGTCCGGGGAACGGAACATGCTGCCCTGCTCGCCGACGATGAACAGCCCGGCGTCCTTGACGGCGGCGATGGCGTTGAGGTGGAACTGGTCCTGGTTGTCGAGGCGGTCACTGACGTCTTGCCAGTTCTTGCCGCCGTCGGTGGTTTCCAGCAGGGCGCCGTAGGCACCGACCGCCACACCGTGGTTGACGTTCTGGAACCAGACGTCGAGCAGCGGCGCTTCGCGCTTGAGGTCTTCGAACTGTTTGCTCCAGGTCAGGCCGCCGTCTTCGCTGGCGAGGATCTGCGCATCGTGGCCCACCGCCCAGCCGTGCTTGTCGTCGACGAAATACACCGCCGTCAGCAGTTGCCGGGTCGGTACCTTGGCCTGGGTCCAGGTCTTGCCCTGGTCGTCGGAATAGAGAATGTGCCCGCGATCACCCACCGCCACCAACCGGGTGCCGGCGTGGACGACATCGAGCATCAGGCTTTTTGCGGCTTTGGCCGATTCGGTGGAATACACCCCGTCGGCTGGCGCTTCAGCGGCCAGCACGGGTGCCGACAAGGCAGCACAGCCCAGCAGGGTGAGTGCTGTGGCCAGCAACGCGGTGTTGCGAAACGCCGGCGGGCGGCAACGACTCATAGACCTTCCCCTATTTATTATTGTTAGGCCATTCGGCCTTAGGGCGCCGCAAGGGTGCTCGTGGTGACTGACAGGTCACAAGCATAGCCGTGAAACCCGCAGTCCAGAGCGCCTTGGGAAGCTGGCTCATCCTATCGGGCTTTGGAAACGTCTGACAATCGGCGCCACGTTATCTTTTGTTAACCGGATGGGCCTCCTGTCGGTGGTGATTTCCACTGTGGGAGGGGGCTTGCTCCCGAAGGCGATGTGTCAGGTACCAGAGATGTCGACTGATCCACCGCTTTCGGGAGCAAGCCCCCTCCCACAGGGTGCAATGGTGTTTGTGAGATTGGGGCTGGCGGTGAATACACCGCCATTCGCCGGATGGATGCGGCAAATCTTGCGTGGGGGACTTGCACGATCGGTATTATGGTATACCATCAGACGCACAGACACTCTCAATCCCCCTACGGAGCAGCTCATGAGTTTCGAAATTCGCAAGATCGTCAGCTATGTCGAAGAAACCTTCATCGAAGGCGGCAAGGCCACTGACAAGCCAGTGACCATGGTCGGGCTGGCCGTGGTGATGAAAAACCCGTGGGTCGGCAACGGTTTCGTTGAGGATCTGAAACCGCAGATCCGCGCCAACTGCTCCGACCTCGGCGCGCTGATGGTCGAGCGTCTGGTGGGCATCATCGGCGGTGCGGAGAAGATCGAGGCTTACGGCAAGGCAGCAGTGGTCGGCGCCGACGGCGAAATCGAACACGCCTCGGCGGTGATCCACACCCTGCGCTTCGGCAATCACTACCGCGAAGCGGTCAAGGCCAAGAGCTACCTGAGCTTCACCAACAAGCGCGGCGGCCCGGGCACTTCGATTCAGATCCCGATGATGCACAAGGACGACGAAGGCCAGCGTTCGCACTACATCACTCTGGAAATGCAGATCGAAGACGCGCCGCGTGCCGACGAAATCGTGGTGGTGCTCGGGTGCGCCGACGGTGGCCGCCTGCACCCGCGCATCGGCAACCGCTACATCGATCTGGAAGAACTGGCCGCCGAAAAAGCCCAGTAATCACAATAAAAAGGCATTGCAGGAGCGCTCCATGATTCGGCTCACCGCTGAACTCACCCCGGCTGGCACCAGTTACCTGGCGACCGGCCAAGGCCAGCCCGTGGTCTTGATCCACGGCGTGGGCCTGAACAAAGAAATGTGGGGCGGCCAGATCGTTGGCCTGTCTGCCCAATACCGGGTGATCGCCTACGACATGCTCGGCCACGGCGCGAGCCCGCGCCCGGCCAGCGGCACCGGCCTGCTCGGTTATGCCGATCAGTTGCTGGAGCTGCTCGATCACCTGAATCTGCCCCAGGCCGCGGTGATCGGGTTCTCCATGGGCGGTTTGGTGGCGCGGGCGTTTGCCCTGCACTACCCGGAGCGCCTGCAAAGCCTGGTGGTGCTCAACAGCGTGTTCAACCGCAGCGAAGAACAGCGTGCCGGGGTCATCGCCCGGACCGCGCAGGCCGCTGAGCACGGCCCGGATGCCAACGCCGAAGCGGCGCTGTCACGCTGGTTCAGCCGTGAATATCAGGCGGCCAACCCGGCGCAGATCGCGGCCATTCGCCAGACCCTGGCCGGCAACGATCCGCAGGGTTACCTGACCACATACGAATTGTTCGCGACCCAGGACATGTACCGCGCCGACGACCTGGGCAGTATTCAGGCGCCGACGTTGATCGCCACCGGCGAACTCGACCCCGGGTCCACCCCGGAAATGGCCGAGCAACTGGCCCGACGCATCCCCGGCGCGAAGGTTGCGGTGCTGCCCGAGCAACGGCATATGATGCCGGTAGAGTCGCCGCGCCTGGTCAACCAGACGCTGCTGGAATTTCTCGAATTCGCACACTCCCGACAAAATCAAATAAAGGGGATCGTTGCATGACACTCGCACGCTTCCAGATGTGCATCGGCGGAGAATGGGTCGACGCCCTCTCCGGCAAGACCTTCGAAAGCCTCAACCCGGCCAGCGCGCAAGCCTGGGCCGAACTGCCTGACGCCGGTGAAGCCGATGTCGAACGCGCCGTGCAAGCGGCGCAGACGGCTTTCGACAGCCCGGCCTGGCGCGGCCTCACCGCCACCGCGCGCGGCAAGCTGCTGCGCCGTCTCGGTGACCTGATCGCGGAAAACAAGGAACAACTGGCGCAGCTGGAAAGCCGCGACAACGGCAAACTGATCCGCGAAACCCGTGGTCAGGTCGGCTATCTGCCGGAGTTCTTCCATTACACCGCAGGCTTGGCCGACAAGCTCGAAGGCGGCACCCTGCCGCTGGACAAGCCCGACCTGTTTGCCTACACCGTGCACGAAGCGATGGGTGTGGTCGCCGCGATCATTCCGTGGAACAGCCCGCTGTACCTGACCGCGATCAAACTGGCCCCGGCCCTCGCCGCCGGCAACACCATCGTGATCAAGCCGTCCGAACACGCTTCGGCGACCATCCTTGAGCTGGCGCGTCTGGCCCTCGAAGCCGGGATTCCGCCGGGCGTGGTCAACGTCGTCACCGGTTACGGCCCGAGCACCGGCGCCGCCCTCACCCGTCATCCGCTGATCCGCAAGATCGCCTTCACCGGCGGCGCGGCCACGGCCCGGCACGTGGTGCGCAGCAGCGCCGAAAACTTCGCCAAGCTGTCGCTGGAACTGGGCGGCAAGTCGCCGAACATCATCTTCGCCGACGCCGATCTGGACAGCGCGATCAACGGCGCGATTGCCGGGATCTATGCGGCCTCGGGCCAGAGCTGCGTGTCCGGCTCACGTTTGCTGGTGCAGGACGAAATCTACGACGAGTTCGTCAACCGCCTGGTCGAACGCGCCCAGCGCATCCGCATCGGCAACCCGCAGGAAGACCACAGCGAAATGGGCCCGATGGCCACCGCGCAGCAATTGGCGGTGGTCGAAGGGCTGGTGGCCGATGCCATCGCTGAAGGCGCGCGGTTGCGCACCGGCGGCAAGCGTCCGGCGGATCTGGGTGACGGCTGGTTCTACGAGCCGACGCTGTTCGAGTGCGACCGCAACTCGATGAAGATCATGCAGGAAGAGGTCTTCGGCCCGGTGGCTTCAGTGATTCGCTTTAAAGACGAGGCCGAGGCGCTGGCGATCGCCAACGACTCGCAGTTCGGCCTCGCCGCCGGCATCTGGACCCGCGACCTGGGCCGCGCCCATCGCCTGGCGCGCGACGTGCGTTCGGGGATCATCTGGGTCAATACCTACCGTGCAGTGTCGGCGATGGCGCCGATCGGCGGCTTCAAGAACAGTGGCTATGGACGCGAAAGCGGCATCGATTCGGTGCTGGCCTACACCGAACTGAAAACGGTGTGGATCAATCTCTCTCAGGCCCCGATGCCTGATCCGTTTGTGATGCGCTAGGAGTCCTGCGACATGATCGAACCCGGCATTTACAAAGACGTCATGAGCTCGTTTCCGTCCGGAGTCACGGTGGTCACCACCCTCGACCCGGAGGGCGCCATCGTCGGCATCACCGCCAGCGCCTTCAGCGCGCTGTCGATTGATCCGGCGCTGGTGCTGTTCTGCCCCAACTACGCTTCCGACACCTACCCGGTGCTGCGCGACAGCAAGAAATTCGCGATCCATTTGCTGTCCGCCGACCAGACCGCCGAGGCCTACGCCTTCGCCGGTAAAGGCAAGGACAAGGCCAAGCACATCGAGTGGCATTTGAGCGAACTCGGTAACCCGATCCTCGCCAAGGCCACGGCGATCATCGAATGCGAGTTGTGGCGTGAATACGACGGTGGTGATCACGCGATCATTGTCGGCGCGGTGAAGAACCTGATCCTGCCCGAGCAGCCGGTGACGCCGATGATTTATCACAAGGGCAAGCTCGGGCCGTTGCCAACATTGGCCTGATTAGCACACCCAAATGCCAATGTGGGAGCGGGCTTGCTCGCGAATGCGGTGGATCATTCAACATTGATGTCGACTGACACGACGCTTTCGCGAGCAAGCCCGCTCCCACAAGGAGAACCAGGGTGACTGGAGGAATGATGAGTAACGAAAAGTACGAAAAAGGCCTGAAGATCCGCACCCAGGTGCTGGGCAAAGCCTACGTGCAGCGTTCAATAGAGAACGCCGACGACTTTACCCGTCCATTGCAGGAAATGGTCACCGAATACTGCTGGGGCCATGTCTGGGGGCGTGAGGGTTTGTCGCTCAAGGAGCGCAGCATGATCAACCTGGCGATGATCTCGGCGCTCAACCGCCCGCACGAACTCAAGCTGCATGTGCGCGGCGCCTTGCGTAACGGCCTGAGTCGTGAGCAAATACGCGAAATTCTGCTTCAGGTCGGTATTTATTGCGGCGTCCCGGCAGCCGTGGACAGTTTCCGGCTCGCCCGTGAAGCCTTCGCCGAAGCCGACGCCGAGGCCTCCAGTTAACCCCTCGGCTGTTTTGATGCCCGTCTGGCATGGACAGCCACAGTAAAGAGCGGACCCCATGAAACGCCAGCCACTCGACGACAGCTTCAAGGTCAATCGCAACCCCGTTACCCTGCGCGAAATCGTGCTGGATAAACTGCGTAGCGCGATCATGAATTTCCAGCTCATGCCCGGCGATCGTCTGGTGGAGCGCGATCTGTGCGATCGCCTCGGTGTCAGCCGTACATCGGTGCGCGAAGCCTTGCGTCACCTGGAGTCCGAAGGTCTGGTCGAGTTCGCCGATGCCAAAGGCCCACGGGTGGCGATCATCACCCTCGCCGATGCGGTCGACATCTACGAGCTGCGCTGCGTGCTCGAAGGCCTGATCGTCCAGCTGTTCACCCTGCGCGCCAAGGCCAAGGACATCAAGGCCCTGGAAAAAGCCCTCGACGAGAACCGCAAGGCACTCAAGGACGGCGAACTGCAACAGGTGATCGACTCGGTGCAGGGCTTCTACGACGTGCTGCTCGAAGGCTCGGGCAACCATGTCGCGGCCACTCAACTGCGCCAGTTGCAGGCACGCATCAGCTACCTGCGGGCGACTTCGGTGTCCCAGGAAAACCGTCGCGGCGCGAGTAATCAGGAAATGGAAAAAATGGTCGAGGCGATCAAGAGCGGTGATGCGCTGGCGGCGCATCAGGCCTGCGTCGATCACGTGCGCGCCGCGGCCGCCGTGGCCCTCGATTACCTCAAACGCAAACAGGAAGAGACCGGCGCGACGCCGAACATCACCCTGCCGATCGCGCTGAAAGAACCGCGCATAGGTCACTGACATGTTCAGCCCGAGCTTTTGCCCGAAATGCGGTGGCCCTGACCTCGGTCAGCAGGTACCGCCGGGCGATACGCACGAGCGCCTGATGTGCCGCGGCTGCGGCTATATCCACTACGTCAATCCGAAGATCATCGCCGGCTGCATCATCGAGCAGGACGGCAAATACCTCTTGTGCCAACGGGCGATCCCCCCGCGTCCGGGCACCTGGACACTGCCGGCCGGCTTCATGGAAAGCGGCGAGACCACCGAGCAGGCGGCGCTGCGTGAAGTCTGGGAAGAAAGCGGCGTGCGCGCGGAAATCGTCTCGCCCTACTCGATTTTCAGCGTGCCGAAGATCAGCGAGGTGTACATCATCTTCCGCGCCCTCGCGCTGGAGATCACCGGCCAGTTCGGCCCGGAAACCCTGGACTACAAATTCTTCGCCCCCGAGGACATTCCGTGGGACAAGATCTATTACCCGGCGATCCGGCAGATCCTCGAGCGCTATATCGAGGAGCGTCAGGCCGGGGTGTATGGGATCTATATGGGCAATGATGACAGCGGGAAAATCCACTTTATCCGCTGAGGATTACCGTTTCCCCTGTGGGAGCGGGCTTGCTCGCGAATGCGGTCAATCATTCAACATTTCTATCGACTGACACGACGCCTTCGCGAGCAAGCCCGCTCCCACAGGGGATTTGGGGTGTTACTTAAAGTGGAGCAATGCCCTCGACAATGACGATCTCCGCCCTCGCCCATTCCTCGCGATAACTTTTCGCCTCCTGATACGCCGCCGAGTGGTAGCACGCCAGCGCCTGCTCGTAGCTCTCGAACTCGATCACCACGCTACGCTGAGGCGTAGCCCTGCCCTCCAGCGCTTGGCTGCGCCCGCCCCTGGCCAGAAACTTGGCGCCGAATTCGGCAAACGCCTTTGGTGCGCGCTGGGTGTATTGGCTGTAGTACTCGGCATCGTCGACATCCACGTGGGCAATCCAGTACGCCTTCATAGTGACCTCTTTGTTGATTTTGTATTATGGTATACCAATATATTTCCAACAAACCCTGAGAGTCCAGCATGGCCTTCAACAGCATCGAAGAAATCCTCGAAGATTATCGCCTCGGCAAAATGGTCCTGCTGGTCGATGACGAAGATCGGGAAAACGAAGGCGACCTGCTGCTGGCCGCCGACTGCTGCACACCTGAGGCGATCAGCTTCATGGCGCGTGAGGCGCGCGGGCTGATTTGCCTGACGCTGACCGACGACCACTGCCAGCGCCTGGGCCTTGAGCAAATGGTGCCGAGCAACGGCAGCGTGTTCAGCACCGCGTTTACCGTGTCGATTGAAGCGGCAGTCGGCGTCACCACCGGCATCTCTGCGGCTGACCGCGCGCGAACGGTCGCTGCCGCGGTGGCAAAAGACGCCCGTGCTGAAGACCTGGTGCAACCCGGGCACATCTTCCCGCTGCGCGCCAAAGAAGGTGGGGTGCTGACCCGCGCCGGCCACACCGAGGCCGGATGCGATCTGGCGCGCCTCGCCGGTTTCACCCCGGCCTCGGTGATCGTCGAGGTGATGAACGATGACGGCACCATGGCCCGCCGCCCGGATCTGGAAGTATTCGCCCGTAAGCACGGGATCAGGATCGGCACCATCGCTGACTTGATCCACTACCGTCTGAGCACCGAGCACACCATTGAACGCATCGGCGAGCGTGAACTGCCGACGGTGCATGGCACGTTCCGCCTGATCACCTTTGAAGACCGCATCGAGGGCGGCGTGCACATGGCGATGGTCATGGGCGATCTGCGTCGCGAAGAGCCGACGCTGGTGCGCGTGCATGTGATCGATCCGTTGCGTGATCTGGTCGGCGCCGAATACAACGGGCCGAGCAACTGGACGCTGTGGGCGGCGCTGCAGCGGGTCGCGGCTGAAGGGCACGGGGTTGTGGTGGTGTTGGCCAATCATGAATCGTCCCAGGCGCTGCTGGAGCGCGTGCCGCAATTGACCCAGCCGCCGCGACAGTTCAGTCGTTCGCAATCGCGGATTTACTCCGAGGTCGGTACTGGGGCGCAGATTCTGCAGAATCTGGGGGTGGGCAAGCTGCGGCATCTGGGGCCGCCGCTCAAATATGCGGGGCTGACCGGGTATGACCTGGAGGTGGTGGAGAGTATCCCCTTCAGCGAATAACCCCACAGAACACCACGTTCCCCTGTGGGAGGGGGCTTGCTCCCGAAGGCGCCGTATCAGTCGACATCAATGTTGAATGACCCAACGCATTCGCGAGCAAGCCCGCTCCCACAAGGGGTTTTGCGTTTCAGACCCATTTCCTCGAACGACAAAAAAGGGCTCCGCCAGATAACCGGTAAGGCAAAGTGCTTGCACAAAGTTTGGAATACCATAATATGATATTCCATAGACCGAACGACCTGAAAAACCGTCCGGCTACTGCTCCCGACAGGCGGGCAACAACGCAAGCCCGCTCAAAAACACAACAATGAGGGCGTGAAAATGGTGTTGAACAAAGCTGCAACCGCAATCCTTTTTGCGGGACTGCTGAGCGTGACCGGCCAGGCTGCAATGGCCGCCGAAAGCGTGAACTTCGTCAGCTGGGGCGGTAGCACCCAGGATGCGCAGAAACAGGCCTGGGCCGATCCGTTCAGCAAGGCCAGTGGCATCACCGTGGTGCAGGACGGCCCGACCGACTACGGCAAACTCAAAGCCATGGTCGAAAGCGGCAACGTGCAGTGGGACGTGGTCGATGTCGAAGCCGATTTCGCCCTGCGCGCCGCCGCCGAAGGCCTGCTCGAACCCCTCGACTTCAAAGTCATTCAGCGCGACAAGATCGACCCGCGTTTCGTCAGCGATTACGGCGTCGGCTCGTTCTTCTTCTCCTTCGTCCTCGGCTACAACGAAGGCAAGCTCGGCGCGGCCAAGCCGCAAGACTGGACCGCGCTGTTCGACACCAAGACCTACCCCGGCAAACGCGCCCTGTACAAATGGCCAAGCCCCGGCGTGCTCGAACTGGCGCTGCTGGCCGACGGCGTGCCGGCCGACAAGCTCTACCCGCTGGACCTTGATCGCGCCTTCAAGAAACTCGACACCATCAAGAAAGACATCGTCTGGTGGGGCGGCGGCGCGCAGTCGCAGCAACTGCTGGCCTCCGGTGAAGCGAGCATGGGCCAGTTCTGGAACGGCCGGATTCACGCCCTGCAAGAGGACGGCGCCCCCGTCGGCGTGAGCTGGAAGCAGAACCTGGTCATGGCCGACATTCTGGTGATTCCAAAAGGCTCGAAAAACAAGGACGCGGCGATGAAGTTTCTGGCCAACGCCAGCAGTGCCAAAGGCCAGGCCGACTTCTCCAACCTGACCGCCTACGCCCCGGTCAACGTCGACAGCGTGGCGCGCCTGGACTCGGTGCTGGCCCCGAACCTGCCGACTGCCTACGCTAAGGATCAGATCACTCTTGATTTCGCGTACTGGGCCAAGAACGGTCAAGCCATCGCGACACGGTGGAACGAATGGCTGGTCAAATGAAAATGGCGGCCACCGCGTCCCGTCCCTCCACTGCCACCGGGAGCGCCACGAGCGCTGCCGGTCCGGCCACAGGCAAGGCGAGTGCAATGGCGCAAGCCCCGTCCCTCAGACAACGCTGGCGCGGCGCCGGCAACCTCGTCCCGGCACTGCTGTTCCTCGGCCTGTTCTTTCTCGCGCCGTTGATTGGCCTGCTGTTGCGCGGCGTGCTGGAACCGACCCCGGGCCTTGGCAACTATGAACAACTGTTCGCCAACTCGGCGTATGCACGGGTGCTGCTCAACACCTTTTCGGTGGCCGGACTGGTAACGATTTTCAGCCTGTTGCTGGGCTTTCCGCTGGCCTGGGCGATCACCCTGGTACCGCGCGGCTGGGGCCGCTGGATTCTCAACATCGTGCTGCTGTCGATGTGGACCAGCCTGCTCGCCCGCACCTATTCGTGGCTGGTGCTGCTGCAAGCCTCGGGCGTGATCAACAAGGCGCTGATGGCGCTGGGGATCATCGATCAGCCGCTGGAAATGGTGCACAACCTGACCGGCGTGGTGATCGGCATGAGCTACATCATGATCCCGTTCATCGTCCTGCCGTTGCAGGCGACCATGCAGGCCATCGACCCGATGATTCTGCAGGCCGGCTCGATCTGCGGCGCCAGTCCGTGGACCAACTTCTTCCGGGTGTTCCTGCCGCTGTGCCGGCCAGGTCTGGCGTCCGGTGGGTTGATGGTGTTCGTGATGTCGCTCGGGTACTACGTCACCCCGGCGCTGCTCGGCGGGGCGCAGAACATGATGCTGCCGGAGTTCATCATTCAGCAGGTGCAATCGTTCCTCAACTGGGGCCTGGCCAGTGCCGGCGCCGCGTTGCTGATCGCGATCACGCTGGTGCTGTTCTACTTCTACCTGAAGCTTCAGCCGGAATCCCCGGTTGGCGCCAGCAACGCGAGGTAAGCCGAGATGCTCCTGACTCCCAATGCCATGAGCCGGCGGATGCGCTTCGGCTTGTATGCAACCACCGGGCTGATCGGTTTGTTCCTGCTGTTGCCGATCGTGTTCATCGTCCTGCTGTCGTTCGGCTCGTCGCAGTGGCTGGTGTTCCCGCCGCCGGGCTGGACGCTGAAATGGTACGGCCAGTTCTTCTCCAACGCCGACTGGATGAACGCCGCTGCGGCCAGCCTCAAGGTTGCCGTGCTGACCACGATCTGCGCCGTGGCCCTCGGTCTGCCAACCGCGTTTGCTCTGGTGCGCGGACGCTTCCCCGGTCGGGAAATGCTCTACGGCCTGTTCACCCTGCCGATGATCGTGCCGCTGGTGATCATCGCGGTGGCGGTGTACGCGTTGTTCCTCAAGCTCGGTTACACCGGGACCCTGTTCGCCTTCGTCGTCAGCCATGTGATCGTCGCGCTGCCGTTCACCATCATCTCGATCATCAACTCGCTGAAGCTGTTCGATCAGTCGATTGAAGACGCGGCGGTGATCTGCGGCGCCTCACGCTTGCAAGCGGTGTTCAAGGTGACGTTCCCGGCGATCCGCCCGGGCATGGTCGCCGGCGCCCTCTTCGCCTTTCTGGTGTCGTGGGACGAAGTGGTGCTCAGCGTGATGATGGCCAGCCCGACCCTGCAAACCCTTCCCGTGAAAATGTGGACCACCCTGCGCCAGGACCTGACCCCGGTGATCGCCGTCGCTTCGACGCTGCTGATCGGCCTGTCGGTGTTGGTCATGGTGATCGCCGCCGCGCTGCGCCGGCGCAACGAAATCAGCGCCTGAGCGCCCAGGAGTACGACATGAGTGCCGTGATCAAAGACGCATCCCAGCAGAACGACAAACCCCTGGTCAGCCTGCGCAATCTGAACAAGCACTACGGCGACTTTGCCGCCGTCGACAACATCTCGCTGGACATCAAGGACGGCGAGTTCCTGACCTTCCTCGGCTCCAGCGGCTCGGGCAAAAGCACCACGCTGTCGATGCTCGCCGGCTTCGAAACCCCGAGCAGCGGCGAGATCCTGGTCAACGGTCAGTCGCTGGTCAACGTGCCGCCGCACAAACGCGACATCGGCATGGTGTTCCAGCGTTATTCGCTGTTCCCGCATCTGTCGGTGCGCGACAACATCGCCTTCCCGCTGGCGATTCGCAAACTCGCTGCCGCCGAACGTGACAAGCGCGTCGATGCGATGCTGAAACTGGTGCAGCTCGAACAGTTCGCCCATCGCCGCCCTTCGCAGTTGTCTGGCGGACAACAGCAACGCGTCGCCATCGCCCGGGCGCTGGTCTATGAGCCACGCATCCTGCTGATGGACGAACCGCTCGGCGCGCTGGATAAAAAACTGCGTGAAGACTTGCAGGATGAACTGCGCCAGCTGCATCGGCGCCTGGGCATCACCATCGTCTACGTCACCCACGATCAGGAAGAGGCCATGCGTCTGTCGCAGCGCATCGCGATTTTCAGTCACGGCAAGATTGTTGGTTTGGGCAGCGGTTATGACCTGTATCAGAACCCGCCGAATGCGTTTGTTGCGTCGTTCCTCGGCAACTCGAACTTCCTCAAGCTCAAGGCCCAAGGCAATGCGGCGGCGAGCTTTGAGGGGCAGTCGTTGTCGATTCGCCTGACTGCCGGCTTGCACACCGAGCAGGATGTGCTGCTGATGGTGCGCCCGGAAAAAGCTGTGGCGCTGAGCGTGCAGCAGGCGAGCGACGAGCCGTTGGCCGCCGGTTGGAATGAAGTGTCGGCCAAGGTCATGGAGGTGCTATTTCTTGGCGAAAGCCAGACCTGCAGCGTGGTGACGTCGGGCGGTACTTCGATGACGGTTAAAGCGCTGTCGGCGGCGGGCATGCCGCTCAAGGCTGGCGATCCGGTGCGAGTGCGCTGGGCGACGGCGGATGCCTGCGTCTACACCGAATGGACCGATAGCGACCTCAACAAAGCCGCCGGCGCCCACTGAGGATCCCGGTAACCCCGCAAATCCCCTTGTGGGAGCGGGCTTGCTCGCGAAAGCGGTGTGTCAGTCACTGTTTATGTTGAATGACACACCGCCTTCGCGAGCAAGCCCGCTCCCACAGTTTTTTTGTGGCGCTCAGCTAATCGGTGCAAACCCTTCAATCTGATCCGGCCACGCCGTCAGGATTTCAAAACCCGTCTCGGTCACCGCGACCATATGCTCCCACTGCGCCGACAGCGAGCCATCCTTGGTCAGCACCGTCCAGCCGTCCGGCATGTTCTTCACATGGCGCTTGCCGGCATTGAGCATGGGTTCGACGGTGAAGATCATCCCCGCCTTGAGCTTCATGCCCTGATTGGGAAAGCCGTAATGCAGGATCTGCGGCTCATCGTGATACACCTTGCCGATCCCGTGGCCGCAATACTCGCGCACCACGCTGAAACCTTCGCTCTCCGCCAGACTCTGGATCGCATGACCGATGTCGCCCAGCGTCGCGCCCGGACGCACCATGCGGATGCCCGCACACATCGCGTCGTAGGTGGTCTTGATCAGGTGTTGTGCTTCAGGCGTCGCCTCGCCGACCACGTACATGCGGCTGGTGTCACCGAACCAGCCATCCTTGATCACCGCGATGTCGAGGTTGACGATGTCGCCATCCTTCAGCGGCGTGCCCGAGGGGATGCCGTGGCACACCACATCGTTGACCGAGGCGCAGACGGTTTTCGGGAAGCCGTGATAACCGACGTTGGCCGGAATCGCTTTCTGCACGTTGACGATGTAGTCGTTGCACAACCGATCCAGCTCATCGGTGGTCACCCCGGCCTTGACGTGCGGCACCAGCATCGCCAGTACGTCGGCGGCCAGCTTGCCGGCAGCACGGGACTGGGCGATTTCGGCGGGGGTATTGATCTTGATCTGGTTTCTCATGCGCTGACGGCTTCCTGAGTCAGTTGATGCAGATCCAGCCCGCCGTTCTGTTCGGCGCGGATCAGCAAGCGGCAAATGGCGCTGTGGTCGAGGTTGGGGTGCAGCTCGGCGAGCATGCCGATGCGCATCCAGTGCTCGGCCTGCGCGTTGATCGAGCGGCTGAGCGCGTTGCTGGAGATGCGCAGGTTCTCGTGCATGTCTTCTGAAATCTTTACGATGCCCATATCCGAATCCGATACAAAGTGTATATGGATCGTATATTAGCCAGACGACGCCCACGATTGCAAACCTTGCGTAGGATTGCCAAATCACGGGCAAAAAAAAGCTGCCCAAAGAGGCAGCAAAAACTTTAAGAACACGCGATGTATTGGGCTCAGGATAGTCGCCGGATAATGACAGTGTCATGACAGCCGATAATTCACTGAACCGCCCCTGCCCCGTCATCAGGATGTCATCAACCGCACCGCAGAATCCTCGCAAACCGTCTTGAGCCTTCGACGGATGCTTTGCAGGGATTCCCATGAAAGAAGACGCCTCGCTGTTTGCCGCCATCGACCTGGGTTCGAATGCGTTTCGGATGATGATCGGCCAGTCGGTGCGCAGTCGTAAGGGTTTCATGATTCAGGAGGTCAAAACCCTGCGTGAACCGGTGCGGTTGGCCGAAGGCTTCGACGGCGGTGCGCTGGACGAAATGGCGCTGGATCGTGGCTGGCAGGCGCTGGCGCGGTTCGGCAAGAAACTGCGCGGGTTCGAGGCCGGCAAGGTGCGGGCAGTGGCGACCAGCGCGGTGCGCGAGGCCGACAATGCGCAGTTGTTTCTGCACAGTGCCGAACGCCATCTGGGTTTTCGCATCGACGTCATCTCCGGCCATGAAGAAGCGCGACTGGTGTATGCCGGCGTCGCCCATACCCTGCCGGGCGCCGAAGACATGCGCCTGGTGGTCGACATCGGCGGTGGTTCCACCGAGCTGATTCTCGGCCAGGGTTCGCAGCCGCTGCTCACCGAAAGCATCGCCATCGGCAGCGGCACTCTGGGTGCACGCTACTTCCCTGACGGACGGATTGCGCCCGGTGCGCTGCAGGAAGCCGAGCGCGTGGCGATCCTGCAATTCGAGAAAGTCGCCCGCCGTTATCGCGCTCAGGGCTGGCAACAGACCATTGGCTCGTCGGGCACGGCGCGGATGCTGGCCAAAGTGCTCAAGGCCAATCGCTTGAACGATTTCGGTCAGGACGGCATTACCTACGGCGGACTGTTGCGCCTGTCGCTGTTGCTGCTGAAAGTGAAGAACGTGCAGCAGCTGAAACTCGCCGGTCTGCAGCCGCATCGCCAGAGCATTTTGCCCGGCGGATTGGTGCTGATGCTGGCGGCGTTCAAGGTGTTTGGCATTTCGCAGATGGTGCCTTCGGAACCGGGGCTGCGCCTGGGTGTGTTGCACGGCTTGATGAGCCGTCACTGACACCCTACACACTCCAGTGTGGGAGCGGGCTTGCTCGCGAAGGCGGAGTGTCAGTCGAAAATTATTTAGCTGACACTCCGCTTTCGCGAGCAAGCCCGCTCCCACAGAGACAGAGTTAGCGCTTTACGCCAGTTCTTTGCGCAACTGGCGGGCAGCGGTAACCATGTGCACCAATGCCGCTTCTGTCTCCGGCCAGCCACGGGTTTTCAAGCCGCAATCCGGATTGACCCACAACCGCTCCGCCGGAATCCGCTGCGCCGCCTTGCGTAGCAGGTTGGCCATTTCCGAAGCATCCGGCACCCGTGGCGAGTGGATGTCGTAGACGCCCGGGCCGATCTCGTTCGGGTAATCGAAGGCCTCGAACGCCTCCAGCAGTTCCATGTCCGAGCGCGAGGTTTCGATGGTGATCACGTCGGCGTCCATGGCGGCGATGGACTCGATCACATCATTGAATTCGCTGTAGCACATGTGCGTGTGGATCTGGGTTTCGTCGCGTACACCGGAGGCACACAGGCGGAACGCTTCGGTTGCCCAGTCCAGATAGTGCTGCCATTGCGCGCGCCGCAGCGGCAGACCTTCGCGGAATGCGGCTTCGTCGATCTGCACGATCCTGATCCCGGCGGCTTCCAGATCCACCACTTCGTCACGTAGCGCCAGCGCCAGTTGCCGCGCCTGCACTTCACGGGACACATCTTCGCGCGGGAACGACCACATCAGCATGGTCACAGGACCCGTCAGCATGCCTTTCATGACCTTGCCGGTCAGGCCCTGCGCGTAGCGGATCCACTCCACGGTCATGGCTTGCGGACGGCTCAAATCACCGAAGATCACCGCTGGTTTCACGCAGCGCGAACCGTAGCTCTGTACCCAGCCAAAACGGGTGAACGCGTAGCCGTCGAGTTGCTCGGCGAAGTACTCGACCATGTCGTTGCGCTCGGCTTCACCGTGCACCAGCACATCAAGGCCCAACTGTTCCTGGATTTGCACGGCGTGGCGAATTTCGCTGTACATGGCTTCGGTGTATTCGGCTTCGCTCAGTTTGCCTTGCTTGAACGACTGCCGCGCCAGACGGATCGACGCGGTTTGCGGGAACGAACCGATAGTCGTGGTCGGAAACAGCGGCAGATCAAGACCGGCGCGTTGTTGGGCGATGCGCTGGGTAAATGGCGATTGGCGCTGGCTGTCCTGCGCGGTAATGGCCGCCACACGGGCCTGCACCGCCGGTTTATGAATGCGTGGCGAGGCGGCGCGGCTGGTCTGCACCGAGCGGCTTTGGGCCAGGGCGCGCAGCACTTTCGGCGCTTCCGGCTCGTTGACCGCCTGCGCCAGCACCGCGACTTCCTCGCACTTCTGCACGGCAAACGCCAGCCAGCTTTTCAGCTCCGCATCGAGTTTGTCTTCGCGGCCCAGATCCACCGGGCTGTGCAGCAACGAGCAGGACGGCGCGACCCACAGGCGATCACCCAGACGCTCATGTGCGTGCTGCAAAGTCGCCAGCGCATGTTCCAGGTCGCAGCGCCAGACGTTGCGGCCGTTGACCACACCCAGCGACAGCACTTTGTAGGCCGGGAGGCGATCAAGGATGGTCGGATACTGTTCCGCTGCACGCACCAGATCGATGTGCAGGCCATCGACCGGCAGATTGGCGGCCAGACCGAGGTTTTCTTCCAGACCACCGAAGTAGGTGGCGAGCAGTTTCTTCAGCGGATCACGCTGGATCTGGTTGTAGGCACGCTCGAAAGCGTTCTTCCACTCCTGCGGCAGATCGAGCACCAGAATCGGCTCGTCGATCTGCACCCATTCCACGCCGAGGGCGGCAAGCCGCGCGAAAATCTGCCCGTACAGCGGCAGCAGGCGATCAAGCAGTTCCAGCTTGTCGAACTCGGCGCCTTTGGCCTTGCCCAGCCACAGATAAGTCAGTGGGCCGATGATCACCGGTTTGACGTTATGCCCCTGTGCGCGGGCTTCTTCGACCTCTTCGAACAACTGCTCCCAGCCGAGCTGGAACTGTTGATCAACGCTGAATTCCGGGACCAGATAGTGGTAGTTGGTGTCGAACCACTTGGTCATTTCCTGCGCGTGCGCACCGCCGCAGCAGCTGTCGCTGACGCCACGGGCCATGCTGAACAGGGTCTGCAGGCTGGCCTTGCCATCGTGCGGACGGAAACGCTCGGGGATCACCCCGAACATCAGTGAGTGGGTCAGCACCTGGTCGTACCAGGCGAAATCCCCCACCGGCAGCAGCTCGATCCCGGCGTTCTTCTGCAACGCCCAGTGGGCCTTGCGCAACTCGCGACCCACTTCACGCAGGCCGGCCTCGTTCAGTTCTCCTTTCCAGAACGCCTCTTGCGCTTTTTTCAGTTCGCGGTCGCGACCGATGCGCGGAAATCCGAGGGAATGGGCCAATGCCATGACAAACAACTCCAATGTCTTATTGATGGCGGCCATTGTCGGGATCGAGCGCTAGTGAGACAAACTCATTTTAATCTTGATGATCACAAGTTTCCCTCATGATCAGCTATCAGCTGTGTGCTCGCTGAAAACACCGTTTGCTCTGCAGGATATTCGTCCGCAAATCAAGCTGTGGCGGACGGTTACGACGCCCTTTGAATACTCAATGGCGCCTTGATGTAAACCCTCTGGAACCCAGCCTTTGCAGGCTTCGATTCTGTTCTATGGTTAGATCGAAATGGCTGTATCGGCGGCTGACTAAAGGTTGCGACAGATCATGTCTGCGCCTATGTTGCACGCGAGCTTTTCCCCGCGAATGGAACGCGATCAACACCACTACAAGAGGTGAAGAAATGTCAAAGGATTCACGCCCTGCCGTACTTGGGCTGATCGGCAATACGCCGCTGGTACAAGTTACCCGCTTCGATACCGGCCTCTGCACACTGTTTCTCAAACTGGAATCACAAAACCCCGGCGGCTCGATCAAGGACCGCGTCGGTCTGGCGATGATCGATGCCGCTGAACGCGACGGCCGCCTGCAACCGGGTGGCACCATCGTTGAGGCCACTGCCGGCAATACCGGTCTGGGCCTGGCACTGGTCGGTCGCGCCAAAGGCTACCGCGTGGTGCTGGTAGTCCCGGACAAAATGTCCACCGAGAAAGTCCTGCACTTGAAAGCCATGGGCGCCGAAGTGCACATCACCCGCTCGGACGTCGGCAAGGGCCACCCCGAGTATTACCAGGACGTGGCCGCACGACTGGCAAAAGACATTCCCGGCGCGTTCTTCGCCGACCAGTTCAACAACCCCGCCAACCCGCTGGCACACGAGTGCAGCACCGCGCCAGAAATCTGGGCGCAGACCGAGCATGATCTGGACGCGATCGTGGTCGGTGTCGGTTCCTCCGGCACCCTGACCGGCCTTAGCCGCTTCTTCAAACGCGTACAACCGGATCTGGAGATGGTCCTCGCCGACCCGGTCGGTTCGGTAATGGCTCAGTACAGCCGCGACGGCACGATGCCGACCCCCGGTTCGTGGGCGGTGGAAGGCATCGGCGAAGATTTCATTCCGTCGATCACCGACCTCAGCAGCGTGCGCCACGCCTACTCGATCAGCGATGAAGAAAGCTTCGACCACGCGCGCCAGTTGCTGCGCGCCGAAGGCATTCTCGGTGGCTCGTCGACCGGCACCCTGCTCGCCGCCGCGCTGCGTTACTGCCGCGAACAGACCGAGCCGAAACGCGTGGTCAGCTTCGTCTGCGACACCGGTACGCGTTATCTGTCGAAGGTCTACAACGACCAGTGGATGACCGATCAGGGCCTGTTGCAGCGCAAACGCTATGGCGACCTGCGCGATCTGATCGCCCGGCGTTTCGAAGATGGCCGCGTGATCAGCGTCGGCCCTGACGACACCTTGCTGACGGCGTTCCAGCGCATGCGCCTGGCGGATGTCTCGCAGTTGCCGGTGCTGGTTGAAGGCAAACAACTGGTCGGCGTGATCGACGAATCGGACATCCTGCTGCCCGTGCACGAAGACGCCGCGCGCTTCAGTCAGTCGGTCTCCAGCGTAATGACCGACAAACTGCAAACCCTCGCCCCCGGAGCGCCCCTTTCTGAGCTGGAATCGGTACTCAGTCGCGGCCTGGTGGCGATCATCGCCGACGCCTCGGGCTTCCACGGCCTGATCACCCGCACCGACATGCTCAACCAATTACGGAGATCCCTCGCATGAGTCAGCACGACGATAAATCCCAAGGCTTCGCGACCCGGGTGATCCACGCCGGGCAAGAGCCTGACCCGACCACCGGTGCGCTGATGCCGCCGATCTACGCCAACTCGACGTACCTGCAAGACAGCCCCGGCGTGCACAAGGGCTTCGACTACGGGCGCTCGCACAACCCGACGCGCTTTGCCCTGGAGCGCTGTGTGGCCGATCTGGAAGGTGGCACCCGCGCCTTCGCTTTCGCTTCCGGGCTGGCGACGATTTCCACTGTCCTCGAACTGATCGATGCCGGATCGCACGTGATCTCCGGCAATGACCTGTACGGCGGCACGTTCCGCCTGTTCGACAAGGTGCGTCAGCGCAGTGCCGGGCATCGTTTCAGCTACGTCGATCTGACTGACTTGTCGGCGTTCGAAGCGGCGCTGCAGGACGACACACGCCTGGTGATTGTCGAGTCACCGACCAACCCGCTGCTGAGCCTGTCGGATCTGGCCGCGATTGCGCGCATCTGCCGTGCACGCGGGATCATCAGCGTCGCCGACAACACCTTTGCCAGCCCGTACATTCAGCGCCCGCTGGAACTGGGTTTCGACATCGTGTTGCACTCGACCACCAAGTACCTGAACGGTCACTCCGACGTGATCGGTGGTATCGCAGTGGTTGGGCAGAACCCTGAACTGGCGGAAAAACTCGGCTTCCTGCAAAACGCGGTCGGCGCAATCTCCGGTCCGTTCGATGCATTCCTGACCCTGCGCGGGGTAAAAACCCTGGCGCTGCGCATGGAACGTCACTGCAGCAACGCGCTGGAACTGGCCAAGTGGCTGGAGCAGCAACCGCAGGTCAAACGCGTCTACTACCCGGGCCTGCCGTCGCACCCGCAGCATGAGTTGGCCAAACGGCAGATGCATGGTTTTGGCGGGATGATCTCGGTGGATCTGAACAGTGATCTGGAGGGCGCACGGCGTTTTCTGGAAAACGTGAAGATCTTTGCCCTGGCCGAAAGCCTCGGCGGTGTCGAAAGCCTGATCGAGCACCCGGCGATCATGACCCACGCGACCATTCCCGCTGAAACCCGCGCCAAACTCGGAATCGGCGATGGCCTGGTGCGTCTGTCGGTGGGTGTCGAAGATCTCGAAGACCTGCGCGCCGATCTGGCGCACGCACTGACGAAAATCTGATCCTGCAACAACGACAAAGCCCGCAGCAATGCGGGCTTTGGTGTTCGAGTAGGCGGCCAGTGCTGGTCTCTGGCTTACAAGGTTTATCGGGCCTCTCACAGTACGAACAAACCTCTCCTTGCAACCATTCAATGTTGCACTTTGAACCAAGCATTGCAGGCCACCATGCGGAAATAGTGGCACTTAGCCTTGCCTCCGGGCAGAATCACTGGTCGGCGGAATATGCCCCAGGCACGTCGCGCTATTCACAGATCCGGCTCGAAATCCCAAGTCTATTTACTTTATATCTGCGCAATGAAAATGGAGTGTTCATGCAAACCTGGATAGCAATCGCTATAAGTTTCGTCGTAATCATTTGTGCATTCATGTTTCTTGCCTGGGTTCTGACGTCTGCACTTGAAGACTATTTCAAATCAAAATGGGAGAAGGATTTCAACGAAGACTTGATTCTGGCCATCAAAAACAGCCAGCCTTCATGGCCGCAAATCCTGCAAATTGCCGCTTCTCGCCAGGTCAGGAACGAGCGCATCTATTGGATTCTGCAACGACTGCTCAGGGAAATACTGACAGGAAGAAACACCGAGTTGAGTGCACACAGAGATTTGGTAGAAAGCTATATCGCACAGATGAAAGAGACGGAGCCTTTCGAGGGAATGCCCAAGGAAATAAGAATCCACCTTGAGCGCCTGCGAGAGCAGTTGACGACCCCTGCACAGTCCATGGAACCGTTAGCCAACCAAATACGTGAACTGCTCGCCGTAAACGACAAAGAACGAAAGCAACAGAAGTACTACACGACAGGCGGATTTTTTATCGGTATTTTTGGACTCGCTTTTGCGATCTATCCATTGGTGTCTCCAAATACACCCTCGCCGCCCGAGACAGCGAGCACGCAATCGACATTGTCTGCCCCTCAGCGACCAGCCCCCCAACAGGACACTCTTTCCGGAAAATAGCGGGCGGCCGGCTATGTATTCGATTACACCAGATGTTCTAGCGCTGCGTAGCCTTCGGCGTCGTTGAGAAGGATATTGATCAGTTCGGCAGGTGCGAGATTGAACGACTCAGTCTTATAAGTCATGGCGAATACGCTTCTGGCCAGAATCGCACCAGCCGAAGTCAGCATTGCTTGGTCGCCCGAGCTTTCACGATCCGGAAAAAACGCCGACATGGTCGCGGTTCCCAGCGCACACATGCCTCGCGACGGACTAAAGTAATCCCAATGCCAGCGTCCTTTTGAAGGGCAATACGTCGGATTATCGTCACCCAGCATGCCCCCCCACTCGTCGCTATCCCACATCCACTGAGCCGGGAGTAACAATCGCGGTTGCTGCCCAGTTTGAAACACCCGCACTTCATGAGTACGTGCAGTCCCCCATAACTCCATGTTCTGACGCCTGAAATAAGCGTTGGCCCGCTGGCGCAGATCATATGCCTTGAGCCTTTCCGCAATATTGGTGCTCACTTGTGCCTGCGTCGCTCCGTCAGCTACACCGAGTAATAAAGAGCTCAAGTCCAAACCGCGCTCATGTAACGGATGAACATTCAGGTAAGCCCTGCCTGCCAGCGGCTCTGGCAAGTCCGCTGAGCTATCGGCGTCGAAAATCAATGGAATGATCCTGACGCCAACGTGATCAGCGATTTGCGTCAGCATCTGCAGTTCTCGATGCAAGCCAGAGTTGACCCGCTGCGCTGCGACCAGATAGTCGCTGTCACAAATACAAAACACATTGATCGGCCGTTGCTCTAGCGCACGTGCAATGACGTTGTCGATCGATTCACCGAATCCAATACTGTCCCGATCCCAGAACACTCGATATTTCCAATCAAGAGGCTCGATAATGCGCTGGCGTAACCATTCCTTTTGCTGCAGCGACCCACCCCACGCATAGGAAATAAAAATCGCGTCCTTTTTTTCCTCTTTCAGCATTCGAACAGATTCCTTTTAGTATGAGTGTCACCGGCAGCCAGAATCGTGAGAGCAGGATAATGTCCGAGCAACAGTCTATAAACTCTCATTCAACGCATCACTCGCGGCGTCTTAATGATTTCGCATTCCGTCGCTACGGCGAGATCCCTTTCAGCGAGGCATAAAAGCGTCGGGGATCAACTTCGCCATCGGTTCCGTCACTGACAACAGCTCCGGCCGTTTTGCCTGATCCCAATTGAACCCCGGCAAAACTGGATATCGGCGATGGCATTGTGCGTTTTTCGGTGGATCTCGAAGACCTGCGCGCCGATCTGGCGCACGCACTGACGAAAATCTGATCCTGCAACAACGACAAAGCCCGCAGCAATGCGGGCTTTGGTGTTCGAGTAGGCGGCCAGTGCTGGTCTCTGGCTTACAAGGTTTATCGGGCCTCTCACAGTACAAAAGCAACCATGGAAAAAGAGCGGTGCTCTGCTGCCTCACACGGCATAAGGGCTGGATCTCAGCGCGGAGATCTTTCTAACCGTGTACCCTTCGGAACGCGCCCCACGTCCCCTTGCTATCCGCTTGCGCATCAGTCTGCGTCTTCGCCTACATCCTTGAGCCTAGCAAAAGCCACAAGATCCGCCTCGGTGTTTTTAGACTGATTTCCTTTTTTGCACTGGCCTGCAAGGAAGCTAAACGACTATCGCCTCGGGTCGCACTAGCACATTTGTGCTAATCGACCGCCCCGCCACCCGGCGTTATATTCCCTCGCAACCCCCGATGCTCCCCAACATTGCCGCTGTGCAGTGCGCGGGATCGTTGTGCCTGGAAATCAGAACAACACCAAGGAAGAAACACCATGAAACTGCATTCCAACCTCTGCAGAGTGGCCATCGTCAGCGCTCTGCTGCTTGGCGCCAGCGGCTGCCAGACCGCCAAGCCGACCGAAGCCAGCATGAAAGAGCGCGCCCAGACCGTCATCGGTAAACCGGTGTCGAAAATCGACAACATCCGCAGCGACAGTACCCTCACCTACTACACCGCCTACACCCCGGCCGGCGAATACAACTGCGAGTTGCCCAGCGGCGCGATTGTCGCCGTGGCGAGCATGGGCATCATGAGCCCGCCACTGTCGTGCCTGCCGAAAGGCGCCTCGCCGATTCCGTTCCAGTAATCCCTCATCCCCGGTAAAGGACTACGTTCCATCATGAAAACCCTGATCGCAACTCTCACCCTCACCGCCCTCGCCCTGAGCGGCTGCGCCACGCCCAAACAATGGGAAGCCACCGGCGGCAGCAAGAACGACGGTGTCGTCCAGGTCTCCTACGAATTGGGCCAGTTTGAAAGCGGCCAGACCAACGCCGCGCAAGGCCTGACTGTCGCGATGGAGCGCTGCAAGACCTGGGGCTACAAGAACGCCGAGGTGACCGGTTCGGAGAAAAATATCTGCCGCACCATGGGCCAGTTCAACTGCCTGCAAACCACCATCACTCAGGACTACCTCTGCAAGCGTTGAAATCAGACCTGCGCAACCGGCTCGGTTTGCCGGTCGCGCAGGGTTCGCAAGGTCGCGCGCAGCTCGGCCGGGCGTACCGGTTTGGACAGGATGGCAATTTGGCGGTCGTGCAAGGCCGCCTGTATTTTCTCGATGTCATGCCCGGTGATGATCATCGCCGGCACCGCAAAACCACGCTGGCGCCGCACAGCGTCAATGCACTCGATACCCGTGGAATGCGTTCCCAGATCGTAATCGGCGACGATGATGTCGCAATCGGTGACCAGACCCTGTCCGCTCAACTCGCCCTGCACCACGCAGCCCCAGCGCTCCAGCAGCGCGGACGTCGCCAGCAGCACGTTGCGGTCATCTTCCACCAGACACACCTTCAACCCGGTCAACAGGCCGGCCTGCCGCACATCGTCACGATTGACTGGCAACTGGGGTGCCATGGCCAGCGGCAAGCCGTACAGCGTGACCGCCGTGCCGCGCCCAAGCTGCGAGCGCAACGCGACATCGACGCCAATCAACTGCCCCAGACGCTTGACGATCGACAGCCCGAGGCCGACGCCTTCCACGTCTTTGTCGCGCACCTGACGCACCCGATAAAACTCCTCGAAGACCCTCGGCAGGTGCTCCTCGGCAATGCCGTTGCCGCGGTCATAAATCACGATGGCCAGCCCGCCGCCGCGTTTGCGCACGCCGATCAGCACCGGGCGTTGCGCGCCGTACTTGAAGCAGTTGGAGAGCACGTTTTGCACCAGGGTCGCGAGCACCGCCGGATCGCTCTGCACCCAGTGTTTGCACGGGCGCAGACGCAACTCCACGCCGGCCCAGCGCGCGGCCTCGGCGTTCTGGCGGATCAGATCGGCCAGCCACTCGCCGAGATTGAACACCTGCAGCCTCGGCAGGATGCGCCCGTTGTCGAGGGTGTAAAGGTCGAGAATCGAACGGAACAACTGCGAGACGTTGAGCAACGAACGGTCGATGTTGTCGACCAGTTGCCGCTCCTGCTCGCCCAGCCGCGACTCGCGCAGGCACGCCGTAAACAGACCGATGGAGTGAATCGGTTGACGCAGATCGTGACTGGCCTGGGCGAGAAACCGCGACTTCTCCAGATTGGCCGCGACGGCTTCTTCCGACGCCTTGCGCGTACGCTCCAGCAGCAAGTGCGCGTAGAACGGGATCACCGTGCTGGTGAGCATCAACATCAACACCATGAACGGTTGCGCCTGCCACACCGGCGTCAAGCGATACACCGCCAGCAGCGCCACCAGCGCCAGACCGGTGGCAATCGCCAGATAGCGCGAGCCGTAGCGCATGCCGTTGCCCAGATTGACCCAGATGATCACCGCGTACAGCGGCAACGCCGCTTCACCGCCGAGCACCAGGCCGAAACAGGTGCCGGTGTAATCATGGACCATGCCGAAAATCCGCCGCGCCGGGTAATGCCCGGGCCAGCGCGCAATGGCCTGGCGCAAGCCGACCGACACCAGCAGAAACACGAAGATGTAAGTCACTACCGGCAGATAAGTATCGAAGCGCTGACCCGGCAGCAAACCGAGCACGCCGATGTAAACCATGGCAATGCTGGCGATGATGATCCGCAGATTGGCCTGGTCGAGTTCGGTGTTTTTCTCGAACTTCATGGGCAACGTCCTTGTGCAACAGTCGTCAGATTCAACACCAATCGACAGGCGACCCTGGCGTGCGGTGCTATGGTGCATGCCATAAACAACACTGATCCAGGGAGGGTCACGCCATGACATGCCGCATCATCATAGCCGACGATCACCCGATGTTTCGCGAGGCCATGCTGCGCACCGTGCAGCGCCTGCTGCCCGAAGCGACTATCGAAGAAGCCGGTGACCTCGACGCCGTGCTGGCCTTGCTGCCCAACGGCAGCGAGCCGGACACGTTGATTCTCGACCTGCGCTTCCCTGGCCTGACCTGCATCAGCCAACTCGCCGACCTGCGCCGAAAACTGCCGCGCACCACGCTGATCGTGGTGTCGATGGTCGACGACGAGGCGCTGATCGGTGAAGTGATGGCGGCCGGCATCGACGGTTTCATCGGTAAGAACATCGCCCCGGATGAGATCGGCGAAGCGATTCTGGCGATTCGTGAAGGCGAAGTGCTGGTCAGGTTTGCGCCTTCCGGGCTGTTGCCGCTGGAGACCGGTACCGCCCTCACCCCGCGTCAGCAGGATGTGTTGCGGCTGATCGCCCAAGGCAAGACCAACAAGGAAATCGCTCGGGAACTGGATATCTCGCCGTTCACCGTGCGCATCCATGTGTCGTCGTTGTTGCGCACACTCAATGTGCCGTCGCGGGCAGCCGCGGCGGTGAAGTATTCGGGAGGTAGTGGCGCAATTTAAATGAACCCTGCGCGCCGAGGCTCACCTAACTGAAAGACCATCAGGAGGTAGCCCATGCAAATTGAACCCGTCTGGATCGTACTCGCCGTCGTTCTTGTGCTCATTGAATTGTGGGCGATCAACCGGGTGCGCAAAAGCGCCGGTAAAGGCAGCAACAAAGGCGTGTGGATTATCGCCATCGTGTTCGTGCCGTTGTTTGGCCTGATTGCCTGGGCACTGGCCGGGCCAAAACACGTTACTCAGGATTGACACAACAAAATCCCCTGTAGGAGCTGCCGAAGGCTGCGATCTTTTGATCTTGAAAGTCAAAAGATCGCAGCCTTCGGCAGCTCCTACAGGGAAGCAGTGTTTATGGATCAACTTGCGCCATCAACTCCGGCACCGATTCCGGCCGCTTGGCATAACGCTGCGCCAGCACCGCACAAACCATCAGCTGAATCTGATGGAACAGCATCAGCGGCAGAATCAACACGCCGATGGTGCTGCCGGCAAACAACACCTGCGCCATCGGCACGCCGGTGGCCAGGCTCTTTTTCGAGCCGCAGAACAGAATGGTGATGCGATCCTCCTGACTGAAGCCGAACGCCTTGCCCAGCAGGGTCGACGCCAGCAGCACCAGCGCCAGCAGGATGCAGCAGACCACCACCAACCCCAGCAGATCGACCACCGGAATCTGATGCCAGATGCCTTCGTTGACCGCCTCGCTGAACGCGCTGTAAACCACCAGCAGAATCGAACCCTGATCGACAAACTTCAGCCAGTTCTTGTTGCGTCCGACCCATGCGCCGATCCAGCGCCGAGCGATCTGCCCGGCAATGAACGGCAGCAGCAGTTGCACGCTGATCTTCAGGATCGCATCGAGGGTCGAGCCGCCATCGCCGTGTACGTTCAACAGCAGGGTGACCAGTAACGGCGTGAGGAAGATCCCGAACAGGCTCGAGGCCGCCGCACTGCAGATCGCTGCCGGAATATTGCCCCGGGCCAGAGAGGTGAAGGCAATCGCCGACTGCACGGTGGCGGGCAACGCGCAGAGGTAGAGCATGCCCATGTACAGCTTGTCGCCGATCAGCGGAGACAGCAGCGGTTTCAATGCCAGGCCGAGGATCGGGAACAGCACAAAGGTCAGGCCGAACACCAGCAGATGCAGGCGCCAGTGGCCGGCACCGGCGATGATTGATTCACGCGACAGTTTGGCGCCGTGGAGGAAGAACAGCAGCGCGATGGCAATGTTGGTCAGCCAGCCAAACCCCACCGCGACCTGCCCGCTGGCCGGCAGGAAACTGGCCAGCAGCACGACGCTGATCAGGGTCAGGGTGAAGTTGTCGGGCAGGAATCTTGGGCGGGTCATGGTTTGCTCATCCGGGGGTTGCCAGTACGTGATTGCGACTCTAACGTGAGTGGGAATTACCGACTAACGCCGAAGAGCCAACAGATGCCGCCTAAAGGACATGAGAAAAGCTTCCGGCGCAGCATTCCCGGACTGCCCAGCCTGCCGCGTCCGCTATACGGGCGCACCGAATCGCTGCCCAATCGTGCACTGACCCGGCGCCACAGTCACCCGTGGGTGCAATTGTCGTACGCGATTCAGGGCGTGCTCGAAGTGCAGACCGGCGCTGGACGCTTCGTTGCCCCACCGGAGCGCGCTGTGTGGATTCCGGCGGGCGTACCGCACCGTGTGTTCAGCTCGCCGCACACGGAAATGCGCAGCCTGTACATCGACTGCAGCGTGGCCGGCTGGGCGCTTGAACGTTGTCATGTGTTGGGCGTCAGCGACCTGTTGCGCGAGCTGATTCGCGCGTTCAGTCTGGTTCCGGTGGAGTACGATGAGCGCGGCGCGCATGGCCGCCTGGCCCAGGTGATCCTCGATCAACTGGCCGAGGCGCCGCAGATCGACCTGATGCTGCCACTTCCCCAGGACAGCCGTCTGCGACAGATCTATCAAAGCCTGGAGCAACATCCGGAACAGCAGACCACGCTGCACCATTGGAGCGAAAAATTCGGCGTCACCGAAAAAACCCTCAGCCGCCTGTTTTTACGTGACACCGGCCTGACCTTCCGTGCCTGGCGTCAGCGCTTGCGATTGCTCGGCGCACTGACCCCGCTGGAACGTGGCGAACGCGTCACCGACGTGGCTCTGGCCTGCGGTTATGACTCGACCTCGGCGTTCATCGCGGCCTTTCGGCAACAGTTTGGCGAGACGCCGGGAGAATTTTTTCGTTGAGTTTTGTCGATATTTATCGAATTAGCACATGCCATTCGGCAAAGTTCAGGGTAGAGTTTCGTCCATACGAAATTCTCTATGCGTTTCGACCATAACCATAATGACCCACCCCTTTAGCGAACCTGTCGGCGGTAACAGCATGATCGAAGTCACTGAAGTCTCCATTGCTCAATTACGCGCGGCGCTCGAAGCCGGCCAGACCACCGCGGTTGAACTGGTGCAGGCCTATCTGGCCCGGATCGACGCCTATGACGGCCCGAACACCGCCACTGCACTGAATGCCGTGGTCGTACGCAATCCCGAAGCACTGGCAGAGGCCCAGGCGTCCGATGCACGCCGCGCCAAGGGCGAAACCCTCGGCCCGCTCGACGGCATCCCTTACACCGCCAAGGACAGCTATCTGGTCAAGGGGTTGACCGCCGCTTCCGGCAGCCCGGCATTCGCCGATCTGGTGGCACATCGCGACGCCTTCACCATCGAACGCCTGCGTGCCGCCGGAGCGAT
The DNA here is from genome assembly GCF_057799175.1 of Pseudomonas sp. 14P5.3.2. Classification (NCBI taxonomy): domain Bacteria; kingdom Pseudomonadati; phylum Pseudomonadota; class Gammaproteobacteria; order Pseudomonadales; family Pseudomonadaceae; genus Pseudomonas; species Pseudomonas sp. 14P5.3.2. The sequence continues at coordinate 104,090 of NZ_JBYOKU010000006.1, read as the reverse complement.
CTGCCTGGGCAAGACCAATATGCCGCCGATGGCCAATGGCGGCATGCAACGTGGCGTCTATGGCCGTGCCGAAAGTCCGTACAACGCGGCCTACCTGACCGCGCCGTTTGCTTCCGGCTCGTCCAACGGTGCCGGCACCGCCACTGCCGCGAGTTTTTCGGCGTTCGGCCTGGCGGAAGAAACCTGGTCGAGTGGTCGCGGCCCGGCGTCGAACAACGGTTTGTGCGCCTACACGCCGTCACGCGGGGTGATTTCGGTGCGCGGCAACTGGCCGCTGACGCCGACCATGGACGTGGTGGTGCCGTACGCCCGAACCATGGCCGACCTGCTCGAAGTGCTCGACGTGGTAGTCGCTGAAGACCCTGACACCCGTGGCGATCTGTGGCGCCTGCAGCCGTGGGTGCCGATCCCGAGCGTCGACTCGGTGCGCCCGGCCTCCTACGCCGAGCTGGCCGTGAAGTCCAATGCACTGGCCGGCAAACGCCTCGGCGTGCCGAAGATTTACATCAACGCCGATCCTGAAGCCGGGACCAGCGAAGCGCCGGGTATTGGCGGCCCGACCGGGCAGCGGATCAACACCCGCGCTTCGGTGATCGACCTGTGGAAACAGGCCCGCGCCGCGCTGGAAGCGGCCGGCGCCGAAGTCATCGAAGTAGACTTCCCACTGGTCTCCAACTGCGAAGGCGATCGTCCGGGCGCACCGACCGTGTTCAATCGCGGCATCGTCTCCAAGGAGTTCCTGCACCACGAACTGTGGGATCTGTCGGCCTGGGCCTTTGATGATTTCCTGCGCGCCAACGGCGATCCGAAGCTCAATCGCCTGGCCGATGTCGACGGACCGAAGATCTTCCCGCACGACCCGGGCACCCTGCCCAACCGTGAGGGCGACCTGGCCGCCGGCATGGACGAATACGTGCGCATGGCCCAACGCGGCATCACCCCGTGGGACCAGATCCCGACCCTGCCGGACGGCCTGCGCGGCCTGGAAAAGACCCGCAAGCTCGATCTGGAAGACTGGATGGATACGCTGAAACTCGACGCGGTGCTGTTCCCGACCAACGCCGACGTTGGCCCGGCGGATGCCGATATCAATCCGGAATCGGCAGACATCGCCTGGAGCAACGGCATCTGGGTCGCCAACGGCAACCTGGCGATCCGTCACCTCGGCGTTCCGACCGTCACCGTGCCGATGGGCATCATGGCCGACATCGGCATGCCGGTCGGCCTGACCTTCGCCGGTCGCGCCTACGATGACTCGAACCTGTTGCGTCTGGCCTCGGCGTTTGAGGCGACTGGCTCGAAGCGCAAGGTGCCACCGCGCACTCCGGCGCTGACTGCAGGCAAGTAAGCGAACACGGACGGGATTGAGGCCGCAAAAGGTCTCAATCCCCGTCGCGGCTATTGCCCCCTCCCTGATCACAACACTTCGCTTTTCCCGAACTATCCATCAGAAATAAGCGATTTTTCTTACAACCAAACTCGCCGCTAGCATGGCCCTGCCTGACCCTAATTCAATAAAAGCCAGGGAGCCAGCCATGCCAACCACCAACATCAACATCGGCGAACCATGGATGTGGGGCGCGTTTATCGTCTTCGTCCTCGCCATGCTTGCGCTGGACCTGTTCGTCTTCGGCGGACGCAAGGCACATCGCGTTTCAGTGCGGGAAGCGTCCTGTTGGGTGATCGCCTGGTGCGCACTGGCCATGGCCTTCGCCGGTTTGCTCTGGTGGTATCTGCACGGTGAGTTCGGCGCCGAGATTGCCCAGCGCAAGACACTGGAATTCCTCACCGGTTATTTGATCGAGCAGTCGCTGTCGATCGACAACATGTTCGTCTTCGTGATGATTTTCAGCTACTTCGCCGTGCCGCCGGAATTGCAACGCAGAGTGCTGCTGTATGGCGTACTCGGGGCGATCGTGATGCGCGCGGCGATGATCTTCGCCGGGGTGTGGCTGGTGTCGCAGTTCGAGTGGCTGCTGTATGCCTTCGGCGCATTTCTGATCTTTACCGGGATCAAGATGCTGATGTTCGCCGAGCAGCAACCGGACCTCGATAAAAACCCGTTGCTGCGCTGGGTACGCGGGCACATGCGGATCACTCAGGGCTTTCATGGCGAACGCTTTTTCGTGCGGCAGAACGGCGTGCGCTGGGCGACGCCGATGTTCCTTGTACTAATGCTGATCGAAGCCAGCGACCTGATGTTCGCGGTCGACAGCATCCCGGCGATCTTCGCGGTCACTACCGATCCGTTCATTGTCTTCACCTCGAACATCTTCGCAATCATGGGCCTGCGCGCGCTGTACTTCCTGCTGGCAGACATGGCCGACCGCTTTCATCTACTCAAATACGGACTGGCGATTGTGCTGGTGTTCATCGGCGGCAAGATGACGCTGATGCCTTGGTTTCACATGCCGGTGGAATGGTCACTGGCGGTGGTGGGCGGAGTGATTCTGGGGTCGGTGTTGTTGAGTCTGGTGATGAGTAAAAACGCGCCACAAAGCCTGTAGGAGTGAGCCTCCTCACAATGCGGAGCGACATTCAATAAAGGTGTCGGCTGACCCGACGCCTTCGCGAGCAAGCCCGCTCCCACAGGTGATAGTCGGTGGATGGAGGATCCGGGGCTGGCCGAGATCAAAAGGTGGGAGTGGGCTTGCTCACGAAGGGGCCGGCACATTCAGCATCCATGTTGCCTGATCCGGCGCCTTTGCGAGCAGGCACATCCTCCAGAGGGTGTGCGGCTACTTGTCGGATTTGATGCTGGTCCACACCCGCGTGCGTACGCGTTCGAGTTTTTGCGGCAGTGGCTGGACCACGTACAGGGTTTTCAGCGCTTCGCTGGTCGGCGTCAGGTTCGGGTTGCCGGTGATGTCTTTGTTCACCAGCGGCATCGAGTCCTTGTTCACGTTCGGGTAGCCGAGGAAGTCGCTGATCGGCGCAATGACTTTCGGATCGAGCAAGGTGTTGAGGAATTCATGCGCCTCTTCGACATTCTTCGCGCTTTTCGGAATCGCGAAAGTATCGAACCAGATCGGCGCGCCTTCCTTCGGCAAGCGCCAGTCAACCACCACACCGTTGCCCGCCTCTTTCGCGCGATTACCGAACTGGTAGAAGCTACCGGAATAGCCGATGGCCACGCAGATGTCGCCATTGGCGATGTCGGTCATGTACTTGGCCGAGTTGAAGTAGGTCACGTACGGACGAATCTTCAGCATCAGATCCTTGGCCTTTTCATAGTCGGCCGGGTTCTGGCTGTTCGGATCGAGACCGAGGTAATGCAGGGCCAGCGGCAGAATTTCCGACGGCGAATCGAGCATCGCCACGCCGCAGGATTTGAGCTTCTCCATGTTCTCCGGCTTGAACACCAGATCCCAGCTGTCCACCGGCGCGTTGTCGCCGAGGGCAGCCTTGACCTTGGCCGGGTTGAAACCGATCAGTACCGTGCCGTACATGTAGGGCACGCCGTACTGGTTGCCGGGGTCATTGGCGTCGAGCAGTTTGAGCAGCGCCGGATCCTGATGACTCCAGTTCGGCAGTTTCGACTTGTCGAGTTTCTGGAACACGCCGGCCTTGATCTGGGTGTCAATGAACTGGTTCGACGGCACCACCAGGTCGTAGCCGGAGTTGCCGGTGAGCAACTTGGCCTCCAGCGATTCGTTGGTGTCGAAGGTGTCCCAGGTCACTTTGATGCCGGTCTTCGCGGCGAAATCCTTGGGCACCGACGGCAGGATGTAATCCGCCCAGTTGTAGACCCGCAGCTCGCGCTGTTCGGCGTGTACCGCGCTGGCCAGCAGCGTCAGCCCACACACGGTGGCACCCAGAATGCGTTTCATCGTGACCATGGTTGTTTCCCCAGAATGCGACGTGAGATCGATGGTTTTTATGTTCTGTACACGGCAGCGGCTGTAAAGGTAGCCAAGGGCAAGGAAGGTCCAGCGTTTTGTTGTGATTTGATTCTTGCCGAGCGCGGGGTCGCGGCACAGTGGGGGATGGGCCAAAAGGGGATCGAAATGGCCAATTTGAATGACCGCTGGAATGCACAAGGGCTAAGGAAACATCATTTGTGGCGAGGGAGCTTGCTCCCGCCGGGCCGCGCAGCGGACCTCGCTCTTCGATTTAGAAAAGCAGGCCTGCTGCGCAGTCCAGCGGGAGCAAGCTCCCTCGCCACAGTTTTACTGATGATCGGTCAGTCGGTATAACTCAACCGCGCCGCCCTGCTCTGCCGGGTCTGCCCGCGTGTGGCGAGGCAGTAATACAACGGCACTGTCACCACCAGGCCGAACAGCCACGACAGATCCGCACCGTCCACCAGATTGGCGTACGGCCCGACATACAACGAGGTATTAGCGAACGGCAGCTGCACAATGATCCCGATGAAGTAGGCAATGATCGCGTGCAGATTGAAGCGCCCGTAAATGCCGCCGTCCGCGCGGAAAATCGAGGTGATGTCATAGCTGCCGCGCTTGATCAGGTAGAAGTCGATCAGGTTGATCGACGCCCACGGCACCAACACCAGCAACAGCGCCAGAATCAGCCCGATGAACTGCGAAATGAAATCCGTCGAGGCACCCAGCGCCACCACGCAGCAACCTGCCAACACCACGCTCGACAACAGCACACGCACCTTGATGCTCGGCGTCCACTGGCTGGCAAAGGTCTGGATCGAGGTGATGATCGACAGCACCGCGCCGTACAAATTCAGCGCGTTGTGGCTGATGATATTGAGCAGAAACAACACCATCAGAATCGGCCCCAGCCACCCGGTGGATTGCTTGACCGCCGCCATCGCCTCGGTGCCTTCCGGGGTCGCCAGTACTGCCACGGCGCCAAAGCTGAACGACAGAATCGTCCCCAGCGTCGCCCCCAGATAAGTGGCCCAGAACGGTTTGGCGATGCCGATATCCGCTGGCAGATAACGCGAATAGTCGGAAACGTACGGCGAGAAGCTGATCTGCCAGATGATCCCCAGCGACACCGTTGCCAGCCAGCCCGACAGGTTGAAACTGCCGCGCGTCAGGAAGTCTGCCGGCAAGTCGTGAGCGAAGATGTAAATGAAACCGGCGAGCAGCGCGCTGCCCATCACCCAGGTGCCGATGCGGTTCAGTGTATGGATGAAGTTGTAGCCGATCACACCAATCGCCGTGGCCGCCAGCGCACCGATCAAAATGCTCAGCGGTACCGGCACCGATGGCGCAATACCGACAATCGATTTCCCGGCAAGCACGATGTTGGAAATGAAGAAACCGATGTAGATCAGCGCCGCAAAAAACACGATCAACAGTGCGCCGTAACGCCCGAACTGGCCACGACTCTGGACCATTTGCGGAATGCCCATGCGCGGGCCTTGCGCCGACGCCAGGGCGATCACCACGCCGCCGATCAGGTGCCCCAGCGCAATCGCCAGCAGCCCCCAAAGCAAATCGAGATGGAACACCTGAACCACCATCGCGCCGGTGACGATGGGCAGTGGCGCGATGTTGGTGCTGAACCATAAGGTGAAAAGGTCGCGGGCCTTCCCGTGGCGTTCCGCGAGTGGGACGTAGTCGACCGTGTGATTCTCGATCAACGGATCTTGCCGGGACATCTGGGACATATGCATGAACTCGAGTTTGTCTGTTCTTATCTTTGTATGAAGCCAAACCGGGGGGACTCTGGGTCGCCCCTCAGATGCAGACCATATTATGGTATTCCAAACATTTCACAAGACTGATCCGTAGTTTACGGCGCTAGCTGATCCGCCATCCTCACTGATACTGCGGCCTTCAGGCCAGCCACAAGCCCAATAAATGCTGAGTTTCCGACGAAAGCACCACGTTTATCGGTTCAGCCTAAAAGCCCTTGCAAAGAAAAAATACTGGTATACCATCAGACCAACAAATACATAAAAATCGCGTCACAACACCCGAGGACCGTCCAATGATCGATGCTGCCATCTACAAACAAGTCATGGGCTCGTTTCCGTCCGGCGTCACTGTCATCACCACGCTGGACGATGACGGCCAGATCGTCGGCCTCACCGCCAGCGCCTTCAGTTCACTGTCGATGGACCCTGCCCTGGTGCTGTTCTGCCCCAACTACAGCTCCGACTCCTACCCTGTGCTGATCAAGAACAAGCGCTTCGCGATCCACGTCCTGTCCGGCGGCCAGCAAAGCGAAGCCTACGCCTTCGCCCGTAAAGGCAAGGACAAGGCGCAGGGCATCGAGTGGACGTTGAGCGAGCTGGGCAACCCGATCCTGGCCAACGCGACGGCTATCATCGAATGTGAGTTATGGCGCGAATACGAAGGTGGTGACCACGCGATCATGGTCGGCGCGGTGAAGAACCTGATCGTCCCGGAGCAGCACAACGGGCCGCTGGTTTACTGCCACGGCAAGATGGGCGCCCTGCCCGTTCTGGCCTGAGCAAAACTTCAACCCCACACAAATCCACTGTGGGAGGGGGCTTGCTCCCGAAGGCGATGTGTCAGCCACCAGAGGTGTCGATTGACCCACCGCTTTCGGGAGCAAGCCCCTCCCACACAGTTTTGTAGCCTCAACAATAAAAGACCCGAGGAAGCGTCATGAAATTTTCCCTGTTCATCCACATGGAACGCTGGGACGAAAGCGTCAGCCACCGCCAACTGTTCGAAGACCTGACCGAACTGACCCTGATGGCCGAGGCCGGCGGTTTCAGCACCGTGTGGATCGGCGAACACCACGCGATGGAATACACCATCTCGCCAAGCCCGATGCCGCTGCTGGCCTACCTCGCCGCCAAAACCACCACCATCCACCTCGGCGCCGGCACCATCATCGCGCCGTTCTGGCACCCACTGCGGGTCGCTGGTGAATGCGCGCTGCTCGACGTCATCAGCAACGGACGCATGGAAGTCGGCCTGGCGCGTGGCGCCTATCAGGTCGAATTCGATCGCATGGCCGGCGGCATGCCCGCCTCCAGCGGCGGTCAGGCCCTGCGAGAAATGGTCCCGGTGGTCCGCGCCCTGTGGCAAGGCGACTACGCCCACGACGGCGACATCTGGAAATTCCCCACCTCGACCAGCGTGCCGAAACCGATTCAGAAGCCGAATCCACCAATGTGGATCGCCGCCCGCGACCCGGATTCGCACAATTTCGCCGTGGCCAACGGCTGCAACGTGATGGTCACACCGTTGATGAAAGGTGACGAAGAAGTCGTCGACCTGAAAAACAAATTCCAGACCGCGCTGGACAACAACCCAGACGTACCGCGTCCACAACTGATGGTGCTGCGCCACACCCACGTGCATTCGGCTGACGATCCGGACGGCTGGAAAGTCGGCGCCAAAGCGATCTCACGGTTCTATCGCACCTTCGATGCGTGGTTTGGCAACAAGGAGGTGCCGGTCAACGGCTTCCTCGCTCCGAGTCCGGAAGAGAAGTTTGCCGGGCGTCCGGAGTTTGAGCTGGAGAGCCTGCACAAGACGGCGATGATTGGTACGCCGGAGGAAATTATTCCGCGGATCAAGTATTACCAGGAACTTGGGGTGGATGAGTTTAGTTTCTGGTGTGACAACAGTCTGCCGCATGCGGAGAAGAAGAAGTCGTTGGAGTTGTTTATCAGGGATGTGGTGCCGGCGTTTCGCTGAGCTGACTTGTAAAAAACCGGGCATTAGCCCGGTTTTTTTATAGGTGTCTCCGAAACAGTTCGAATATCAAAGGAAATTTTGCAATCAACAATTCAGCATTGATAATCCGCAAAGAAAAATATCGCATATAAAAAGAACGCAAAACTTGCCAATACCGCCCGCCCGGCGGGGTCAGCACCCCTGCCCAATCCACCGGGTGCAATGGCAACCGTTGCCCCTCTTAAATAGTTATAAACACCTTGAGCAAACCATAACTGAACAGCAAGTATCGTAAAAAAACGCGCCCAACTGCCATTGAACTGAAAGTATCCATTGAGTAGTGCTACGAGTAATAGCCCCACCCCCACCCAGTCATGGTATTTAAATAGCCAGCTGATTATTGATTTACTTGTTATAGGCATCGACAGTTCTTTTAACGATATGATCCCAAACGTCCTGCGCACCCGAAAAATTGGGTTAACGGGGGGCTGGGCTAACGTGGTTGATGGGGTCAGACGAAATTTTCGGAGGGCTTTCTAAACGTAGGCGGTCCCCATTTACCCCTTTCCAAGGTATGTAGCCTTGCAACTTAACAGCCACCTAATTGCCTACGATCATACAAAGCGTAACTTCCAATAGTCCCTGCCATCCACTATCCAGTATCTTTCATGCGCGGGAATCAGAAAACTAAAATCATAGCACTCAGAAATCCAATCCGCATGAACATATTTCTCGTGAAACCGACCTTCATCCATATGCATAAATATCTTTCGATCAAAATTTATATAAAAATCTGGAAGGCGCGAACTAACAACATTGGCCATTTTATACAAATCGGCGCTCAAACCTTTACCTGTCAGGTAGTAACTCTCAATTGCCTCAAAGACAGTTACATCCGCCCCAACAAAGCCCTGCAAATCCAACGACGATAGTATTTTCTCTCGCGAACCATCAAGGTACTTCGGAAAATTCTCCGAAGTCAACTGCGCAAGCCCTCCCCTGTAATTTTGGCGAAACTGTTCATATTGTTCCTTCGTAATCCCCCCACTTTCCAGAGCGGCCCTGAGACTGATATCTATATCCAAAGTAAAGTTCTCTTTTTCATCCACAACCCAGAAGCATTTTTCTGAATGAACAAAAAAACAGATATTTTTTTCGCCGTCCCACAGATCGTCAAAAATCACTTCATTTACGGTCATTTATTAAACTCTTAGGAAAACGGGGAAGGAGAACGGGGACAGACCACATTTTCCGAGTGCTTTCTAAACGTGGTCTGTCCCCATTTACCCTTTTCGAGAAATCCCTGCTTGCGCGGCAGATCTTCTCTCAGGCCGACACGCGCAATTGCAGAAGTGGCCGGCACTTCAGCTGCACCAGTCGCTTTACACCATCAGCCTTTCATGCGCTCCAAGAACTCGGCCATTGCCTTTGGATCACGCTCCACAAGCTCTTCAATCAAATCTTCCGCTGCCCAATGCAGAATCATGTCCCCTCCCTCCCCATCCTTGCAGAGGATGAGATCATTTGACAGAGAAGAGTCAACGACATTGACCTCTCTATCACTGAGCGACATCAGGCCACCGTAGCCATCATAAGGAATAACCCAGTAAAAGCGCTCGCTCTCTATCCAGTAAATACCAAACACCTGCACAGGCTCTTCTCGCCCAATTTCTCGAACAATCATATCCACATCACTCAATAGTCCTTCCGGGCTGCAGCGCAGGCGGCAGCTGTTGCGGCGTTGTGATTTTCATATCATATGCTTTATCGGTAACGGAGTTATACTGATAGAGTTAACGGGGACAGACCACATTTTCCGAGTGCTTTCTAAACGTGGCCTGTCCCCATTTATTCTCCAAAAAAAGAAAAATGGGTCAGATCTAGTTTTGAATAAATAAATCCGACACCTTTAATTATATACCTCCTCGAGCTTAGCCTTTAATAAACTCTTATTACGGCTTAAAATCATCAACAGTCTTATTCCGCCCAATCAATAGAGGCACTACAAAATCGGAGTCTAATTCCATTAGAAACACAATAGCATCGTAGATTTTCCAGCGGTGCTTTTCTGGAAAATCAATAATGGAGATCAAGTGCCGCTCAATCATAGGCAAGTATTCCAGATACTTCTCTCGCCGCACAAAGGAATACAACTCTGATATTTCAAAAGGCCTGTCGTTTGCCAACGAGATAATTTTCGAGAGCAGTTCATATACATGAGGCCGGGCCACGTCCTTCCCTTGTGCGCCGGCAACATTGGCGAAATACATGGTCACCGCCATCAATACTTGCCGATAAGTATCATCATACCCATAAAGCCTATGAATATACGTCCCCTCAATGACTTCAGGCCTCTCTAGACCTTTCTGCAAGGCCACTAAACCTTCATATTCTCCCCAACTTGCCAGTAGTTTTGCAGCCAAGAAACGCTCTGTTTCATCATTACTATGGAGCATCAATTCCTTGACGGCACTACGTCTTGCCTCCGGAATATCTCCCGCATCCAAATCACCCGCTTCGGCAGCATAATCGGAATTTTCCGGAATACTGTAAAGCAACTCATGTGTTTTCGGATCCATAGTTTTCAACCTATTACTTTCCCATTTACCTTGCGTCACAGGCTTAGCCTAATTTTTAGCAAACTTTCGGCCACTGCTCTATCAACTTCTTTGAAGACAACTTCCAACTCGTGTCCATCGCCACCAATCCAATCAAGGACCGAGTCACGTAAAATCTCGAGATATATCTTTAGGTCGTCTCTTGGCAATTCTGGCAGAGACTCATGCACAAGGACGATTTTATCGCGGGGTTAACGGGGTTAACGGGGTTAACGGGGACAGACCACATTTTCGGAGTGCTTTCTAAACGTGGTCTGTCCCCTTTACCCCGCGACGGCGACATCTGGAAATTCCCCACCTCGACCAGCGTGCCGAAGCCGATTCAGAAGCCGAACCCACCGATGTGGATCGCCGCCCGCGACCCGGATTCGCACAACTTCGCCGTGGCCAACGGCTGCAACGTGATGGTCACGCCATTGATGAAAGGTGACGAAGAAGTCGTCGACCTGAAGAACAAATTCCAGACCGCGCTCGACAACAATCCAGACGTGCCGCGTCCGCAACTGATGGTGCTGCGCCACACCCACGTGCACTCGGCTGACGACCCAGAAGGCTGGAAAGTCGGCGCCAAAGCGATCTCACGGTTCTATCGCACCTTCGATGCGTGGTTTGGCAACAAGGAAGTACCGGTCAACGGCTTCCTCGCCCCAAGCCCTGAAGAGAAGTTTGCCGGGCGTCCGGAGTTTGAACTGGAAAGCCTGCACAAGACGGCGATGATCGGTACGCCGGAAGAGATCATTCCGCGGATCAAGTATTACCAGGAACTTGGGGTGGATGAGTTCAGTTTCTGGTGTGATAACAGCTTGCCGCATGCGGAGAAGAAGAAGTCGCTGGAGTTGTTTATCAGGAATGTGGTGCCGGCGTTTCGGTAAACACTTAGCTGGTTCAGCCCGGCAAATGAAAACGCCCCGTTATTCCTTGGGGTGTTTTCGTTTCGTTAAGCATCCGCTTCATCGATATCAAAAGGCGCTTCCAAGCTTCGATAAGGGTTAGCGAATGTGTATCCTGACGCCTATTAAATATTGAGTATAAAAAATGCAAAACATGACTGGCGTTGCCCAACAACTCATCCCTATTCGCCAGATACGCGGCTTTTACGATGAAAAAACCATTCGTGTCTACCAGGCCTATTCGGAAGCTATAGCCGATGCCACAATCGCCCATGGGACGTTCGTTTCACCACCGTTCAAAATGGATCGCATGACTTGGATTAAGCCATCCTTCCTCTGGATGATGTGCCGCGCTGGATGGGGCTTCAAAGACGCGGGTCAGTCGCGCATTCTGGCCATCGATATTTCACGAGAAGGTTTCGAGTGGGCATTGGAACATAGCTCCCCCAGCCATCCAGACGAATCGATGAGCAAAGAAGAATGGCTCAACGTGAAAGCAAATGCGCCAGTGCGAATTCAGTGGGACCCTGAGCGTGATGTGTATCTGCAGCCGCAATCACACCGGACCATACAGATAGGTTTGAGCGGCCAAGCCGTGGCACTTTATGTAAACAAGTGGATACAACAAGTAACAGATATTACTCCGTTAGCCCATACCATCCATGAATTGGTACTGAGAAAAGAAATTGAACAAGCAAAAAAACTGCTTCCGCTTGAAAAAATTTACAACATGACAATAAGAGACTAATGGCTTTACATAAAAACAGGCTATCGCATTAAACACCCTCCGCTTCCATAACCTACCGAGCCCCCCACTTTTAATCCTGCCCATCCGAGTCGACTGACGACTTTGCAAATCTCGCCGCCTTGAAGTTATTAATCATCTTATTCTTCCGCTTCAGCAGAGACACTACACAGCCAGCATCAAATCCAATTGAAAAATTAATCGCATGGATTTTTTTCCGGCGCTGCATTTCAAGTTTATCGATAGAGTTGATATCTCCAGCAAGGCAGCAGTTCCACGATCATGAAGCGGTCCTTCATTATCCGTGCGACGGAGCAAATCCATTACGGCGTCAACTCGTTCCTGAAGGACATACTCTGGATCCAGATCTCAGGCGTCTCGGCATAATCCGCATATGTTGGAATACCATTTAAACGCATGTATGCGTTTCGAGTCCATAAGCGACCTGTTTTTGAATATTGATAGCCGTCGGAAGAACTCTTTCGAATCGGTCGCATCACTCCAAATTAAACTAAAACTTCCGAAGATACCGAGGAGGCTAAAGCGAGATCAGTCCCGGCGCCCCCCTGATAACTGGCGATTTTAATATCTAGCACCACGACAACGTCGAACGGGAGCAACCCAAGCCCAGCAATAAGTCCTAGTGCCAATGATCACAAAAAAATACCGTGAATATCTTTATGCGTTGTGACCTGATTGGCTCATGATTATAAATCCTTCAATCGAGAAAAATCTTCTGGTGTAGCAACAGCCCCTCTATTTCCAAGAAGTAAGCAGTACTCACCTAACACCGGCCCAGCGCCGGTGTTTTTATCTGGCTTTTGAGTATGATCGTAGGCAGTTAGGTGGCTATTGAGTTGCATGGCCACATAAGACTTAAGCAATCGCTCCTGATATCACACACAAAGCAGTAACAACTTGATCAGGATGATCTTCTAAAGGAACTCCCCAGCCGGTAACTTCAAGCCCACCATAGCTTTGATCGGTATAGAACCACTCTTCAGCACTATCAAACTCTAAAGATGTAAATGGCAATAGTTCCGAAACCAAACTACCCAAGCCAATACCAGCCGGCAAAACCCCCTTATAGATAAAGTTTTCGGCCAGATCACCAGAAAAGCTAAAGTCATAAACTTTAATAGCATATACCCTCCCACCCTTAATCATGACTGATAAAGCGGGGGTAAACTTTTTTAACTCATTGATAATGCTTGAATCCGAGAGAACGAACGAATAGCCACCATTCCCGTTTTCGTCCAAACCATAAAACTTCAAGCGAAGCACTGGCGAGTCATTGAATTGGTATAGAGCGTTTTTCTCATCAACCAAGTACCCTAACAACACACATTTCAATGCATCCGCATCGACATGCAATGGTATTCCTGCAAGTGACACAGATGGCACAATTGGCGCCATCCACGATATTGAAAATTCTTTAGATAAGGTCATTCTGGCACCCATGTATTATTGGCAGGATTAAATATTACTTTTTGACCCTTCGGATTCAAGTAAGTTGTGTTCACATCATAAATAGGATCAGACCCAAGAAACGTCGGCCTGTATGTCGAAGGTTCAACAACCTTAATCTTACTTCCATCTCCATAGGTAATTTTGTAGTACTCACCAACATGAGTCGATTGATTGAGTTTATCAACAGTCGACGGACTATATTGAAATTCTTTAATACCTGTAGCGCTGCCTTCAACTTTAAATATTTGAGCATTGCCTGATGAGCTGGCTTTTGCAGGTACAGATGTAACCGTAGCACCATCCATTGTGAATGACTGTTTAATATCGTCTATCGATTTCCCCCAAATACTAGAGGGCTGACCCACAAGATTACGCGGTATTCCCGCCTGTGTGGCTAAGTCTTCTCGCAGTCCATCTCGGGCGATAGCTGAAGTCGCAGGTATCTCATCAGCAACTCCTGCTACTCCTTTTGAGCCGCCACCACTGTCGCCTTTTGAGCCGGCCCCTTCCTTCGTGTCGGCAGCACCGTCCTTCGTCCCTCCTTTCCCGCCTTTGCCCCCTCCAGGCACCTTGATTGTCGGCCCGATCGCGGACACGCTCATCGCTAAGCCTTCGACGGCCGCCATCGCCATTTCGTGACTGATACCAAGTGTCTGAACCAGCGTATCGGCAATGGCCGCGACGGTATGGCCAGCAGTAATACCGGCCAACATGTTCTGGAAGCCATTGTTCTCGGTAATCAACAGATCAAACAGATGCGCCGCTTCAGGCGATGCAGAGGCCGCGAGGTCCTTGAGTTTCTGGGTTTTAGCCTCTGCTTCCGCAACCAGACTGGAGAACGGGGCGCACTGACCAGGGTCGGCCGCACACTTTGCAACCGCCTCGATATCCTGCTTCTGGCTCAGTTCGTGGTACTCGCCATAAGCCTTGTTTGCGCAGGTAGAGTCACTTCCGCAGTTGATCATCTCCTTCGCTGCTCGCTCAAGATCCGAGTGAGACAGGAAGTTGTACTGGGTTGCGGTGGCAGCAATATTCGCTGCGATGTTCGGGTCGGTACCCGCAACCACTGCAGAAAGCACGGCGACCAACTGGGACATCGCCAACAAATTGGCTTTTGCCTGATCCGCACCCGGCATATTCGGATCGTAATTGTCAGGAAGTATCAAGCCCGCCAGGTATTGCACCATGGCTTCGTTGGCACCTCCAGCGAGTGCACCCGTCTTGAAATCACCGCCCATTGCCATGGACTTTAAGCCGCCCACTAATGCATGTGCGGCAATCTTGGTCGGACTGCCGTCGACCAGTTTGAGGTTACCGACCTTGTTGGCAGCAATAGCGCCACCAATGTCGATAACAGCGCCCAGGATATTATTGATGAAGTTATCACTCAGGCTGCCACCCTGTAGAACCGTCTGGGCGAGCGTGTCGGCACTCGTCTTGAGAACAACCTGCCCGGCACTGTTCCAGTCGAACCCAAGCTCCGTCGGGTTATAACCAAGCCCCGTGCCGATACCGCCCAGCATCCCCGAGAGTACGTATCCCTGCAGGTTTTCGCTGCTGAAGACATCCTTAAGTACTGAGCCCAGATCGCCCTTGTTACTGATGGCGCTGTTAGCTGCTGTGGTTTCCACAGCAATCAATACAGCGTTGGCAAAACCTGCCGAGAATGTACCTGCAGTGGCTCCGATCAGACCGGCGCCCGCTCCACCCGTGACCGCTGCCAACATGATTGCCAATGCCAATTGTGCGGCGACACCAAGTCCGGATGTCGAGTATTTGAAGCTCTTGTGAATTTCCTCCACACGGCGCCAATCAACATCGCCGCGCAGTTCTGCCTCTTTAAGCCACGCCAGTTTCGGATCAGCCGCGACCATCGTGTCGATGGTCTGGCTGACACTTTTCTGGTCGATCTGTGTGATATCGATCTTGAGACCATCAACCGCTTTGATTACAAGCTTTCCGTTGGCAATCAACTCGCTCTGGCGCAGGGTCTCATCGGTATTGCCTCTACCTTTGGCGGAGTTCCAGCCCGCGTTGCTATTGCTCTTGGTATGGCTCTCGTCATGGAGGTCCTTGACCCCCTCAAACGTAATGACGCCGCCACTGTCCAGAGTGAGATCGTTGCCACTTTCAAGCTTCGCTACCTGATAGCGCTGATCACCGTCACTTTTTAGCGTCAGGTTACCGCCAGCAGAAACTTCACTGCCCACATGGGTGATCTTGGTAACTTCATCGCGCTTGGTTTTGAGGCTGCCAAAGCTGCCTTTTTTCTTTTTGTCATAGAGCGAATAGTCACTGTCCTGTTTGGCAAGAATTTCCAGATTATCGCCAGCCACCAGATAGGCTTCATCTCCAGCAGTCACGCGACTGGAAACCACACTCAAATCTTTACCGGCGTCCAGCCTGACGTCACCGCCGGCTGAAATGCCGGACATGACCTGACTGACATGGTCTTCCTGGACGGTGAGTTTCTTGCTCTTGGATAGCGAGTGCTCTTCATCTGCCGCCGATGTGATCAGCAGATCTCCGGTTGCCTTGATGGCAACGTCGCGCTTGGCGTCAATCTGACTCGCGATAACACTGATATCGCGTTTGGCATCAGCCTTGAAGTCACGCCCAGCATCAATGTCAGCACCCAGTTGGGCGATGTCGCTGCTGTTGTGCCGATCGTCATGGAACACGCTGTTGGTGACTTGCACCGACGACACGTTAATGTCACGACCCGCATTCAGGACCATGTCCTGGCCGCTTTTCATCACGCCGCCGGTGATGTTGATGTCCTTGGCCGCTTTGACGGTCAGGTCATTGGCCGCCTCGATCCGCGCCGCGTTATCGGCGTAGTCATGATGCTGGGTGCCGAAGCGGGTGCTGTTGTCGGAGGAGGTGATGGTCCGTTCGTTGATCACATCCCCGGTGCGAGTGGTCAGGTTCACATCGCGCCCGGTAATGATCCCGCCGGACTTGTTGACGATATTGTTGGTCGCCAACAGATCCAGTCGGTTGCCCGCCTCGATCACGCCACTGTTGACCAGGTCCTTGCCCGCGGTCGCCGACAGATTATTCGTCGCCTTCAATGTCCCGACGTTGTCAAGATTCTCACCGGCAATCAGTGTCACATCGTTACCGGCAATCAACGCACCGGTCGGGCCGAGGCGACCATTGGCCTGGGCCAGATAAACCACCGGCACCAGCACTTTCTCACCGTTCACTTCGTGCTCTTCGAGCCAGACGATATCGTGGGTCAGCGCCGCGACTTGCTGCGAGGTGAGGCCGACGCCTACCGACAGGTTGAGTGCGTCCTTACTGGCGATGGCGTTGTTCATCAGGTACTTGAACATGCCCTCGTTGGAGGTCTGGCCGTCGATGAAAGCCTGACCGGTGCGTGCAGTGACGGCTTGCTGGATCAAGCGTTGCTCGTAGAGGCCGTCGCCGAGACGCTTGGCGCTCTGGTCGGGGTCGTAGCCGAGTTTTTCCAGCAGGTAGTCGGAGCTCATGAACGACTTGAGGTCGGTCAGCACCGGGTTGGTTTCGATCAGGTATTTGTGCGCGTTGGACGGCGCCTTGGTGTCTGGCAGACCGGTGACGCGGGTCACCGGACGGGTGTCGATCGACTCCATGGCGTCGTTGCCGCGGTCTTTCATGCCCGGGCCGGCGGGTTTCACCGGCACGTTGACGTCGACCGTGCTGGCCACGGCCTGCACGACGCTCGGGGTGCGGTGGAACGTATCCACTGCGCGTGTGCTGTCGGAGACTGTGGGCGGGGCGTCAACGAAAAGGTTGCGCGGGCCACCACTGCTTCCGGCTACTACGTGTGCCTCGGTAGTGACGGTTTGCCCACCTACGGTCCAGGTTGGCGCCGGGCCGGTCGCGGCGACTGGCGCGGTATCAGCGGCACCCTGCCCGCTCAGGCGGAACAGACCGTTTTCCCCCGTTGGCAGGGAGAAGCCAGGCAGGGACAGCGGGTTGACCTGCTGTTGGGCTAGGTCCGGCGGCAGTTGGCTGTTGATGCGGATGATGGCGGTGCTGTTGCTGACTTTGGTATCGGCAACTTTATTGGTGCCACCAGTGGAACCGTAGTCCTGATGGATGACGCTGTTTTCCAGGGTTTTGGCGGCCGTGATCGAGACATTGCCGCCTGCCTGGATGACTGCGTTGCGACCGGTAACGGTGCTTGTGGCACCCGTGCTGTCGACGGCGACCTCTGTTGTTCTGTCCGGGGTGAGCTGACTCAGCTGGCTCGGCAGTGCTACCAGGTTATTCGGGTCGTATAGAGAATGTGTTGTTTTTTCGAAGCCGTACTTGAGCCCGGACAGGCCTGCTCCGTACTTACGCGCACTGACGTCTTCGCCCGTTACGGAGTCTAGAAGCGCGACCCATTCGAAGTACTGTCCGAGTTCTCCCCCCTCACTGTATTCGGTTGATTCGGGTTTTGCTTTGCGGATCTCGTCCTGTGGAGCAACGTAATAAACAGTTGGAAAATCCGGATTGTTCCGTTGGTTGTAAGGCATCACAACGTTGTTGAAAAACCGCTCGGTTCCTCCATCGGTCAACCCGAAGGAGTAATAGCGGGTAACTTCGATGGTTCCGGTTTTTGCACCAATGTTCTTGAGACTGTCAGCGGTGATATTGATATTGCCACCCGCTGCCACCGTGCTTTTGCTGTTGAGAAACGTACCGCCCTGGAACACGAAGTCCTTACCGGCGTTGATCACCGCAGATGGGGTACTATCGCTGTCAGTGCTTTGATAGGTCTCGCGAGCAGCAATCAATATGCTGTAGTTATCCCCGACGCAGTCGCCACAGCTGCCGGCGATGAAACCCGAGATCAATTTGCGATCGCCCGACATCACCGGACCTTCGGTACGGTTCTCGAAAACATCGGCATTGATCTCGAACCCGCCACCGCTCTCCATCGAACCGGAGATGTTGTAGACCCCAGCAGCCCGCGCGGCGCCGCCGTAACCCTTGATGGTCACATTCCCCAACCCGTAGAAATCACCGTTCTGGTTGGTCAGATTGCCGACACTGAGCGTCATGTCGTTGCCGCTGAAAATCAGCCCTCGATCATTGAGCAACGAAGGTGTGTTGATATTCAGGTTCTGCGCCGCACCGAGGGTGCCGTAGTTGGTCACACTACCGGCATTGACGGTCAGGTCTTCACTGGAGGTGATGCGCCCGGAATTGATGAGTGCCCCGCCCACACTGATGGTCGAGGTCGCACCCGCGGCAAAACTGCCGCCCGCGCCGATGTTCATCTGTGCAGCGGAGAGGTAAGTCCCGCGCTGGCTCGACAGTCGGCCATTACCGCTGTAGCCACCGCTCAACTGCATGTCGATCAAGCCATCACTGGCGATCAAGCCATCGTTGGTCCAGTTGCCGCCACGCACCTGCAAAAGATCCGAGGCCAGCAACTTGCCACTGGCAGTCTGGCTGAACTGCCGAACATTGACGTTCAAACGTCCAGCCTGGATGACACTGCTGTTGTTCCAGGTATCGGCATTGAGTTCCAGCAGCCCACCGGTGGTGATGCTGCCACCCGCACCGATCACATTGGCCGTGGAAATTTCGAACTTGCCGCGGCCGACGTGGTTGAGCTGCCCGCCGTCATTGAGGAAGCTGCCGACGTTGACGGTCATGTCGGTGTTGGCGGTTTCCAGTACACCGTTGCGGTTGTCGAGTTGGCCGCCGATCTGGAAGTCGGTCTTGCCCCAGTTGCCCAGCGAACGCAGTCGGCCATTCTGGTTGTTGACGCTGGCCGCTTTGACGGTGAGTTGCGTGTTGCTTTCAATGACACCCGCAACGTTGCTCAGTGCGCCGCTGAGGCCGAAGTCGATGCGCTCGCCGGCGATCTGCCCGGCACCGTTGTCCAGGTTGGTGCCGCTGACGCTCACCAGACCTTTGGCATAAAGCACACCGTTGCGGTTATCGAACCCGGCCGTGGTGATGTTCGCGTCTGTCGCTTGCGCGGAGATGCGTCCGCCGTTGTTGTCCAGCCCGGCCAGTGCCGACAGCTTCAGACCCTGCGCCTGAATGATGCCGCCCTGGCGGTTGTTGTTGAGGTCGTAGCCATTACGCAGCACACCCACCGTCCGCGCTTCGAGTGCGCCTTTGATGCTGGACAGGATGCCGCCGCGGTTATCGATGTTGGCGGCGTTGATGCTCACATCACCGTTTTGCGCGATGACCTTGCCGCTCTGGTTGTCGAGGTCGCCGCTGACATCCAGGGTCAGGCCGCTTTCGCTTTGCAGCGCACCCTTGCCGTTGTTCAGGCTCGCCGCCTTCAGTTGCAGCGCGGAGTTCTGGCTGTAGATCAAACCGTCAGCGTTGTTGCGCACTGCGCCGCTGGCGGTGATCTGTAGCAGATCATTGGCGGCGATGGTGCCCTTGTTGCTGTTGTCCAGCGTGCCGGTCGACAGGTTCAGATTCTTCTGGCTGGCGATCTGGCCGTTCTGGTTGCTCAGGTCAGTCACGCCCTTGATCAGCACAGGGCCCGCGCCAGCCAGTCGGCCACCGTTGTTGTTGAGGTCGCCGTTGATGTTAAAAGTGATTGCGTCGTTACTGGCTATCTGACCGCCACTGTTGTCCAGTCGCGAAACCGAAGCGTTGATCGCCTGTTGCGCATTGATCGCGCCGCCGACGTTGGTCAGCGCCATGCTCAGCAGATCCAGCGCACCGTCGCTGGCGATCAAGCCGCCCTGACTGTTATTGAGCGCGCCGCTCAGCGTGAGCGCCTGCCCTGCTCCGCTGCTCAAAATACCTTTATTGCTGTTATCGAGGTTTCCCGCCTTGACGGTCAAGCTGCCCTCGGCGACCAGCGCACCGGCACCGCTGTTGAGCAGAGCGTCTTTGAGCTCGACCGCGACATCGCCGAGCTTGCTCGAGAGTGTGCCGCTGTCGCGGTTGTCGAGGCTGTCGCCGCTGACGCTCAACCCTTGCCAGCCGGACAGCAAGCCTTTCTGGTTGGTGATCGAGGTGCCGCGCAGCAAGAGTTTTTCGCCGCTGATCAACTTGCCGGCGTTGTTATTCACGGCACGAGCGATGACGTCGAAACTCAGGTTGCTGGAGATCTCACCGTGCTGGTTGTTCAGGTCGCGCAGACGCTTGAGGGTCAGCGGGCCTTTGGCGGTGAGCAGACCGTTCTGGTTGTCGAGGTCGCCGTTGGCCAGGTCCAGCGTGACGGCTTGGTCGCCCAACAGGCGTCCGCCGTTCTGGGTCAACGAAGTCAGGGTGAGACCGATGTCACCCGCCGCGGAGACTTCACCGTCATTGCTGGAATCCAGACCGGTCGCGGTCAGCGTCAGGTTGCCCTTGCTGTTGATCAAACCCTTGTCGCGGTTGTTCAGCGCCATCGCATTGAGCGTGACCGCGCTGACACCCAGCAACGTACCACTCTGGTTGTTCAGATCGGCGCTGCTGATGCTCAGCGCCTGCGCGGCGCTGATCAGACCGCTGGCATCGTTGCGCAGCAGGCCATCGACCGTGAGTTCAAAATCGCCACGGCTGACCAGGCTGCCGCCGCTGTTGTTCAGGCTGGCCGCCCGGACATCGATCGACGCCGCGCCGATCAGGCCCTTGACGTTGTCCAGCGCGTTGGCGATGCGCAGGGTCAGCCCCTGATTGCTCAGGAGTTTGCCGTTGCTGTTGTCCAGGCTCTGCGCGGTAAGGGTGAACGCTTCAGTGCTGGAGATCGTGCCGCCCTGGTTGTTGACACCGTTGAGTTGCTTGAGCAGCAGAGTGCCAGGCGCGCTGATCACGCCGTTGATGTTGTTCAACTGGCCGTGGTTCAGGTCCAGGCTCAGGCGCGTGTTGCTGAGCAGCTTGCCGCCCTGTTGATCGAAGCCTGTCACCGAAGCGGTGAGTGCGCCCTGGCTGCCGATACTGCCGGCATCGCTGTTGGTGACCTGGTCGGCGACGAGATCGAGCGTGTCGGCGCTGCTCAGCGAACCGCTGCTGTTATCGAAGTCACCGGTCGTGACCGTGACCGCACCTTTGCCGCTGAGGGTGCCCTTCTGCCGGTTATCCAGGCCGGTACTTTTCAGCACGAGGAGGCCATCGGTAACGATCCGCCCGCCCTGGTTATCGACCTTGCCAGTGCTGTCGAGAGTGAGGTCTGCAGCGCTGGACAGGCTGCCGCCAGTGTTGCTCAGTTGCGCGGAATTGACGGTCAGCGCGCCTTCGCTGCTGACTTTGCCGATTTGGTTGGTGAAGTCGCCGCTGAGGTTCAGCAGCATGTCCTGCTGGCTGAGCAATTCACCGCCGCTGTTGTCCAGCGTACGACCTTTCAGCTTCAGCAGCGTGCCCGTGTCGATCAGGCCCTTGTTGCGGTTGAGCAACTGATCGACCGTGAGCGTCAGTGCCTGGCTGGTGAAGACCTTGCCGCCATCGCTGTTATCGAGTTTTTTACCGGTCAGCAGCAGATCGCTGTTGGTGGAGATTTCGCCGCCACGGTTGTCCAGCTCATCGACCGTCAGGGTCATCGCCTTGGTCGAACCGAGCAAGCCACCCTGGCGGTTGTCGAGGGTCTCGGCGCTCAGTTTGAGCATACCGGTGGCGATCAGTTTACCGTTCTGGTTGTTCAGGCTTTTGACCTGAATACTGGCATCGGACTTGCCGGCAATACTGCCCTGCTGGTTGACCAGCGTATCGGCGGTCAGCGTCAGTTCACCGTCGGCGATGAGAGTGCCTGACTGGTTGTTCAAGGTCTTGTCGGTGGTCAGCAGCAATGGGCCGCGACTACTGATCAAGCCATCCTGGTTGTCGAGGCTCACGGAATGGCTGTCGAGTGCCGCCGCAGAAATTACGCCTTTGAGGTTATTCAGCGCTTGAGCAATACGCAGCGTCAGCCCTTGCTGGCTGATCAGCTTGCCGTTGCTGTTGTCCAGGTCATTGGCCGCGAGCGTGAATGCTTGCTGGCTGGAGATTTCGCCGCTGTGGTTGTTCACGCCATTGAGGTTTTTCAGCAGCAGCGTGCCGGGGGCGTTGATCAAACCGTTCTGGTTGTTCAACTGACCGTTGTTCAGATCAAGGGTCAGGTCTGCCTTGCTGAACAGCTCGCCACCCTGCTGATCCAGCCCGGTGACCGATACGTCCAGCGCTTGCTGGCTGGCAATCCGGCCAGTGGCGTTGTTCACCTGAGCGGCCTTGAGCGTCAGAGACGCTTCACTGGTGAGTTTGCCGCCCAGGCTGTTGTCGAAGTCGCCGGTATCGACATGGCTGGCGCCTTTGGCGCTGATCAAACCGTTCTGGCTGTTATCGAGGCTGGCGCTGGTCAGGGTCAACGTGTTGTCGGTGCCGATCGAACCCGCCCGATTGAGTACCAGGCCACGGCTGGTTACCGACAAGACGCCGGCTGCGCTCAGGCTACCGGCACTGTTGTCGAACCGGCCGAGATTGGCCGTCAGCGTGCCCTCGCTGCTGATAGTGCCCTGCGCGTTGATCAGGGCATCGTCGAGGGTAATCACCAGGCCGTTGAGGCTGTTGAAGCGACCGTCGTTGTTATCCAGGCTGCTGCCGGTCAGCGTGGTTGTGCCCTTGGCGCTGATCAAGCCTTTATTCAGGTTGATCAGTTTCGCCACGGCGAGGCCCAGATCGGTGCCGGCCAGCAGCTTGCCGCTGTCGCTGTTGTCCAGGCGCTGGCCCTTGATGTTCAGCAGCAGACTGCTGGAGAGTTCACCGTTGCGGTTGTCGATATCGTCGACAGTCAGAGTCAGCGCTTTTGTGGTGCCGACCAGACCGCCATTGCGGTTGTCGAGCGTCTTGCCGGTCAGGCTCAGATTGCCCTGAGCGACCAGCGCACCACCCTGCTGTTGCAGCAAACCGATGGCCGCAGTCAGATCGCCTTGGCTGGAGATCCGACCTGCGGCGTTTTGCACTTCGCCCGCGTTGAGGCTGACCGGACCGACCGCACTGATGAGTCCGCCGCTGTTGTCCAGACGTGTACCGGCGTAAGCGATACCGGACTTGCCGGTGATCTGGCCCTTGTCGCGGTTGTCCAGACGATCGACGTTGAGCGTCAGTTGCTGATCAGCCTGGATCACGCCTGTGCGGTTGTCTGCCGTATCGCTGCGCAGTGCCAGTGTGGTTTTGCCGATGACTTTGCCGTCGCGGTTGTCGAGGCTGCCGGTTTGCGCATCGATGGCGCCCTTTGCCGTGATCTCGCCTTTGTTGCGGTTATCGAGCAAGCCGCGCACGCGCAAGGTCAGGCCGCCGTCGCTGACCACCACACCGCCATCGCGGTTATCGAGGCTGGCAGCCTGCAGATTCACCGACTGGCCGGAGCCGAGCACGCCGTCACGGTTGTCCAGCGCGCCACTGAGGTCGATATTCAACCCCAGATCGCCAAGGATCTGACCGCTGCGGTTGTTCACCGTTGCCGCGTTGAGCCGGGTGACGCCGCTGCTGGAAAACTCGCCGTTGCTGTTGTCCAACTGGCCAAGATTGCCGTTCAGGTTGCCTGCGCTGTGGATCAGTCCTTGCGTGTTGAATAGCTGATTGGCGCTGAGGTTCACTGTCGCGGTACCGAGCACACGGCCGGCATTGCGGTTGTCTAGTGTGTTAGCGCTGACCGTCGTGGTTTGAGCGCTCAACGTACCGCCCTGGTTGTTCAGGGTTTGCGCGGTGGCGACCGTGAGACTGCGGCTCGCCACCAGACTCTTGCCGCTGTTGTTGAGGTTCTGCGCACTCAGGCTCAGATCACCGTTGGCGTTGCGTCCGCCGTCGGCATTGACCCCGGCCTCGATGACACCCGCATTGGTCAATTGCCCGCCGGCACTCAGGGCAATGCTGTCGCGGGCGGCCAAGGATTGCTGGTTGGTCAGGTTGCCCTGGGTCTGCACGTTCAATGCCGTGCCGGCATACACCGGCCCGCGCGCATCGAGACTGGCCGCCTTGACGTTGACCGCGCCGGTCGCCGAGGTATCGGCCAGGCTCAATTGACCATTGGCATCGAGTTGAATATCGCCACCGCTGGCGATCAGTTTACCGTCGAGCTTCACCCCGACCCCGGCCTCGGTGCCGACCAGCTTGATCGCTCCCGCATACATGCCGCCGAGTGCCGAAGAGTCGATTGCCAGTTGCGGTTTGGCGCTGCCATCATCGGCGCGGGCCGTGGCGTTCAAGGTCTGTGCGTTGACGTCGTTGCGCCCGGCAACGATGGTCAGGTTCTGCGCCTGGAGCTCAGCGTTGATTTTGGCGCTACGGGTGATGATTTCGAAACGGTCGACGTTGTTGGCGTTGAGGCCGGCGCCTTCGATGGCGACGCTGCCCTGATCAACTTGAAAACGATCCAGCCGCCCCGCGCCATCCAGCACCGGCTTGCCGGTGGTCAGCGTTACGCGCGGTGCATTGATGAAGCCGCAGCCATTACAGGTGATGCCATACGGGTTGGCGACGATCACTCGCGCTGACTGCCCTGCCACTTCGGTGTAACCGCGCAACTGGCTCGGGTTGCCGCTGATGACTTCGTTGAGAATCGCTTGCGCCGAGCCGCTGTTTTTCAGGTTCGGGTTGCCGATGATGTGGCCGCCCAATTGTGTGTTCGACGTCTGGCTCGAGCCGTTGTTGAGGATGACACCCTGCGCGCCGACGTTGTAATCGTGGAACTGGTTATGCGACAGCCCGCTGCCGTTGGGCGTGGCGATATTGATGATCGGCACGCCATTGCCGGCCCGATCCAGCGCGGTGTTCGGGTTGGCCACGACAATGCCGTCGGCCTGCGCCCACATCGGTTGCCAGAACATGACGTTCGCCAGCAGGAACGCCAGCCCGCGCTTGGGCATGCCCAGGAACGACTCACGTTTTTTTACGGCCGCAGAAGGCTGGCCTGCAAGGAAGGCGAACTGACGAACATCCATGTCGATGGTCTCGAAGAATTTGAATTAGATGAAAAAGTCGAGGCGGAAATAGATCGGCGCTTCACGCTCGGTCAGTACATCCGGGCGTTCGAGGGAGTGAGCAAAAGTCACGCTGGCAGCCACATGCTCGCCACGGGCGAACAGTTCCAGCGAGTTGCTCGACATGCGCCCGTGCTGATCGCCGTTGTAACGATCGCCGCGAATCACGCCCTGGTCGTAACCGAGGCTGGTGCCGTATTCAGCGAACACCGGGCGCAGCCATTCGACGTTGATCGGACGGCTCCAGCGCAGATCGTTGCGCCAGTAGCCGCCGCTGTCGCCGGACAGCGATTGATCCTTGTAGCCACGGATCGACGACAGCCCGCCGAGGCTGGTGCGTTGTGAACTGAACAGCACGTCTTCGCTGCGCTGGCCGGTCATCAGGCTGCTGAAGGTGAAGGATTCGCCCCACACCTTGAACGGTTGCAGGTAGCTCAGGGTCGCGGTGTATTTGCGGTAGCGTGCGTCCGGTTCGCCCGGGCCCGGATCGTGGCTGCCCTGCGCGTCGAACGCGCCGATGCCTTCCTGCATGCCGGCGTCGAAGTTGACGAAGGCGCTGCCGATGCGGCGACCGTGGTTGAAGCCGAACTGCGCTTCGCTGATGCGGTTGCTGCTCAGCTTGAGCTTGCTGTCTTCGATGTAGTTGTTGGTGCGCAGGTAGGACAGGCCGGCGCTGAGCGAGGTCTTGCTCACCGAGTCGCGATGGATCACCCGTTCGGCGCGCAGCTGATGGTTTTCGCTGTCGCCGGTCTGCTTGAAGTTGTAGCCGTTGGCGGCGATCTGCGAGCGGTAGTCACTCTGGCTGTAGGTGTAGCTGAAGTTCCACCAGCCCCACGGCAGGTTGTAATTGAGCATGGCGTTGCTGGAGGTGTGCTGGTGGTCGGTCATTGCATCGTGACCGCCGCGCAGGCTCAACTGATCGGCCAGGCCCAGCGGGCTGTCCCAATCGAAAGTGGTGCCCCACTGCTGTTCACCGGTGCTGCGCTGGCCGTCGTTGCTGCGCGACAGTCCGGCACGCCATGGCTTCTGCGGCGTATTGGTGACCAGCACCTCACTGCCGCCGACGTTCTTGCCCGGCGCCAGTTCCATCTTGGCCTGATTGGACGGCAGGCGATTGAGCTGATCGACCATCTGCTCGATCTCGCGCAGGTTGACCAGATCGCCGGACTTGCCGGGAAACGCCATCGCCAGTTCACGCTCGGAAAGCTTGCTGTTCTCGGCGCCCTTCATGCCTTCAAGCTTGCCTTCGACCACCAGCACTTTCAGATGCCCGCCAGACAGATCCTGCTGCGGCAGGTAGGCGCGGCTGGTGACCAGGCCTTTCTCGATGTAATGGTCGGTGATGACTTTCAGCAGCTCGTTGAGCTGCGGTACACCGAGGCACTGGTCGATGTAGGGCTTGAGCAGACGGGTTCTGTCGCTGTCGGACAGACTGTCGGCGCCCTTGAGCTCGATGTCCTTGATCGGGAAACAACGGGTGTCGGTGGGCGCCGCTGGTTGCGCCGGACCTGCCTCTTTGCCGGGCAGATTTTTCAGGTCTTCAAGACGCCGCTGCTGCTCTTCGAGCAAGCGATTCTGGCGATCGCGGATCAGGTCGGTTTCACCGGGGGTGGGTGCAGCGAAGGCAATTTGAAGCGGAGACAGGCACAGCAAAGCTACGCACAACCTCGCCGCGAGGGCGGGTGGGTACATGTTCGATCCCTCGATACGGAATGACATCAAAATAGTGGCGCGATATTAGATGGCCATCATTTTGACGTCAAACAAATCGTATCGACCGTTTGTCGGGTTTGTATCAAGGAATGAACGAACGAAGCGGGTGCCAACGACATAAAAAAAGGGGGCATCCATTGTCCAGAAATGGATGCCCCCCTTTTTATTCAGACCGACTCAACCGCGAATACGGTGCTCAGTGAACTCGTAGTCTTCCTGGCAATCGCCCGTAGGGTCCTTCGCCACACTGACGTAATGCACCGTGTCGGCATCGATCAGCGTGTAGGTGTAGATGTCGGGCAGGGGCACGCCGGCGGTTCGCAACTCGTTCTTGCCATTGGCCGCCTTCCAGATACCGTGTTCGGTCTGGATCGGCTGGGTCTGCTGGGCATCCCGGAAGAAAGTAATGTTGAAGGTGCCGTCAGGCTTGAAGTTGTTTTTCCAGGACAGGAACTGGCATTTGCCGGTTTCCGCCCGCACACCTTTCCATGAACCGATCAGGGATGGATCGTTGCCCGGTTTGTTGGCGGCACAGCCACCCAGTGTTGCAGCCAGGACGATGAGAGCCAGGCAGAGATTGCGTTTCACTTGGTATTTCCTTTCTTCAACTGAATTCAATGCATCGCGTATGCAAGGTCAACCTGCTACAGGAATGCGCTGCTGGGGTTGGGTAACGTCGTAGACGTGCTGCTCGCAGAGATCACCGGAGAACTGGAATTCCACCTGGTACACCTTGCCCTGTTGCGGAGTGAAGGCGCTTTTCAGCGGCCCACAGGTATAAATGCCTGCGCTCACCCGGCTGCTCGAATACCCCGAGACCTCAAACGGCTTGCCGGCATCGGCCTGTGCTTCCAGTTGCGGAAAGCGTTTGACCGTGGCGCTGTTGGCCACTTCGTTGAGTTTGGCGATCCAGCCGAACACCTTGCCACGACCTGAATCCACAACGGTGCCGAGCACTTCCATGCGGCGGTCGGGATCATCGGCGCGGCGAATGGAAAACTCCACCGGATAGGTGCCACCCGATGATTTCATGATGACTTTGGCGTGCTGGGCGTCCACCACCACCTGGTCTTGATGCAACTGAATGCCGTCTTTCAGCAGGCTGGGGGAAGAGTCACGCACATTGGAATGGCAGCCTGGCAGCGCGAGCAGCAGGGTCAACGTCACAAGCACACGTTTATTCACGCAGGAATCTCTATTGAGCAAGCAGGACGGGAAATGACATCAAAACAACGCCGCGATATTAGATGGCCATCATTTTGACGTCAAACCTATGTTGCAACTGCCTGTCAGCGTTCAACGCCTGTCCTCGTCGCCACCTCGTGCGGTGCAAGCAAGCGGCCATCAGCCGACATCAATTGCAGCTTGCGAATCGGCTGGCGATCTTTTGCATCAACCATCACCGAACCCGACTCACCCGGCGCATACAGGTGCTCCCCGCCCCACTGCGACAGCGCGACGATCACCGTCTGCAGGGCCTTGCCGCGTTCGGTCAGCACGTATTCCTTATGAGCACTGCCACCGGCGGCCGGCACCGTTTGCAGAATCCCCTGCTCCACCAGGGCCTTGAGCCGGGCACTGAGCATGTTCTTGGCGATGTCCAGATTCTTCTGAAAATCACTGAAGCGGCGAATGCCCTCCAGCGCATCGCGGATGATCAGCAGCGACCACCAGTCGCCGATCAGGTCCAGCGTACGGGCGACCGGGCAGGCGTTGCCGTGCAGGCTTTTGCGCTTCACAGGGTGTTTCTCCATCAAAACCGGCGTGTGGTTGCATCTTACAACTGTGACGCTGGAAAAGAACCACACCGCCCTGCTCGGCAATTCAGCACTTGCGTACAAGTGACGGCAGCGATTTGCGCCGATAGTGATCGGCGGCCATTGCGGCATCCGGCCTTCCTGAACGATTGCCCACAGCAAGGAGTTTCCATGAGCACATTCACTACCGATGACGGCACACAGATCTATTTCAAGGACTGGGGCAGCGGCAAACCCGTGTTGTTCAGCCATGGCTGGCCGCTGGATGCCGACATGTGGGAATACCAGATGGAGTACCTGAGCAGTCGCGGCTACCGCACGATTGCCTTCGACCGCCGTGGTTTCGGGCGCTCCGATCAACCGTGGACCGGCTACGACTACGACACCTTTGCCGATGACATCGCGCAACTGATCAAGCACCTCGACCTGCGCGATGTCACGCTGGTCGGCTTCTCCATGGGTGGCGGCGATGTCAGCCGCTATATCGCCCGCCACGGCAGCGAGCGCGTTGCCGGGCTGGTGCTGCTCGGGGCGGTGACGCCGCTGTTCGGCAAGAAGGCCGACTACCCGCAAGGCGTCGACCACTCGGTGTTCGACGGGATCAAGGCCGGCCTGCTCAAGGATCGCGCGCAGTTCATCGCGGATTTCGCCGCGCCGTTCTACGGCACCAATCAGGGCCAGAAAGTCTCCGACGGCGTGCTCACGCAAACCCTTAACGTCGCCCTGCTCGCCTCGCTGAAAGGCACCGTGGATTGCGTCACCGCATTCTCGCAAACCGACTTCCGTCCAGACATGGCGAAGATCGACGTGCCGACCCTGGTCATCCACGGCGACGGCGATCAGATCGTGCCGTTCGAAACCACCGGCAAGCAAGCCGCCGCCCTGATCAAAGGCGCCGAACTGAAAGTCTATGCCGGCGCCCCCCACGGTTTTGCCGTGACGCACGCCCAGGCGCTGAATGAAGACCTGTTGGCTTTCCTGAACCAATAAAGCCCCACGCTGACCGGGAACAGTCCCGGTCAGCGCACGTTGCGATACAGCATCAGCCGCGCGCTTTCGTGCAGTCCCCGAGTCAGCTCCACCAGGCGCTGGAATTCCTCGGGGTTTTGCCCGGCGACGTTATCCAGCGGCGTGTTCGACGCCAAGTCATGCAGGGTCGGCGAGCTGCCGTCATGTTGCATCTGCAAGAGGAAATCCTTGGTCACCCCGCCAATCAACGGGAACGTCCCCTCGCGCAGCACCAGCGGCACCACACGCTCACCTTCCGGCGCCGGTTGCTGGACATCGCGCCCCATCGCGCCGTTGCTGAACGGCACGCCGGCCATCCCCGCCACCGTCGGCAGCAGATCCGTCAGCCCCACCGCCTCCTCGATGACCTTCGGCGTCAGCAGCCCCGGGGCGTGAATCAGCATCGGCACATGATTGCTTTCCAGCCCCAGTTGCTCGAACGCCGGCGGCATGTGCGGGATCTGGCTGATACGCGTGTTGTGGTCGCCGAAGAACACAAAAATCGTGTTGTCGTAATAGCCGCCAGCCTTGGCCAGCTCGATCAATTTGCCGATATTGAAATCCAGCAGGCGCACCGCGTTGTACTGCTCGACGCTACGCGAACCGGCGGCCTGCACCTGCTCCAGTGACAGGTTGCTGGCCTCGAAGCCGTCGTTGTCCTTGGGGATGGTGAACGGCCGATGGTTGCCCGAGGTTTGCACGTAGGCGAAGAACGGTCGGTCCTTCGGCAAGTCGCGCAGGATGCGGTCGCTCTCCTTGAACAGATCCAGGTCGGAGATGCCCCACACGTCCACCAGCGGCGAACGCCAGTCACTCTCCTGATACAGGCGCACGCCGTCGATGCTTTGTTGGATCAGCGCATTGATATTGGCCCAGCCGGCGTTGCCGCCAATCATGTAGAGCTTTTGATAATCGTTGAACGCATTGATCAGCGTGTGCTGGCGGGTGATCAGAGGGTGGCGCGTCGCGGTCTCGCGGCGGGTTACGTCGGGAACGCCGGTGATGCTCGCCCACACGGTTTTCGCGGTACCGGTGACCGGCACATAGAAGTGCTTGAAGAACCAGCTGCGCGTCGCCAGTTGATCAAGGTTCGGCGTCGGGTTCAACGGATTACCGTAGGCGCCGACGGCGCTGGTGCCCAGCGATTCGAGCATGACGAACATCACGTTCGGCGTGCCCTGCAGCCGATACGGCTGCACGCCTTGCTGACGCTCGAAGTTGAGCGATTGCGGATCCGGTCGATCCACGCCCAGATAGCGAGCGATCAACGGATAGTGCTCGCGCACCTGCGCCTCATCGAATTGCGCCTGCCCGGTTTTCAGCGTGTCGTAGAGGAACAGCACCGGGTTCAGACCGACTGCGGCGATCTGCGCGTTACCGGAAAAGAACGCATCGCTCCAGCGCAGCGGCACCGGATTTTCCAGGTTGAGATTGTCGACACGACCCAGCAGCGCCAGCAGCACCGCGACCACCCCCAGTCCTGTGCCAAATGCCAGCGACGGACGCTGGATAGTCTTGGGTTCACGGGCCAGCGTCGCGCGTTCGAGTTGCAAAAATCCGAAGTAGCAAACGCCCAGCGTCACCAGCCAGCCGAGGGCGATCCACAGCACCGGATAGGTTTCCCAGACCATCTGCTGTGAGATCTGCGCGTCTTCCAGGTAACGCAGCACCGTGGCGTTGATCCGCACGCCGAGATAGGCGTAATGACCGAAATCGATGATGTACAACAGGCCGATCGCACCGAGCGCCAGCAGCCAGTAAACCCGTGCGACCCAGCGCAACCACGGCAACCGCGTGAGGTTCCAGCGCGGTAGCCAGGCCAGCAGCGCCAGTGGCAGGATCAGCAACACGGCGAGGCGCAAGTCGAAACGCAAACCGATGCCCAGGGTTTCGCGCAGTGCCGGGTTATCGATGAACTCGCTGGGCGCGATCCCGGAAAACCCCAGCACAAACACCAGCCGGAGCACGGCAAACAACAAAAACGCCAAACCTGCCGCACCCACGCCGTAGCGCAGGCGTCGCGATTGCAACCAGCCCATCATTGACCTCAGTGTCGTTGGTTCAAATAGAAGATGTCGCGCCCGCCGGTGCGGTTCGCAGCAGACGCCAGACCTCACGGATGCACAGCGCTGCAGCGGCGATCAGGCAGTAACCAAGCAGCAGCGGATCGATCAGGTAATCCCAATAGTTTTCCGAAGCCTTGAGACGCAAGGCGAACGCCAGCGTGCCCAGCGCGAGCATCGACACGGCCAGCGTGTTGCGCAGCCACAACAGCGCCAGTGCCAGCAGACCGATACAGACGATCATCGGCCGTGGGTTGAAGCCCCAGCGGTACGGATCGAAATAGGTCAGGCCCATCGTCGCCGGGTACAACAGCGCGGCCAGCACGGTAAACAGCACCAGCACCTGCACCCGTGCCGGCAATGTCTGCCGCTCGACCACGCCCAGTCGGACCAGACTGGCCCAGCCGAGCAGCACCAGCGTGGTGATCGCCAGATCGTCGGTGACACTGCGCACATACGCCGCCAAGGGCAGCTCGCTGACCGGCACGAAGCTGACCACCGCCAGCAGCGGCAACAGCCACGGGCGCCAGCGTTGGGTGCATTGCAACGAACCCAGCAGGACAAAACCGAGCAGGATGAACGTCAAATGGGCTTGCCAGAGAATCAGCATCACAGGCGCTCCTCCAGCCACGCTTCGTTGAAGCTGACATGTTTGATGAAGGTGTTATTCCACGAATACACCAGGTGATAGAGGCCATCGCTGCCGCGACTGAAGTACGGGTATTCGTACTCGAAATCACAGCCCTGCGGCTTGCACACCCGGTAGTCCAGATTGCTCAGAAAGCGTTGCTCCAGCGGCAAGCGCCGGGCACCACTCGAAGCACGAAAACCTTCGCCGATGATTGCCTTATAGGCGTCGGGGGCGAACGGCTGGCCGAGCGGATCGGGTGACTGATCGAGTTCGATCACATTGCGCCAGTGGTTCAGGCTGGCATCAGTGCCATAGAGGCTGAGCTTGAAGCGCCCGTCCTGCAGATCATTCAGCGCCACCAGCAGCCCGTTGTCGTCGGTGCCGACTGCCGCGAGCGATGAATTGGGGTTGGCCGGTTCCAGCGGATACGGCTCGCTCCAGGTCTGCCCGGCGTCCTCGGTGCGGCTGGCCAGCACTCGATGATGAGTGTCGCCGGCATAACGCAGCATGGCCACGGCACGCCGGCCATCCAACGGCACAATGGTCGGCTGCAACGAATGTTTGCCACGGCTGATGCGGAATTTATCGATCACCGCGCCGTCTGCGCTCAGGTACAGGTACTCGGCGAATTTGCCCATGAACTCGTGATACACCGGCAAACCGATCGAGCCGTCGGCATGGAACACCGGCGCGGCGCGCACCAGCGTACTGATGTTGAAAAACGGTGAAGTGATCAGCTGTCGCGGCACCGACCAGTTGCGCCCGAAATCATCCGAGACCATCACGTTGATCGCACTGGTGGCCCAGCCGCCCACGGACACCGAGACATAGAACATCCACAACCGCTGATCCGGCGCGAGGGCAATCACCGGGTTGCCCAGTTTGCGGATGTAGCGCTGGGTGCCGTCGCGGGTCGATTCGCGGGTGGCCAGCACCTGCTCGGCGCCCCACTCCGCGCTGTTGGCATCGTAGCGGGCGGTGCGGATCTGCACGTCGGCAGCGCCCTCGCGGGAGCCGGCAAACCACACCGCCATCAGGTCGCCGCCCGGCAGTGCGGTCACCGACGAGGAGTGCACGAAATCATTCAATTGCGAGGAGACGAAGCGACTGCTGTACAGCGGCTCCGATGCCTGCAGCGAGGCATCGACCGGCGGCGTCGCCACGGCAAACGGCGCCAGCACATGGGCCGGATGGCTGCGCCAGGCGCCCCAGAAAATCAGGCTCACGGCCAGTCCGCCGAGGATAAATTTCAAGCGATCGGGAAGCACACGCATAGTGGACTCACGGCAAAAACAGGATGGAGGGCAATCGGCAAAACATCCTTGTCAGCGCGGTAGATCGTCCGGCAAGCGGCGCCGGCGTCCCGTGAGCATCGACAACGGCAAGTTGTCGCGCAGCAGAAAACTTTCGAACAGCGCGGCGGCGATGTGCAGGCAGACCAGCACCAACAGGATATCGGTAGCGGTTTCGTGCACCTGCAACGGCCAGTCGGCGCCCCACAAGTCATCGACCTCTTCCATGGCCCAACCGCTCACGCCAGCGGTGAACATTGCCAGCAGCATCAAAATCATCACCAGCGCACCCATCGGCGAATGCCCAAGACGATGCTCGGGCCGTCCGGCAATCAACGAGCGCGCATGGGCGAACAGCCGCGTCGGCGTCGGCCAGAAATCCGCCCAACGCGCACTGCGCGGCCCGACGAATCCCCACACCAGCCGCACCAGCAGCCAGCCCATGGCGTAATAGCCGAGCCACACATGCCAGTCATCACCGGCTTCATTGAAGAAATAATTGGCGACGAAGACGCCCGCGATGGACAGATGAAACAGCCGCACCACGGGGTCCCACAGGCGCAGGGACGCGCTCGGCATCAGCCCTTGATCTCGGTTTTCACCGCTTTGCCGCTGACCGGGTCGTGGTAGATCTCGACCTTGCGCTTGTCCTTGTCGAAGCCGTAGATCTCGTAGCAGTTGCCGTCGGTAACCTTGAACTTGCTGATCTCGTAGCCTTGGGCCTTGAGTTGTTCCTGAAAGGCTTTCTGGTCTTGCCATTGCGAGCGTTCGGCGGTGGTGCATTGCGGGCCGGCGACAGCCAGCGGGCTGGCAACGATGAGGGACAACAGCAGAAGTTTGCGCATGGAAACACTCTCGCTCGATGAGGAAGGCCTCACTGTGCAAAAGCAACCTTAGTCGAAGCTTAGTTGGCAACGAGTCGTTACATCTTTCCCGTCGGGTCAGCTGCCACAGCTGGCTGCACAGCGGCATGATGCCGCCGGTCAACCGCCATGTTTCCTCAAGAGAATCCGTTATGCGCCTATTGCTGGTCGAAGATGATCGCGCCCTCGGTCAAGGCATTCGCGTTGCCCTCGGCAGTGAAGGCTACACCCTCGACTGGTTGCAGGATGGGGTCAGCGCCCTGCACGCCCTGCGCAGTGAGAGCTTCGACTTGCTGCTGCTCGACCTCGGCCTGCCACGGCTCGACGGCCTGACGCTGCTGCAGCGCTTGCGCGGCGAGCAACAGGATTTGCCGGTGCTGATCCTCACCGCCCGCGACGGCACCGCCGAACGCATCGCCGGGCTGGATGCCGGCGCCGACGACTACCTGATCAAACCGTTCGACGTCGATGAACTGAAAGCGCGCATCCGCGCGTTGCTGCGCCGCAGTCAGGGCCGTGCGCAACCGGTGCTTGAGCATGCCGGCGTGTGCCTTGATCCGGTCACGCAGCAGGTCACCTGGCACGGCACCGACGTGGTGGTGACGCCGATGGAATATCAACTGCTGCATCAACTGATGGCCCGCCCCGGCAAGGTCGTCACCCGCGAACGTCTGTCCCGGGCGCTGTATGGCTGGCAGGACCGGGTCGAGAGCAACACCCTTGAAGTGCTGATCCACAACCTGCGCAAAAAACTCTCAAGCGAGTTGATCCGAACGGTGCGCGGGGTCGGTTACGTGGTGGAGCTCAAGCCATGATTTCCATACGTGCGCGGATTCTGGTGCCGGTGCTGATTCTGGTATTGATCGGCGATCTGCTGATCAGTTGGCTGGTGCTGCGCGACAGTCACCATGAAATCGAAGAGGTCTACGATGCCCAACTGGCGCAAAGTGCGCGCCTGCTGCAAGGCGTGCTGGCCCAGCGCGCGCCGGGCGACAACGACTGGAGCCGGCTCTATCAGGCCTTCGATGAAGCGATGAGCCGGGTCGGCGACGGCGAGGCTGCGCACCCATACGAAACCCGTCTGACCTTTCAGGTGTGGCGCAGCGACGGCCAATTGCTGGTGCGCTCGGCTGAAGCGCCGGAGCTTGCGGCGCCGCCCACCACCCTCGGCTCCCATGACCTGATAGAGAACGGCCGCGACTGGTGTGCGTTCCTGCTCAAGGATCCGCAACAGGGGCTGCTGATCTGGGTCGGCGAGCGTGACGACATCCGCCAGGATCTGATCGAACGCATCGTCGGCCACACGTTATGGCCGAGCCTGATCGGCGTACCGTTGCTGGCCGCGTTGATCTGGCTGACCATCGGCTGGGGCCTGCAACCGCTGCGCGCGATGGCGCAGAGCATTCGCGGACGTGACACCGAAACCCTGAAACCGCTGCACCTCAGCCCCCTGCCCCACGATCTGGAGCCGATGCAGACCGCGCTCAATCGCCTGTTGCAACAGATCGACAATCTGCTGGCGCGGGAGCGGCGCTTCATTGCCGACGCTGCCCATGAGCTGCGCACACCGCTGGCGATTCTGCGGATCCACGCGCAAAACGCGCAACTGGCGGCGACGCCGCAACAACGCGAAGAGGCGCTGGAGTATCTGGTCAGCGCGGTGGATCGGGCGACGCGTATCGCCAGTCAATTGTTGACCATGGCGCGCATCGAACCACACCTGGCCAATCCCGAAACCCGCACCGTGGAACTGACCGAACTGGTGCGCGAAGAACTCGCCGAACTGGCACCGCTGGCCCTGGAAAAAGACGTCGAACTGATCCTCGACAGCGACCACCACTGCCCGGTCGACACCGACCCGGTGGCCCTCGCCATCGCCTTGCAGAACCTGGTGACCAACGCCCTGAACTTCGCCCCGCCGGGCAGCGAGGTGCGGGTTCAGGTGCAACCGCAGGCGGGCGGCGCGGTGTACATCAGCGTCGAGGACGCCGGCCCCGGCATCAACGAGCAGGAATACGCGCGGCTGTTCGAGCGTTTCTACAGCCATGGCCACGGTAACGGCGCGGGACTGGGGCTGGCGATCGTGCAGATGATCGTCAGCAAGATCGGCAGCACGCTGCAGCTGTACAACCGGCCGCAGGGCGGGTTGTGTGCGCAGTTGCGGATCAATGAGCTCTCGAGTCAATAACATCGCCCGGACCCTGCACGAGCATTGTGGCGAGGGAGCTTGTCGAATCGTCGCACCGTCCCGCTGAGGCGCGCAGCGGCCCTTTCTTTGCCGAACAGCAGAAGGCCTGCTGCGCAGCCCAGCGGGAGCAAGCTCCCTCGCCACAGAGTCTGGTGTTTATCGATCGCCTCGATGCTTTTGACAAAATTTTCATGTTTGCCCAAATAAGATCCGCAGCCTCGTTGGGGAGTAGCCTGTTTCCGAGTCCCTCGGAAGCGTTCGTATCAACATTCTCGGCAACATGCCGTGGTACGAACACCTTTTGGTTGGTGAGACCGACGACACATCCATGCCTAAAGTCGGGCGTGTGGTTGTGTCGTTGACTCATAGCCCGACTGGAAGTGTGCCCCCGTGAATCCTGTTTCCCTCATATTCCTCGCTCTGGCCATGTCCACGGACGCGTTCGCCGCGGCCATCGGCAAAGGCTCCAGCCTGCACAAACCACGTCTGACCGAAGCACTGCGCACCGGCCTGATCTTCGGCGTGATCGAAGCCATCACCCCGATCATCGGCTGGCTGATCGGTCAGGCCGCCACCCGTTGGGTCGCCGAATGGGACCACTGGATCGCCTTCACCCTGCTGCTGATTCTCGGTCTGCATATGATCTACAACGGCCTGAAACACGAAGACGAGGAAGAGGAAAAACCCGGCCAGCATTCGTTCCTGATTCTGGCAGTCACCGCGTTCGCCACCAGCATTGACGCCCTCGCAGTCGGCGTCGGCCTGGCGTTTGTCGACGTGAATATCTGGGTGGCGGCAGCGGCCATCGGCGTGGCAACCATGACCATGGTGACCATCGGCGTGATGCTTGGCCGGGTGCTCGGAGCGGTGGTCGGCAAGCGTGCGGAAATCGTCGGTGGTGTAGTGCTGATGATCGTCGGCGCGACCATTCTGTACGAGCACTTGTCAGCCTGATTCAGGCGCGGATCAGCGCCGCCAGTGTCATCGCGTTGCCCAACGCAGCGCCACTGGCGGTGTTGTCGAAAATGCACCAGACGCTGGCGCCTTCAGCAGCGCAGAGCCGCATGCTCTGCGCAAGCTGTTGCAGATAAGGCAGCTCATAAGCACTGTGATAAATCCGTGGCGCGCCATGCAGTCGCCAATAGCGCACACCCGCCCAGCCCTGCGCCGAGCCATCGCTACTGATCCGCGATGGATCGACCACGACCTGGGCGATACGATAAGCGTGCAGCATCGGCGCCGCCGTCACCCACGATTCATGCCGTGGCTCCAACACCACATCACCCGCGAATCGTTGGCGCAACGCCACGAAAAACGCCTCTGCGCGTGCCGGCTCAAAGGCCAGCGACGGTGGCAGTTGCACCAGCAAACTCCCCAATCGGTCGGCCAAACCCTCGCACTGCCCGAGAAACTCATCCAGCGCCTGATCACAGTTCTGCAAACGCAATTGATGGGTGATCTGCTTCGGCACCTTCACTGAAAAGCGAAAGCCCGGCGGCACCGAATCCGCCCAGCGTGCATACGTCTCGCGCCGATGCGGGCGATAGAACGAACTGTTGATTTCCACGCAGTCGAACCGTGCCGCATACCGCTGCAGATGCGTGCCCTCGGCCGGAAACTGCGGCCAATACTCACGCCCCAGACTCCAGCCTGCGCAACCGATGAACATCAAAAAAACACCTTCGCCGCTTCACGCATGAAAATCTCCACGGTCTTCGTTCACAAACTTGGGATACGACGAAATACCTGTGGGAGCTGGCTTGCCAGCGAAGGCGTCGACACATCCACAATCGCTGCGCCTGACACACCCCCTTCGCGAGCAAGCCCGCTCCCACAATTTCGGCGGCGTTCACAGATTGGGGGTACGACGAAACACCTGTGGGAGCTGGCTTGCCAGCGAAGGCGTCGACACATCCACAACTTCTGCACCTGACACAGCGCCTTCGCGAGCAAGCCCGCTCCCACAGTTTCGGCGGCGTTCACAAATTTGGGGGACGACGAAACACCTGTGGGAGCTGGCTTGCCAGCGAAGGCGTCGACACATCCACAACTTCTGCACCTGACACACCGCCTTCGCGAGCAAGCCCGCTCCCACAGGTTTCAGCGGCGTTCACAGATTTGGGGCACGGCGAAGCTCCTATGCGGTTATTTTTTGCCGGGGAGGACGCTGGCCAGCACCTGCTTGGCGGCTTGCACGATCACGCCCGCCTCGTCCGGGTCGCCCTTGAGCAGGGTCGTGGCAAATTTCTTCGCCTGTTGGAGCGTGATGTGCGGCGGCAACGGCGGTACGTTGGGATCGGTCTTGAACTCGATCAGCACCGGCACCTCCGAAGCCAATGCCTGCTCCCAGGCGGCGGCAATGTCCTCTTCGCGGTCAACAAAAATCCCTTTCAGGCCGATGGAAATGGCGAACAGGTGATACGGCACGTCGGGGATGCTTTGCGAGGCTTCGAACTTCGGATCGCCCTCCATCACCCGTTGCTCCCAAGTGACCTGATTCAGATCCTCGTTGTTGAAAACCGCGCAGATCCACTTCGGACTGTCCCACTGGCGCCAGTATTTGGCGACGGTGATCAGCTCGGCCATGTTGTTCATCTGCATCGCGCCATCCCCCACCAGGGCAATCACCGCGCGCTCGGGATGGGCGAACTTGGCGGCAATCGCGTACGGCACGGCAGCCCCCATCGAAGCCAGTCCGCCGGACAGCGAACACTGCATGCCCCGGCGGATTTTCAGGTCACGGGCGTACCAGTTGGCGCAGGAGCCCGAATCGCTGGTGATGATTGCCTGATCCGGCAGGCGCGGTGACAGTTCATACACCACCCGCTGTGGATTGATCGGTGCGGCTTTGGCCATGGCACGCTTTTCCAGGGTCTTTTCCCAGCTGCCGCGCCAGCCTTCGATCTTTTTGCGCCACTTGCGCGAGGTCTTCTGTTCGAGCAACGGCAGCAACGCGGCAAGGGTTTCGGCGGAGTCGCCAACCAGATTGACCTCCATCGGATAACGTAGGCTGAGCATGTCGGGTTGCAGGTCGATCTGCACGCCGCGCGCCTGACCTTCCTTGGGCAGAAATTCGGCATAGGGGAAACCCGAGCCAATCATCAGCAAGGTGTCGCATTCATTCATCATCTTGTAGCTCGGTTCGGTGCCCAGCAGACCAATGCTGCCGGTGACCCACGGCAAATCGTCCGGCAGCGCAGCCTTGCCGAGCAACGCCTTGGCGACGCCAGCACCGAGTTTTTCCGCGATGGCGATCACTTCATCCGTCGCCTGCAACGCGCCAGCGCCGACCAGAATCGCAACCTTTTCACCGCTGTTCAGAACGTCGGCGGCGCGCTGCAGATCCGCCTCGTAGGGCAGCACTTTCGGCTTGGTGTAACCGACGCCAGAGTGCGCGGTGCCATGCGCCCGCGCCGGTGACTCGTATTCAAGATCCTGCAAATCATTGGGCAGGATGATCGCTGTCACCCGCCGCTCGCCAACCGCTGTGCGCACGGCGCGGTCGAGCAAATGTCGTACTTGCGACGGCGCCGACGCCTGCTGCACAAAAGCCCCGGCCACATCCTTGAACATCGAGACCAGGTCCAGCTCCTGTTGGTAATGGCTGCCGAGTGCGGTACGCGCCTGCTGACCAACAATCGCCAGCACCGGTTGGTGATCCATGCGGGCGTCGTACAGCCCGGTAATCAAGTGCGTAGCGCCGGGGCCTGAAGTGGCAATGCACACACCTAATTCGCCGGTGAACTTGGCGTGGGCCGAAGCCATGAACGCGGCCATTTCTTCGTGCCGGGCCTGAACGAATTCGATCTTGCCATTGGCTCGGGCGAGCGCGCCGAACACGCCATTGATGCCGTCTCCCGGATAACCAAAAATCCGTGTGACGCCCCATTGGCTGAGCCGCTCAACCAGAAAATCTCCCACTGTCGTCGTCATCTCGTTCCTCGCCTGTCACCGATGCATGAAGCCTTCCCGGCGAAACATCCGCCGGGAAGTACAAGGGTCTGGACAGCCGGGAAGAGCGCGAAGTTTCGATTGTTTTTGCCATTAGCCAGTGGCGACGGGTACAGCCTGCGCCCACTCGGCCTCATCGATTTGGGCAAGGCTCAGGTGCGCCGTCTCCTTCAGAAGAAACGAGCATAGCGCCACGATACCCAGCGCGATCGCGCCGTAAACCGCCACCCCGAAGGCGTTGTGGTTGTTCGCGATCAAGATCGCCGTCGCTGCACTGGAAGCGGTCCCGCCGCCCAGCGCCGCACCGATCTGATACGCCGCCGACATTCCCGAATAGCGCATGTGCCGCGGAAACTGTTCAGCCAGAAACGCCGGAATAGGCCCCTGCGTCGCGCCCATGAACGCACCGATGGCGATGTAGGCAGCGGTAGAAATCAGCAGACTCTTGAGGCCGACCAGCGGGAAAAACGCAAAGAAGCCGAGAGCCATGATCAGCGCGCCGAGGATCATCACCTGGCGGCGGCCGATCCGGTCGGACAGCAAGGCAAACAACGGCGCGGTGATCACGATGGCGATCGACAGCGACAAGTCGAATACCAGCGCATCGGTACTGCCATAGCCCAATTGAGTGGCATACGACAGAAAGAACGTGCTGCCGATGTAGGCGATGGTCACGTAGCCGAAAGCGATGCCGGTGCACAACAGCATGGCTCTGGGCCGCGCACGCAGCGCTTCAAGCAGCGGCATGCGCACGTGGGCCTGCGGTTCGGCGGGTTGTTCAAGCGGTTTGTGCAGGCGCGCATACAGACCGATCAGCACCAGCACGCCACCGAGCCAGAATGGAATGCGCCAGGCAAATCCGGCCAGGTCATCGTGTGATGCGACACTGACAATCGCGAACACCCCGGCACCGAGAATCCCGCCGATACCGATGCCCATGCTGGTGAAACTGCCCCACAGCCCACGTCGCCCGGGCGGCGCCGACTCGATGCCGAACAGCGCCGCACCGCCCCACTCGCCACCGGCGGCGAAACCCTGCACCAGTCTGAGCACCACCAGCAACACCGGCGCGCCCGCACCAAGGGTTGCATAGCCCGGCAGGCACCCGATCAACAGCGTGCTCAGGCCCATCAACAGCAGCGTGATCACCAGCATTTTCTGCCGGCCGAGTTTGTCACCGTAATGCCCGAACACCATGCCGCCAAGGGGCCGGGCGAAGAACCCGGCGCCAAAGGCTCCGAACGCCACCAGCGTCGCGGTCAGCGGAGCCATCTGCGGAAAAAACACTTGGGGAAACACCAGCGCGGCGGCGGTGCCGTATATCACGAAGTCATAGAACTCCAGGGCGGTGCCCATGCCGGAGACGAAAAACGTCCTCAGCGCTGACGGGGAACCGCTCTTGCGATCAATCTCGGTAGCCATGTGCATTGCTCGTTTTGTTTTTATTGGAGGCCGCGATTCAGAAACGCAGATAGCCGTTTCGGGCGAGCTGTTTGGGGTTGCCGGCGGCGTATTCGAGGACGCTGTTCTCGGTGTCGATGCCGATGGTCAGCAGAGTTTCCCAGCGTTCGGTCGCCGGCATGCTCAGATCAGGGTGGAAGCAGATCGGCGCGTCTTCACCCGCCTCGCCGCACATGGCGTCTGCCCGATGGCTCAGGTTGCCACTGGCCATGTTTTGCAGCGCCGCGTTGACGTGATCGAAACGCGCGTACGTCGTCGAGGCATCCGGTGTGCGCTCGCCGAGGCTCAGTTCGGGATCGAGGAAATGGTTGGTGTGGGTGATCCAGCCCTCGGCATCGGGCCGCACCACTGCAGTGAATGCTGGCGACATTTCAATGCTCACCGCACGCGGGCTTGAGTCCTCGCGGGAGAACACGGTCAGCACCGTGGAGGCGCTGACCCGCGCTGAACGCGCCAGCGCAATCGCTTCGTCAACGCTGCTGGCTTCTTCAAGGATGCGCCGGGCAATCGCATGCACCGGCACCCCGGCAGATCCATTGTCGCTGGCGTGATGCAGGATGTTGAAGTGCAAGCCCAGCCCGGCGCTGTTGACG
Organism: Pseudomonas sp. 14P5.3.2; assembly: GCF_057799175.1. Lineage (NCBI taxonomy): Bacteria > Pseudomonadati > Pseudomonadota > Gammaproteobacteria > Pseudomonadales > Pseudomonadaceae > Pseudomonas > Pseudomonas sp. 14P5.3.2. Next base: position 61,376 of record NZ_JBYOKU010000006.1, on the reverse strand, counting down.
CCGATCTTGCCGAGCATGCCGAACTCGGTGAACAGTTTGACCGTCATGCCTGCGGCCGTAGTCAGTTGCAGAATCAGCCCGTTGGGCACCAGCGAATCGTGCCAGTCCCAGGTCTGGATGCTGCGCGGCGGCAATGCGCCGTTGGGGGCGAACACGGCGGTCGAGCACTCGCCTTCGGTGGACGCCGGCATCACGGCGAGAATCTCGGTACGAGCATTCAGACTGGCGAGCTGCCAAAGCGGCACCCCGGCACCTTCAGCAGTGGCGACGAGCTCTTCGGCGAGGCTCGGGCACCAGCCTTGGAGGGTTTGCAGACTGGCTTCACCGATGGCCTGCACCTGTGCCAGGGGAACACCGACCTGATTGAAGAAATCCAGATAGAGCGCCACCGTCTGGCGGATCTGCGCGGCCCAGGTGGTGCCAATCTGATGCCCGCGAATCTGTGGATTGCGGGTGTCGGTGACGAAGCAATGAACATTCACGAAAAGATTTCCTTGTTGTCGTTTTGAAGGTCTGCCGTCACGGTTTACGGCGGTAGATTTCGCGACCGGCGAACCAGGTGGTGAGCACCTGGGTGTCGCGCAGAGCGGCGGGCTCGACCGTGAACACATCGCGGTCGAGGACGATCATGTCGGCCTGCTTGCCGGGCTTGAGCGAACCGATCTGGTCTTCAAGGCGCAGCACCTTGGCCGCGTTGAGGGTGTAGGCCTGGAACATGACCTGACGGTCGATGTCTTCGGCGGCGTTGAGCACGCCTTTCGGGCCTTTACGGCTGACGGCCTGATAGATCGCCTTCCACGGCTCCGGGGTGGTGATCGGCCAGTCGCTGGCACCGGCGATGGTCGCGCCGTTCTTCAACAGCGAGCGCGCCGGATAGGTGTACATGAAGGCCATCGCGCTGACGTAAGGCTTGACCAGGTCCATGCTCGACTCATCGGCGGCAGCCCAGAACATCTGCATCGAGGCGATGACATTCAGCGCCTTGAAACGAGCGAACTCCTTGGGGTTGACCATTTGCAGGTGAGTAATCGAATGGGCGATGCCACTCTGACGATCCTTGCGCGCCTGCTCGATGCCGTTAAGCGACTCACGCACCGCGCGGTCACCGATGGCGTGGATGTGCACCAGCCAGCCACGGGCATCGGCAGCGCTGACCAGCTCGCCGAAGTGCGCCGGGTCGATCAGCAGCTCACCGGTCTTTTTCGAGTTGCGGTACGGCTCGAGCATCGCCGCGCTTTGCGCCGGCACTTCGGCCACGCCGTCAGCGAAAATCTTGATCCCCGGCAAGGTCAGATTGCTGACTCCGAGGAACTGTTGGCGCACCTTGTCCAGCTCATCGAGGTCGGCCGGTCTGGCCTTGGAATCCGCCATCAACAGAGCCGCGACGTGGGCGGTAAGTTCGCCGTTTTCCGAGAGTTTTTTATAGGTCGGCAACACACCGAGCGAGTTGTTGGTAACGTCACTGCCCGGGACTTCGTTGGCGAGCGGGTCCATCCATCCGGTGATCCCCAGGCTCTTGTAGTAGTTCAACGCCGCGCGCCCAGCGGCCAGTAAGGTGTCAGCGGTCGGCGGCGGCAGCAAGGCCTGCACCGGGTACAGTCCGGCATCGACGAGGAAGCCATCCGGGCTGCCGTCGGAGTGATGGCCGATGGTTGCCTGCTCTTCGCCCTTGAGCGTTTTAACTTTCTCTGCCGTGACGCCGGCGCGTTCAAGCATCGCCCGATTGGCCCAGCCGGTGTGCAGATCCCAGCCCAGCAGGAGGATCGGCTGGTTCGCCCATTCGCCCTGATTGAAACGCTGCTCGAGGGCGGCGATATCGCTCCAGTAGGTCGACGGCAACCCGCCTACACTGAGGAAATCCCCACGCTGCGCCTTGCCGTCCTGACGCCATTGGCGCAGGCGTTGTTCCAGTTGATCAAGCGGCAACAGTTGCCCGTCGAGGTTGGCCTGCAACATCTGCAGACCGCCCTTGATCGTGTGGGAATGCGAGTCGATGAAGCCCGGCATCAGCACTTTGCCGTGCAGGTCGATCACTTGCGTGGCCAGCGTCTTCAGGCGCATCACCTGCGCATCCGTGCCCACGGCGAGGATCTTGCCGTTCTCCACCGCGACCGCTTGCTGCAAGGGCTGGCCGGGTTCGGCGGTGTAGACCTTGGCGTCGTGCAGGATCAGATCGGCGGACGCCAGACTTTCCAGTGAGGCACAGGCCAGTGCCGATGACACCATCAGGATCAGTAGCTGCTTCATGAGGCTTCTCGTTATTTTTGTTAGGCTGCGAGCAAGCCTATCCAAGCCTTGGCGATAACTGAATGCCACCTCGCGCACAACTTCTGTGCCCAGCAGGAATAGATCAATGGACAAGATGAGTGCCCTGACGATGTTCGTCGCCACCGCCGAACACGGCAATTTCAGCCGCGCCGCCGAGGTGCTCGGCAAGACTCCGTCGGCCCTGACCAAAGCCGTGGCGCAACTGGAAGAAGAGCTCGGCACGCGGCTGTTCGACCGGACGACCAGACGCATGGCGTTGACCGAGGCCGGACGGATTTATCTGGATGGCGCGCGGCAGGCGCTGATGCAACTGCAACTGGCCTGCGAGGGTGTCGAACAGCTCAGGCACGAATTGAGCGGCGGCTTGCGCATCACCGCCCCGCCCTCCTTCGCCCCGGCGTTTCTCAACGACGTCTGCTGCCGCTTTCTCGACGCCCACCCACAGGTGCATCTGGAAGTCGACTTGAGTGACAGCTATGACGATCCGGTGGATGGCGGTTACGATCTGGCGCTGCGTGACGGCCCGATCGATCTGCCGGGTGTGATCGCCCAACCCATCGTCGAGAATCGGGTGGTGCTGTGCGCCAGCCCGACGTACCTGGCGCGCAAGGGTCAAGAGGTGTCACTGGACAACTATCAGCAGCACGACTGGCTGATCTTTCGTCACCCGCTGCTCAACCGGCATTTCTGGTGGGTCAAGCAAGGTGACCGGAGGATTCGCCTGACCCAGCCGAGTCCACGCGTGGCCAGCGACAACTACGACTTCCTGCTGGCCTGCCTGCTGAAGGGCCAGGGCCTGCAGTTTCTGCCGCAATGGAGCGCCGCGCCGTATCTGGCTAGCGGCGAACTGGTGGAAGTGATGCCCGAATACTGGCGCGAGCCCAGTGCATTCGGCCCGTGGATTTACGTGTTGTATCTGGCCCACCGGCGCAACACGCGCAAGGTCAAAGTGTTTATCGAATTCTTGAAGGCGCACTGGCGCCCACTGTCACAAGGGACGAATGAAAATGGATCTGCCACAGACATGGCGCCAGCGTTTCGCTGACACCCGCTACGAACAGCAAACCATCGGCGAATCCCGCGCCGATGTGTTCCGCCTGACGCCCGCCGGATCAGCGCCGCTGTTCGTCAAATCAGAGCCGCGAATCAGCTTCTCCGAATTGCCTGGCGAAGTGCAGCGCCTGCGATGGCTGGCGGAGCAGGATCTGCCAGCGGCGCGCGTGCTCGACAGCGTCGAAGAAAGCGAGCGCTTCTGGTTGCTGATGACCGCTGTACCGGGACGCGACCTCGCCAGCAGCGAACATCTCACGCCGCAGCAAATCGTCTCGCTGGCGGCGAATGCCTTGCGCACGCTGCATGCAATCGACATTGAAGACTGCCCATTCGATCATCGCCTCGACGCGAAAATCGCCCTTGCCCGCGAGCACTTGTTGGCCGGTTTGATCGACGAAGAGGATTTCGACGACTCGCGCCTCGGCCAAAGCGCCGAAGCGCTGTTCGAGCAGATGCTGGCCGCGCGCCCGGACAGCGAAGACCTGGTGGTGACTCACGGCGACGCGTGCCTGCCCAACCTGCTCGCCGACCACGGTCGCTTCAGCGGTTTCGTCGACTGCGGGCGGCTGGGCGTTTCCGACCGTTTCCAGGACCTTGCACTGACAGCCCACAGCATCGCCTACAACCTCGGCGAGCAATGGGTGCCGGCATTTTTCGAGGCTTATGGGGTGCAACCGGATCTACGAAAAATCGCTTTCTATCAGTTGCTCGACGAGTTTTTCTGAGGCACGCATCAACGATGCGGATGCACCGTCATCGCCACCAGTTTGATCACAATCGGCCGCACCACGAGGATGCACAGAAAGGCCACCGGCATTGCCAGCTTGTAAGCGTGCAACGCATTACTCAGGTAGTCGTTATCAATCCCGGAATTGGCGGCGGTGATCACCAGCGACATCAGGAACGCCATGATCGTCGCCATGTACAACGCAAACACATAGGGTGTCGCCCGCGGCGACAGCTTGCGCCGGCTGAGATACAAGGCATCGGTGGTGGTTCTTTGATTCATAGGGCTTTTCCATCCATTGACAGGGAGTCGGCACCTTAGCAAAGCCCCCCTGCGCGCAACTAGACGGCCCGCCACAGGTACTTTATAAAGCACAACTTACGAATCAAACCCACGCGGCGGGACACGGATGAATCTGTTGGCGGCGATTGCCAGTTTTATCAAAGTGGTCGAAGCCGGCTCCATCGTCGGCGCCGCCAAGACGCTGGGTGTCAGTGCGGCCGCGGTGAGCCAGACCCTCAATCGCCTCGAAACGCACCTCGGTGTTCGACTGCTGCAACGCACCACCCGCCGCATGGCCCTCACCGAAAATGGTGCGCTGTATTACGAAAAGGTCAGACGCATCGCGGCTGATCTGGAGTCGGCGCAAAGTGCGATCGTCAGCGATGAAAGCGAACTGCAAGGGCGTTTGAGCATCGCCTCCACCAGCGCATTCGGTCGCCACGTCCTGGCGCCGTTGCTCGCCAGTTTCGCCGCGCTGCATCCGCGCCTGCTGGTCGAGCTGTCGACCACCAACGGCAAGATCAATCACATCCAGGACGGCATCGACCTGAGCCTGCGGATCAAGCCGCAACTGGAAGACGGCATCGTCGCGCGCCGGATTGTTTCCCTGCCGTTCATCTTCTGCGCCGCCCCCGCCTACCTCGAACGCGCCGGCGTGCCGCAATCACCGCAAGACCTGCAACACCACGCCTGTCTGGCGTTCCGTTATCCATTGGACGGGCGTTTTCTGCGCTGGGGTTTCCTCCGCAACGGCGAGCACTACGACGCCCCGATCAACGCCACCGCCATCAGCGACGACATCGATGTTCTGACGCAAATGGCAGTCAACGGCGCAGGCGTTACGCGCCTGGCCGAATTCGTCGCCGCGCCTTATCTTGAGAGCGGTCAACTGGTGCCACTGTTTGAAAATCTCCAGGGGGACGCTCACGCTTATGTCGAACCGATGGACATCTACGCCTGCGTGCAGGAGCGAGCGGCGATGACGCCAAAGGTCAGAGCCTTCATGGATTATTTGACGGAACACTTGAAGAGGCGCTGGCCGATCGAAGATGCTTTGGCTCCGTCGTTTCACGCGCCCACTGAAAAGGATTTGCAGTGAACACTCCTCGCTACGCAAAAGGCTATGGTCAGCCCCCCTTATATCTGGCATCGATCAACTCGACTGATTCGATGACCGGCAATCTGGTTTTCGCCGGCGCTGCGGCCGGAAAAATCCACATGGCGTTCACTTCACACGTCGAACTGATACGCCTGCTCAACGCACTAATGCTTGCGCGTGTACCTTTTGCTGTCGGAGGCATGTGCCCGGGTCCTGCGGAGGAAGCAGGTTTGCTGATCACCAACGGAGAGCTTGCAGGAAATTATATCGAGCTTTCCTGGACTGGCCCGCAGGAATGGGTTCTACGCCAGATTACCAACCGCTGTGACCAATGGCAGTTGGAACCTGAGGTCAGCAAGATTGCCAACACGTCATTCGATCCGGAATCGCTAAAAACCTCTTCTCGGAACTTGCGAGGCAGTTGCCTTTGCGGTGCCGTCAAATACCAGATCAACTCAAATCCAAAAGCGGTTTCTCACTGCCACTGCACGCAGTGTCGCAAAAGCCATGGAGCCGCATTTGCCAGCTATGGCAGCGTGCTGCGTAAGGACCTTGAATTGTTGGAGGGCACCGAAGACATCAAGTCTTATCCATCCTCTGAAGCAGTGTTGCGCCAATTCTGCTCTCACTGCGGCGCTTCGTTGTTCTGGTCACGCATTCAAGGCGAGTTCTCGGAGTGGATCTCGATAGCACTGGGAACACTGGATACCGCTTTCACCCCCGGTAAACAGCAGCATGTCGAGGTGACATCCAAAGCGTCATGGTATGAAATTCAAGATCACTGGCCACATCGCGAGCGTTGAACCGTCGATCAGAGTCTCGTTTCCTGCCGCCGCGTCGATCTGCTTAACTGGAACATTGCAACTCCCCACCACAGGAGATCGGCAATGCAGCTCACAACCCCGTTTGCGGTGTTATTGATGACGACCAGCCTCGCCGGTTGCGCCGGGTCAGCTGGCTCCAGCGTGTACCTCCCGCTGACCGCCACCCGGCAGAACACCGGGCAGATCGGCAATGTCACGTTGGCCGACTGGGGCCAGCGGACCAATTTCAATTTCTTCATCAGCGGCGCGCCGAGCGGTACCTCACTGCCCTTGCGCCTTTATGCCTTCATCAACAAGGGCAGTTGCCAGCAACCCGGAGCGGTGGCCTATGCGTTGAACGACAGGGTCAATACCGAACGACAGGCGATTCGTGGCTGGACGTTTTCCCGGAGCGCGCCGGTGGCCCTGTCGCCGTTGCTGTCCGGCGATTACTCCGTGGTAGTGCGCACGGCGGCGACCGATGGCAGCGTGGATATTTTTTGCGCGGACCTGCGTCAGGGCAGCATCACTAAATAGCGCCGGGCGAATCATCAGCCCCTTGAAACTGCCAGCTACAGGCGCTCATCTGCTGGGTGATCCACTCGCGGAAAACCATGGCATTGGTGCTCTGCTCAAAGGGTTGCGGCGATAACAGGCAATAACTCGAGCCGTCGCGAATGAAGCCGAATGGCACGATCAATTGGCCGGATTTGAGCTCGTCCTGAACCATCAGAAACGACGCCATGGCGATCCCTTGCCCCGCTAACGCCGCTTGAATGCACAGATAGAAGTGTTCGTAGTCGACCCGACTGACCTGCACAGTGATCATGTCGGCCAGTCGAAGCCAGTTATCCCACGCCTGTGGGCGCGTCTTGCTGCGCAGCATGCAGGCACCGCGCAAATGATCGCTTGCAGGACGACTGGACGGCACGCAGACCGGGCCGATCCACTCCTCACAAAGGGTCACCCCATGCACGGTCTCGTCCCAATGAAAATCGTCGCGCCGGATCGCCAGATCCACCCCTGAACGGGCGAAGTCGATGGGCCCGCCGGCCGTCAGCAATTGCACCTGCAACTGTGGATGCGCGCTGTGGAAGTCAGGCAAACGCGGGATCAACCACTTCATGGCGATGGTTGGCTCGCAGGACACCACCAGTACGTCATCGTGGACTTCGCGTTGCAGACGATAAACAGCGCTTTCCAACTGCTCGAACATCGGCGCGGTGACATTGAACAGCAAGCGCCCGGCGTGGTTGAGAAAGATCGCCCGATTGCGCCGCTCGAACAATTCCACGCCGATCGCCTCCTCCAGCAAGCGCACCTGGCGGCTGACCGCACCATGAGTAACGTGCAGCAGCTCGGCAGCTTTTACAAAACTCTGGGTCTGGGCGGCGGTATTGAAGAAGCGAAAGGCAGCCAATGGAGGAAGGTTCATATAGGCGATGATTTCTCACAGATTTTCGCGACTATAAATCGTTTTTTTTGCCGAAGACACTTCTCCATCATGGCGCCGCTCGCAGACGCTGGAGCAGATTCGCATCAATGACTGTTGGTCATTGGGCAGATCGAAGCTCGACATCTGTGAATTCGAGTAGCGCAAATATCGTCATGGAGAGAGCAGGAATGAACGAGTTGTTTTTGGTAATCGCGATCACCATCCTGGCCGTGATCAGTCCAGGGCCGGACTTTGCCATGGTCACCCGCAACAGTTACGCCTATGGCCGGCGCAGTGGTTTGCTGGCTGCGCTGGGCATTGCCTGCGGCGTGCAGGTTCATGTGTTCTACACCGTGTTCGGGGTGGCGCTGATCATTACTCAATCGCCGGTACTGTTCTGGATGATGAAGCTGCTGGGTGCCGGTTACCTGGTCTATCTGGGCATCAAATCCTTTACCAATAAATCGGTGCTGATATTTGCCGATGCGAGCGCTTCGGCACCCCGCGCCTGGAAAGTGTTCTGCTCAGGTTTTCTGACCAATGCACTGAATCCGAAAACCATGCTGTTCGTGGTGGCGGCGTACAGCCAGGTGGTGGAGCCAGGCAGTTCCCTGACAGCAAACTTCGCCTATGGCTTGTTCATGTCGTTCACGCACTGGGCGTGGTTCAGCCTGGTTGCACTGTTTTTCTCAACGGATCGATTACGTCGCCGGATGCTGGAAAAACAGCGGCTCATCGACAAGGTGATTGGTACGGCACTGATTGGTCTGGCGGCGTGTTTGATGATTCCCGGGGTTGCACAGTCCTGAGGTAGAGCGTTTATGCTGTCGAGTCTGATACCTGTCGAGGTATCCCTCGGCAAACCCACGATGAGGCCCATTTCATGAGTAAAGCGCCCTACGTACCGCCCAAGGTCTGGAAACACGAAGCGCCGTCCGGCGGCCAGTTCGCCAACATCAACCGCCCGATTGCCGGGCCGACCCATGAAAAGACGTTGCCGGTGGGCAAGCATCCGCTGCAGCTGTATTCGCTGGCGACGCCCAACGGCGTGAAGGTGACCATCCTCCTGGAGGAATTGCTCGCACTGGGGCATACCGAGGCCGAGTACGACGCGTGGCTGATCCGCATCAACGAGGGGGATCAGTTCTCCAGTGGCTTCGTTGAGATCAACCCGAACTCGAAGATTCCCGCGCTGCTCGACCGCAGCGCGCAGCCACCGATTCGGGTGTTCGAGTCCGGTTCGATCCTGCTGTATCTGGCGGAAAAATTCGGCGCCTTCCTGCCGAAAGATCCCGCCGGTCGCACGGAAACCCTGAACTGGCTGTTCTGGCAAATGGGCGCGGCGCCTTATCTGGGCGGCGGCTTCGGGCACTTCTATGCGTATGCGCCGGAGAAGCTCGAATACCCGATCAACCGCTTCACCATGGAAGCCAAGCGTCAGCTTGATGTGCTTGACCGGCGCCTTGGCGAGAGCCGCTACCTGGCCGGCGACAGCTACACCATCGCCGACATCGCGGTCTGGCCGTGGTACGGGCAACTGGTGCGCAATAACGTGTATTCGGCGGCTGAATTTCTATCGGCACAGGATTACACGCACTTGCAGCGCTGGGCAGAAGAAATCGCCCAACGCCCTGCGGTGATCCGTGGCCAGCGCGTCAATCGCACCTGGGGTGACGAGGCCAGCCAAGTTCCTGAACGGCATCAGGCCAGCGATCTGGATTGACGCCGCGCTCCCACAGGGGTTCGGGTTGGACATGAGGATTTGAGAGCCCCAGCAATTACAGTGGGACTTGTGCTGGACTTGGGGATCCGGGATCACAGCAATCTTTGTGGGAGCGGGCCTGCTCGCGAAGGCGCCGGCTCAGTCAGCACTGGCATCACAGACCTACCGCTTTCGCGAGCAAGCCCGCTCCCACAGGGGTTCGGGTTGGACATGAGGATTTGAGAGCCCCAGCAATTACAGTGGGACTTGTGCTGGACTTGGGAATCCGGGATCGCAGCAATCTTTGTGGAAGCGGGCTTGCTCGCGAAGGCGCCGGGTCAGTCAACACTCACATCACAGACCTACCGCTTTCGCGAGCAAGCCCGCTCCCACAGCAACATGAGTGCGCGACGCGCAATGCCCTGTTTCGCAAGACCCACCGGATAAACCCATCTCCACACCACCACTGTCACTGAAGGATCTGCAATGCCCCCTGGAAAACGTGAACTGGCGCAAATCGAGCGGCGCTTGATTGCCACGCTCACTGACGCGTGTGAGACCGCAAAAGGCGAAATCAAAGGCTTCACCTGGCTCACCCACACCGCTGACCTGAACGCGTTGGCTCAAACCCTGAAAGTCATCTGGGTGTTCGAAACCGAAGCCGACAAAAATCTCGCCCTGACTGACGCCAAGGCACGCATCCAGGAACTGACGGCCGCTGCTCTGCATGAGGCCAACATCGATGTGCCTGTTTCAGACCGCAACGTGCGTTTCGACTCCGAAGAGGAATGCCAACGCACTCACGGTGGCAACTGGCGTAATCGTCTGGCTAGGTATTCCTAGCCCTTGCGCTGCTGCTGATACTGCGCAACCAGCTTGTCGAGGAACTCGAACAGTTTCAGGTTCATCTGCTCATAAGCATGGGTTCGTAGCATCGCCGGCTGCTGAACGAAACGCCGATCCACCGCCGCCGCCAACTCGTCGCCGGACGCGGCAATCAAGCGCTCCACGACCTCCGGCGTGAACTCCATATGGCACTGGAAGCCGTAGACCAGATCGCTGTACTCGACAATCTGACGCGGGCAGCCCTCACTGGCGGCAAGGATCTTCGCCTGCGCCGTCAGCCCCGGCATATCGTTGTGCCAATGCCCGACTTCGAGCTTATCGCCGAAGTGCGCAACCTTGGCGTTGCTCTTGCCCGCCTCCGTCAAGGTGATCGGAAAATTGCCGATCTCCTTTTCCGGACTATGGCCATGTGTGGCGCCCAGCGCTTCGCCGAGCAATTGCGCACCCAGGCAAACGCCGACCACTGCCTTGTTCGCGTTGATCGCTCTGACGATCAGATCGCACTCGGCGGCCGCATCGAAATGCGGGCATTGCTCTTTGCTCGTCGCCGGCGATTGCGGACCGCCCAACACCACCAGCAGGTCGATGTTCTCCACACTCGCAGGCAACGCGTCAAACGCATGAACCCGCGAATAGCTCGCTTCATGGCCACGTTCGCGAACCCAGGTTTCATAGGCGCCGGGCGATTCGAATGCTTCGTGAACCACGAAATGAACGTTCATTGGAAATCCTTGGTGAGGAGCCGGATGAGTGATGCGCGAAAGACTATATGACACTTGGTGTCATTGACAAGTCCGTTGCTGGAGCTGAGCTGCCAACTCCACAATCACTCTCTCACTTCTCTCAACCGGTCACGTTCGACTCGACAAGATGAACCTCAACTGCACTGCGCCCCGCTAACCACGCGAGCACCGACGCAACCACCAACACCGCAGCGCTCAGCTCGAAGGTGGCTTTATAGCCGCTCAGATCAAATGCCAGGCCACCGACAATGGCCCCGGCGGCGATAGCCAGTTGAACAATGGCCACGAGCAAGCCGCCCCCGGCTTCGGCATCCTCCGGGAGCGTCTGCGCCAGCCATGTCCACCAGCCAACGGGAGCCGCCGTGGCGACCAGCCCCCACAGTCCGAGCAGCACTGCGCTGAGCAACGGCGATGCGCCGAAGTTCACAAGGGCCAGCGCAATCACCGCCATGATCAGCGGAATAACCGTCAGCGTGCGGTACAGGCCTTCAGCGATGAATCGTTCAATCACAAAGGTCCCGATGAAACCCGCAAGCCCCAGCCCCAGCAGCATCAACGACAGGGTTGCAACGCTGACCCCGGTGACGACCTCCAGAAAGGGCCGCAGGTAAGTGAACAGCATGAACTGCCCCATGAAAAATACGCTGACGGCGACCATCCCCAAGGCGACCGGCCATTGCTTCATCAGCCGCAGGGCATTGCCGCTACCGGCCTGACGCTCGAGCTTGAAGGACGGCAGGCTGATCAGTAGCCACACAGCCGCCAGCGCAGCGACCGGAACCACACAGAAGAATGCGCCGCGCCAGCCTATCAACGCGCCGAGGAAACTCCCCGCCGGAGCGGCAATCACCGTCGCCAGCGCGTTACCGCCGTTGACGATGGCCAGTGCCCGAGACACTTGATCAGGCTGCACCAGACGCATCGCGGTCGCCGCCGACAACGACCAGAAACCGCCGATGGCGATACCGATCAAGGCCCGCCCGAACATGAACGAAGGGTAGCCCGGCGCGAACGCGACCACCGTCCCCGAGACGATCATCAGCAAGGTCAGACCCAGCAACAGCTTCTTGCGCTCGACGCGAGCAGCGACCGCTGCAATCACCAGGCTGGTCATCAGGGCGAACGCCCCGGACACGGAAATCCCCTGCCCGGCCTGGCCTTCGCTGATGTGCAGTTCGGCGGCAATCGGCGTCAGCAGACTGACCGGCATGAATTCTGAAGCGACCAGCGCGAAGGCGGCCAACGACATGGCCAGCACGGCGCTCCAGCCGCGTTGCTCTGTAGAAAGGGAAGTCATGGGAACTACCTGTATTGCGAGAGGCGTCCGGGCGATTGCCCGGACGCACTGTTTTTCACGGTGCCAGGATCGCGTTGTCGAATCGCGGCTCTCCTGTAATTGTTTGACACATTCTCCCGGTCGATTGACCTCTGCCCTAGTGCATTCCTCTTGAATGCTTGCCTGATCCTCTGAGGATGCAGGGTGATGTATAGGAAACGTCTGTTCAGCGGACTAGAGTTCGATCAACAGGAGTTGCCCGACATGATCACTACCCCGCTGCGCCACGAATCACCTTTGGCGTTGAACATTGACCCGCGCGTGAGCGTGCCGGGTGACTTCCCCACGGCCATACCCGGGCTGTCGCTGTTTCGTCGCGATCAGCCGGCGCCACCGGCCGTGTGCATGATCGAGCCGAGCCTGATTCTGGTGGGCCGTGGGGAAAAGCGCTTGTGGGTCGGGGGTGAGGGTTACAGCTATGACCCTTCGCGGTTTCTGGTCACCTCACTGGATCTGCCCGCCAACTCCGAAGTGCTGGTTGCCAGCCCCGAACAGCCCTGTGTCGGGCTGGTGCTGAAACTGGATGTGAGCATGCTCGCCGAGGTCATCACCAAGGTTGGCCTGCCGGCCAAGCGGCATTCATCCACGGGTGCAGGCGCTGGCATTGGCGACATGTCGTGCGCGCTGGAAGGCGCGCTCGAACGCCTGCTGGCACTGCTCGATGAGCCCGAGGCAATCCCGCTGCTGGCGCCGTTGGTGCTGCGGGAAATCCACTATCGGCTGCTCCATACCGATCAAGGTGCGCGGCTGCGGCAGATCACTGCCGTCGATGGTCAGGGTTATCGCATCGCCAAAGCCATCGACTGGCTCAAGGTCAACTACAGCGCGGCGCTGCGCATCGATGAACTGGCGGCGCGGGTGCAGATGAGCACACCGACCTTTCACCACCACTTCCGCCAGCTCACCGGCATGAGCCCGCTGCAGTACCAGAAGTGGCTGCGATTGAACGAAGCCCGCCGGCTGATGTTGATGGAGCGTCTGGACGTTTCGCGAGCGGCGTTTGCGGTCGGCTATGAGAGTCCCTCGCAGTTCAGCCGCGAATACGCACGCCTGTACGGCACCGCACCGAGTCGTGACATGGCGCTGCTGCGGGGCGAGCCATACGCCGCAGAAGCGCTGGGCAACGCGACCAGTTGAGCAAAAGAACACGCTTTACCGGTGAGGCGCCACGCCGCGTGTCACCGCTTATAAAAATGCACGTCAACCGATGATCGAGCGGGTGAACCATGGAACTACGAATCAACCAGAAAACCTATCAGGTCGATGCCGACGCCGATACGCCCCTGCTGTGGGTGATCCGCGATGACCTGGGCATGACCGGCACCAAATACGGCTGTGGACTGGCGCAGTGCGGCGCCTGCTCGGTGCTGGTGGACGGCAACGTGGTGCGCTCGTGCGTCACGCCGGTGGCCGGCGTGGTTGGCCGCGAGGTCACCACCATTGAGGCGATCGAGGCCGATGAAGTGGGCAAACGAGTGGTCTCGACCTGGGTCGATCTGCAGGTCGCCCAGTGTGGTTACTGCCAGTCCGGACAGGTGATGGCCGCCACGGCGCTGCTCAAGCATAACCCCAAGCCGAGTGACGCGCAGATTGAAGCGGCGATGGTCAACCTGTGCCGCTGCGGCACGTACAACGCCATCCATGCCGCCGTGCATGAGCTGGCCGGCAAGGGAGACGCCTGATGAACGTGCGTATCGATCCTGCTCAGGAAGCCTCGGCACTGGCTCTGCACGAACCGATCAACGTGTCGCGCAGACGTTTCCTGGCCGGCACCGCCGTCGGCGCACTGGTGCTCGGCTTCGGTCTGCCGCTGGGTGCGACTCGGGTGCAAGCTGCCGTGGCGGCCGCGACTGCCGAGCGCGGCACGCAAGTCCCGGCGTTTCTGGAAATCCGCCCGGACAACCGCGTGCGCCTGCTCTGCCCGTTCATGGAAGGCGGACAAGGTACGTTCACCGCGATGGCGCAGATCGTCGGTGAAGAGCTGGATGCCGACCCGGCGACTTTCCTGGTGGAAGCCGCGCCGCCCGGCGAAGCCTATGTGGTGATGGAAAACGGTATGCGCATCACCGGCGGCAGCATGTCGGTGCGCATGAGTTACCCGGTGATGCGCCGCCTCGGCGCCCTCGCCCGCGCCATGCTGCTGCAGGCCGGCGCGCAGCAACTGGGGGTGCCGGTGGGTGAACTGAGCACCGAACCCGGCAAAGTCGTGCACGCCAAGTCCGGGCGTTCGGTGGCCTACGGCGAACTGGCCGAGCACGCCATGGATCTGCCGGTTCCCGATCCGGCCTCGGTGCAGCTGCGTGATCCGAGCCAGTTCCGCTGGATCGGCAAACCGGTGAAGCGCGTCGATGCCTACGACAAGTCCACGGGCAAGGCGCTCTACAGCATCGACCTGAAGGTCGACGACATGCTCCACGCCGCCGTTCAACATGCCCCACGTTTGGGGATGACCGTGGGCAACTTGCGTAACGAAGAGCAGGTCAAGGCGATGAAAGGCGTGCATTCCGTGCATCGTCTGCCGGGTGCCGTGGCCGTGGTCGCCGAGCGCTGGTGGCACGCCAAACGTGCAGTGGAGGCGATTCAGGTCGACTGGCGGGAACCCACGGCCGACAGCAAAGTACGCTCGATGCCCGCTGACTTTTCCAGCGATGCCTGGCTCAAGCGCCTGGCTGACGACAAAGGCCCGGCCAAGGATGATGAAAATGAAGGCGACGTGGCTGCAATTCTGGCAAGTGCCAAGACCCGGATCGACGCCACCTACCACAACCAGTACCTGAACCACGGCCAGTTGGAGCCGCCGTCGGCGCTGGCCCGATTCAATCCCGATGGTTCGCTGGAAGTCTGGCTGCCGAATCAGGCGCCGGACATGTTCCTTGCGGACATCGCCAAACGCACGGGGCTGGACCCGTCGCGGATTACCTTGCATTCGCCATTGCTCGGGGGCTTCTTCGGTCGGCATTTCCTCTACGACGCCGCCAGCCCCTACCCGCAGGCGATCGAGTTGTCCAAGGCGGTTGGCCGCCCGGTCAAACTGATCTGGAGCCGCGAGGAAGAGTTCCTGCGCGACGTGCTGCGTCCCGTAGCCGCCGTGAATTTCCGCGCCGCGCTGGACAACGACGGCTGGCCGCTGGCGATCGAAGCGATCAGCGCCACCGAAGGTCCGACCGAGGCGCTTGCCGGCAAACAGGGTGAAAAGCTCGACCCGACGGCGCTTGAAGGGTTATCGGGCAAGTCCTACGCGATCCCCAACAAGCGCATCGCGCAGATCTACGCCAAAGGCCCGGCGATGCTCGGTTACTGGCGTTCGGTGGGCAATTCGCTCAACGACTTCTTCTATGAATCGTTCCTTGACGAACTGGCTGACAAGGGCGGCAAGGACCCGTTCGAACTGCGCCTGCATCTGCTGCGCGACAACCGTCGACTGACCACGCTGCTGCAAGCAGTGGGCGAGCTGTCGGGTGGCTGGAAGCGTGGGCCGTTTACCGCGGCGGACGGCAGCAAACGTGCCCGAGGCGTGGCGATGGCGTCGCCGTTCGGTACCCAGACGGCGGTGATCGCCGAGGTCTCCATCGAGAACGGTCAGGTCAAGGTGCACGACATCTGGCAGGCGATCGACCCCGGCAGCATCGTCAATCCGGCGATTGTCGAAGCGCAGGTCAATGGCGCCGTGGCGCTGGGCCTCTCGCAGACGCTGGTGGAGGAAGCCGTGTGGATTGATGGCAAACCGCGCGCGCGCAACTACGACCTGTATCCGATCCTGCCGCCTGCGCGGATGGCTCGGGTCCACGTGCGTGTTGTCGAGAGCGGGGAAAAAATGGGCGGCATCGGCGAACCACCGCTGCCCGCCGTCGCGCCCGCTGTCGCCAATGCGGTGGCAACGCTGACCGGGCAACGGGTGCGCAGCCTGCCCATGAGCCGACACACCTTCACTTGATCAGCGCCGGAGCGTCCATGAATAACCGCCGATTCGCAAGAACCGCTGGCTGGCTGGCAGTGCCGTGCCTGGTCGCGGCAGGCCTGCTGGCCTGGTATGTCACCCGCGAGCCTGTCTCGCCGCTTGAACACCAACCCCTCGCCGTGGCCGATATCGACCCGGCGCTGGTGGCCCGTGGCGAATACGTCGCCCGACTCAGCGATTGCGTCGCGTGCCACAGCGTGCCGGGCGGCGCACCGTTCGCTGGCGGCCTGGAAATGGCCACACCTCTGGGCGCGATTCACGCGACCAACATCACCCCGGAGCCGGAAACCGGCATCGGTCGCTACAGCCTGGCGGACTTCGACCGTGCGGTGCGCCACGGCGTGGCACCCGACAGTCGCCGTCTGTACCCGGCGATGCCCTACCCGTCCTACGCCAAGCTCAGTGACGACGACGTGCGGGCGCTTTACGCGTTTTTCATGAAAGGCGTGGCACCGGTCAAGCAGGCGAATATCCCGAGCGCGATTCCTTTCCCGTTGAACCTGCGCTGGCCGATTGCGCTGTGGAACGGTGTGTTTGCCGATACCGAACCTTACGTGGCCAAAGCGTCGCAGGATGAAGTGTGGAATCGCGGCGCTTATCTCGTTCAAGGCGCAGGACACTGTGGCAGTTGCCATACGCCGCGCGGTCTGGCATTCAACGAGAAGGCCCTGGATGAATCCGCCACGCCGTTCCTCGCCGGCGCCTTGCTCGATGGCTGGTACGCGCCGAGCCTGCGGGATGACCACAACACCGGCCTGGGCCGCTGGAGCGAGCCGGAGATCGTGCAGTTCCTCAAGACCGGGCGCAACAGACATGCGGTGGTTTACGGCTCGATGACCGAGGCGTTCAACAACTCCACGCAGTTCATGAGCGATGACGATCTGACCGCGATTGCCCGTTATCTCAAGTCATTGCCGGGGGACCCTCAGCGCGACGGCCAACCCTGGCAGTACCAAGCGGTTTCGGCGACGGAACGTCTGGACGCGCCCGGTGCTCATACCTACGTCACGCGCTGCGCCTCGTGCCACGGCCTCGACGGCAAGGGGCAGTCGGAATGGATGCCACCGCTGGCCGGCGCCACCTCGGCACTGGCCAAGGAAAGTGCTTCGGCGATCAACATCACCCTCAACGGTTCGCAGCGGGTGGTGGCCGCCGGAGTGCCGGACGCCTATCGCATGCCGGCCTTCCGTGAGCAATTGTCGGATCAAGAGATCGCCGAAGTGCTGACCTTCATGCGCAGCACCTGGGGCAATCAGGGCGGTGCCGCTGAAGCGCAGGCAGTCAACAAGCTGCGTGAACACACCGATCCGGCCAGCAGCAGCCCGATCATCCTGCAAATGCGTTAGAGGAACTTTGATGGAAAGCATCGACTTGCTGGTCCTGCGCACCGCGCGGGACTGGCTCGCCGCCGGCGAGCGAGTGTTGCTCGCCACGGTGGCGCGGACCTGGGGCTCTTCGCCGCGCCCGACAGGGTCGATGATGGCCTTGCGTAACGACGGCCGCGTGGTCGGCAGCGTGTCCGGCGGCTGCATCGAAGACGACCTGATCCATCGCTACACCACCGCGCATGGCAGCAGTGGCTTCAAGGACGCTGCGCCCGAGGTGATGCGCTACGGCGTCAGCGCCGACGAGGCGCATCGTTTCGGTTTGCCCTGTGGCGGCACGCTTGAGCTGATTCTCGAGTTCAACCCGTCGTGGCAGGTGCTGGACCAACTGCTGGTGCAACTGGATGCCGGGCAACTGGTGCGCCGCTGCCTGGCACTGGATAACGGTCAGGTCACACTGCAAGCCACGGCAACCCCGGAGCAATTCAGTTTCAACGGCCAACAGATGCTCAATACCCTCGGGCCGGGGTATCGGCTGCTGATGATCGGTGCCGGCGCGCTGGCCGAGTATCTGGCGACCATGGCGCTATTCAACGGCTTCAAGGTCGCGGTTTGCGACCCACGTGCGGAATACATCGAAACTTGGGCGGTGAACGGCGTGGAGCGGATCATCGGCATGCCCGATGACGTGGTGCGCGACTTCGCGGTCGATCTGCGCACCTGCATCGTCGCCTTGAGCCATGATCCGCGACTCGACGACCTGGCACTGCTCGAAGCCCTTCACAGCCCGGCGTTCTACATCGGCGCCATCGGTTCGCGGCGCAATAGTCAGCTGCGTCGCGAACGTCTGATCGAGCATTTTGGTGAAACCCAAGCGTCACTCGAGCGCCTGCACGGGCCGATCGGCATCTACATTGGCAGCAAGACACCGGCGGAAATCGCGGTCAGCGTGATGGCCGAGATCCTGGCCGCGAAGAATGGCGCCAGCCTGCCGAAAGAGTTTTCAATCGCCAGATCCAAGGCGCAGGAAGCCTGACTGACTGGAACAATAGCGATCATCAGGGCCTTTCGAGGCTTACGGGTAATCACCCAATCGCATCGACAGCTCGATGTCATCAGCAAACGGCACCGACAGGTAACCGTTCTGGGGCGCGCGCACATAAGCCAGATATTCCGGGCAATAGTTGGTGTTATCCGCCACCACTAGCGCGCCCGGTTTCAGGTGTTTTTCCACCAGTTTCAACACGTCGCCATACAACGCCTTGGCCCCGTCGAGCAGGAGCAAGTCGACTGACGGCGGCAGGTCGCTGGCGAGGGTGACGAGTGCATCGCCTTCGCGGATTTCCACCAGATCGCTGACGCCGCCCTCGATGAAGTGATGGCGTGCAAGGGCGATTTTCGACGATTCGAATTCGCTGCCGATCAATACGCCGCCACCGTTGTCGCGCAGTGCCGCCGCCAGGTGCAGAGTGGACAGGCCGAACGAGGTGCCGAACTCGACAATCGCTTTGGCGTTGGTATTGCGCGCCAGCATGTACAGCAGTTTGCCGGTGTCGCGCGAGACCGGCAGCCACAGGTCCTTGAGCATGGCGTAGAGTTTCAGGTACTCGGTCTTGCTGTGCATCAGGCGCTCGCGCTCCTCGCCCGACACCGTTTCCAGTACCGGGCTGGTGGCAGCGCTGGCTTGGCTGTAGAGGCGTTCGATCAGGCTGGCCAATGGCTCAGAAGTCAGGGTGGTCATGATTGCTTTCCGTCAGTGGGGGATTAAGATGCGAGTGATTCGTCGCATTTAAATGATGCGAGTGATTCACTCGATCCGCTATTCGCGTTTCCCCCGAGGCCCGAGCCGCCCATGAGCAATCGTCAGACCGCCCGTATTTCCTCGCGCAAACAGCCGCAGCAGGCACGCTCGGCTGACTTGGTCGCGGCGATTCTTCAGGCGGCTATTCAGGTTTTGACCGAGCATGGCGCGACCCGATTCACCACCGCACGGGTCGCGGAAAAGGCTGGCGTGAGCATCGGTTCGCTGTATCAATACTTCCCCAACAAGGCGGCGATCCTGTTTCGTTTACAGAGCGATGAGTGGCTGCAGACCACGCAGATGCTGCAGCGAATTCTCGAAGATCAGCAACAGCCGCCACTGACGCG
Source organism: Pseudomonas sp. 14P5.3.2 (assembly GCF_057799175.1). Lineage (NCBI taxonomy): Bacteria > Pseudomonadati > Pseudomonadota > Gammaproteobacteria > Pseudomonadales > Pseudomonadaceae > Pseudomonas > Pseudomonas sp. 14P5.3.2. The sequence goes on along the minus strand of NZ_JBYOKU010000006.1, from coordinate 41,651 downwards.
CCTGCGCACACTGGTGCAGGCGTTCATTCGTTCGGAGTGCGAGGAAGCGCAGATGCGCGGTGCGCTGAATGACGCGGCGCCGCTGTACCGCGATGCGCCCGAGGCCCACGAAGTGCGCGCCGCCGGACGGCAGATCTTTGCCGAGTTCATGCTGCAATTGCTGCCGGATGTCGATGAGGCAAGCCGCACCGCAACTTGTGATCTGATCCTGACCACGCTCAGTTCGGTGGGCAAAGACTTTTCCGGCACTGCACGCAGCGATCAGGAAATCACGGCTTTCGCCGATGGGTTGGCGGACATGTTCAGTGCCTACATAGTGGCGCTGAATCAAGTCGCCTGAACCACACAAACTCCAGCAAAAAAAAGCCCCGCAACCGAATGAGGTGCGGGGCAAAGTATTGGTTGGTTGCGGCCAACCAAAGGAGCTCGGTTAAAACGGTTTGCGCAGCCGGGTCAGATGCAATCCTGGGCGGCGCGTTCAAAGCTGGACGGCAGGAAATTCGAGGCCAGCAAATGGCGCTCGTAGATGAACACCTTGCCGCCACTGCCGGCCTTGTAGGCTTCCAGCACGTTGTCTGCCGACACCTTGCTCGGCACCACAATCCGGTAGCTGCGCTGGGTTTGCGAGACGGTCGGGTTCAGCGCACTGCCCTGCAGCTTCGGCACCACGCAATCGGCGTATTGCGCCGGGGTCTTGTTGGTGTGCAAGGTCAGCGTCGGGTCGTTCGGTGCGGAGGCGCAACCGCCGAGCAGCAAGGAGGCAACGGCCAGGGTCGGGGCAAACAAAGCACGCATCGGGGTAATCCTGAAAATAAAGGTCCGGTTAAACTGGCAGCGGTTCAGCGTCACGGCGCCGCCGCTGCCCTTTTGGTTTTGAGTGTTCAGCTGGAAGCCACCAGCGCCTTGAGCGAGGCGTCGAACTGCTTCAAGGCATTGAGTTGCAGGTCACGTTGTTTCTCGATCTGCGCGGCAATCTCTTGCGCCGCTTTGTCGTGGACCCAGACCGACGGGATCTGTTTCTCCACCGAGCCCTCGGCCTTGCCGATGTACTGCAGGTCGGCATCGTAGAAACGCGCGATGAAGTGCGCTTCGAACAGGCTGTTCTGCTGGGTCAGCAAGCGGTTGAAGGTGTCGAGTTTCACCACGATATCCGGATGCGCCAGAATCAATGCATCAAGGTTGTCGTAAACGGTCACCGACATGAACTGACGCTGCAGCGAGCTGAGCAACCAGTCGATGGCCAGCTCCGGATCGGAGCTGCGGACAAACGCTGCACGAATCCGCGAGTCCAGCGCATCCTTGGCACCGTGCAGCGCCATGTCGTGGTAACGCGTCAGGTACTGCAGGTTTTCCCGGGTGTTTTCGCTGTACAGCACACCCACGGTCTGTGAATGCTGCAAGGTCGCGCTGCTGCCGGCGATCGGTTGAAGATGACACTCACAGGCGTCGTCTGCGTAAGACGGTGCCGTGGCTACCACGCCGCTCATCAGCAGAGCGATCAGCGCCAGTCGGGTCAGTGTCTTCATCGCGCAATTTCCTTGAGCTGCGTGTTCAATGAAAGCGATTTTCCGCCTATTGAATGCAAAGCTGAACTTGCGTTTCGTGATGGTCACTATTACTTCTAGCGATAGTTACCGACGATAAAGTTTGATGCACGCTCATCCCTAATGACTAAAACAACAGTGAGGACGTCGATTTGAGAACCTTTGACCTGATCCGCGACGCGGTTTTGCCCGACTTTCGCGAGCGGGTGGCCGAATACCTGGTGCAGTACGAAAGCGTGTTGCTGGACAAGGACATCACCAATGCGCAGCTCAAGCGCGATACCGCCAACCAGTTGCGCGGCTATCTGCGCGGGCTGAACACCACGCGCGTGCTGGGTATGGCCTACTGGGAAGAACTGGATCGGCGGATCGTCGACACCTGGCTCGCGCCACAGCGATGACCGACTAGACTTGCCGGGCTGCCAATGTCCCGTCAGTCGAACCGGAGGTGTCCCCCATGAGCAACAGCGAACCTGCAACTTTCAACGGCTGGGCCGCCACCGCCGCCCGTGCCCCGCTGGAACGCTACAGCTACGATCCCGGCCCCTTGGGCGAAGAGGACGTGGAAGTCGCGGTGGAATATTGCGGCGTCTGTCACTCCGATCAGTCGCTGATCGACAACGACTGGGGCATCAGCCGCTACCCGTTCGTGCCGGGTCACGAGGTGGTCGGCAAAATCGTGCGCATGGGTCCGCAAGTGCGCGGCCTCGAACTCGGCCAGCGCGTCGGCATCGGCTGGTACAAGGGCAGCTGCATGCATTGTTCGTCGTGCATCAGCGGCTCGCAGCAACTGTGCGGCACCGCCCAACCGACCATTATCGGCAGCAACGGCGGCTTTGCCGATCGCTTGCGTTCGCACTGGGCGTGGGCGATTCCGGTGCCGGCCAATCTTGATCCGGCGATGGTCGGCCCGTTGTTCTGCGCCGGTTCCACCGTGTTCAACCCGTTGCTGCAGTTCGGCGTCAAACCCACCGACCGGGTCGGCGTGGTCGGCATTGGTGGCCTCGGTCATCTGGCGCTGCGGTTTCTCAACGCGTGGGGCTGCGAAGTCACTGCGTTTACCTCGTCCTTGAACAAACAGGATGAAGCCAGGCGTCTGGGCGCGCATAACGTGGTCGCCTCGACTGACAGCCAGGCGCTGAAAGCGATTGCCGGCAGCCTCGACTTCCTGCTGATCAGCGCCAACGCCGACCTCGACTGGACCGCGATGCTCGCCACCCTGCGCGGCAATGGGCGGCTGCATTTCGTCGGGATCGTGCCCAACGCGATTCCGGTGCATGTGTTCGATCTGATCCCCCAGCAGAAATCCCTGTCCGCTTCCCCGGTCGGCTCGCCCGGCACCATGGCGACCATGCTTGAATTCTGCGCCCGGCATCAGATTCTGCCGCAGGTCGAGATGTTTCCCATGAGCAAGGTCAACGAGGCCGTCGATCATCTGCGCAGTGGCAAGGCGCGCTATCGCGTGGTGCTGGACGCCAGTCAGTGACGATCCTGTGCGGCGCCTGCGAGGGCAGCCGCCGCACCTCCTGCCAAAACAGCCCCGAACGCTTACAATCGCCCGTCTAACCGCCCCCTCAGACAGGCGCTTCAAGAAATGCTCCTCGATCCACCAACGATGCTGACCATCTCGATCGCTCTCGCTGCCGCTGCCGCGCTGTATCTGGCGGTCGAGTGGCGCAGCATTCGTGAGCCTTCGCTGCTGTTCTGGAGCGCCGGTTTCGCCACGATTACCGTCGGTTCCACCCTGGCACTGCTACGCAGCAACGGCTTTCTGCTGGTCGGCATCTGGTTTGCCAACGGCTTGCTGGTGACCGCGCATTTCCTGTTTCTACTCGGCGTGGCGCGCTTCACCCAGATTCGCCTGTCCCGCGCCTGGTACCTGATCTTCGTCTGCTGGCTGGTGATGCTGTTGCTGCCGGACGGGCCGCTGTGGTCGAAAGTCATGCTGGCGGCCAACTCGCTGCTGGTGGCCGCCTCGACGCTCAAGGCCAGTCTGCTGCTGCGCCCGCATGGCAAATCGCTGAGCGTCGGCGCGGTGCAATTGCGCTACGTGCTGCTGGGCCATGGGATGTTCTATGTGGCCAAGGCAATGACCGTGATGATCCCGGGGACGCTGATCGACCTCGCCGCGTTCCGTGGCGTCATCATCCAGATCTCGCTGGTCGAAGGCGCGATGGCGATCATGCTGATCGCGCTGTCGATGACCGGCACCGAACGTTACCGGCGCGAAGAGCAGATCGCCCGATTGGCCGCCCGCGACCCGCTGACCGCCCTGTACAACCGGCGCGCGCTCGACGTGCGCGCGCCGCGCCTGCTGCAGGACGTCTCCCCGGCGCATCCCGGCGCCCTGCTGCTGATCGACATCGACAACTTCAAACTGGTCAACGACCAGTACGGTCACAGCGCCGGCGACCGTTTGCTCGTCGCCTTGAGCGAAATGATTCGCACCGAGACCACCGATGAGACATTGGCCGCGCGCTTGGGCGGTGACGAGTTCGTGATTTTGCTGAGCAACGCGCCCAGTGATCACATCGTCAGACTGGGCGACGCCCTGCGCGATCAGTTCCAGCGCAACGCCGCCCAGACCTTCCCCACCGCCGAACCGGTGACGCTGAGCATCGGCGCCACCCTGTTCAACCAGCCGCCGGCGAGCCTCGCGGCACTGATCGAGCAAGGCGACGCCGCGCTCTACGAATCCAAGCGCGGCGGCCGCAACCGCCTGCGCCTGACCGGGCTTACCACTTCAGGATGACCAGACCGATGACCCGTTCCGAGACGCCCCTGCAAGACCTCGCCGCCCCCGAAGGCGTCTGCTACGGCTGCGGCGGCCGCAACCCCCACGGGCTGCACGTCAAAAGCTATTGGCACGAGGACGGCGTGCACGTCATGGCCGAACATCTGCCGGCCGACAAATACTGCGGCTGGCCGGACCTGGTGTACGGCGGCCTGCTGGCGATGCTGATCGACTGCCATTCCAACTGGACCGCCATGGCCTGGCACTACCGCCATGAACAACGTGAACCAGGCAGCCTGCCGCGCATCGACTGCGTGACCGGCAACCTCGGCATCAAATTCATCAAACCCACGCCGATGGGCGTCACCCTGACCTTGCGCGCCAGGGTCGAAGGCGAAGTCGGACGCAAGACCCGGGTGATCTGCGAAGTGTACGCCGGGGAGGTGCTGACGGCGGTGGGTGATTCGGTGTTCGTGCGGGTTGATACCGGGCAACTGGCGGATGCGGCACACGGCCGCTGAATCCCCACTCCCCCGCCTCCTGAGCAGCCTACGGAAGCTCCTATAGGGAACACCGCTGGATATGAATCTTCGATGCGACGCGCAAGAAGCCAGCTCAGCAACTCCAATGGTTAGTTTTTTTGGTTTGAGAGGTAATGATTAAACAATCTGAAAAACTGTAATTTCTAACAGGTGTCAGGTCTCCGGTAAGCAGTGAAGATTAAGTCACCACTACAGGAGAAAGCCCCATGATTCTCAGAGAAGATATTCTCGCAGCAATGGCAGAAATGAGCGTAATGGATCTGAACGATCTGGTTAAAGCATTCGAGGAAAAGTTTGGAGTCACTATACCGGTGCCGAATACCACAGCTCCGGCGGACTCATCTACCGGCATTTCGAATAAGACTGAATTCACGGTAACTCTGGATTCTGTTGGTAAAGACAAGGTTGCAGTCATAAAACAAATTCGAGAGATCACTGGGCAGGGCCTGAAAGAAGCAAAAGACTTTGTGGAAAACCTTCCCTTTACAGTAAAAGAGGGCATTTCAAAGGATGACGCCGACGCCCTGAGCAAAAGGCTGATGGGCGTAGGTGCAACGGTATCGATTAAGTAGCCTGATGATACTCGTCGAGTTACCAATCAAGCGAAAGCCCTTCCTCAAGCATTTACGCCCAAGGCAGTGCGCCGCTCGAACCATCCAGAGCGCGCCAACACCTTGGGCGTTATGCTGTCCGACGACTGCTCCTGACCGGCGCGATGCGTGACGTGCATGGCAAGGTGCGCCAGGCAATTGCGCGATTACTGCATACGCTGAGCAAACCCGGCTAGGCGCGCCTACGCCAAAATCGACGAGGCTATAGCCGACCGCACTTCCAGGAGTCTCCACCCAGTGTCCGACCTGCCGACCCAGCGCGCCTACACCCGGCGCTTCAACGCCGTACTCGCCTATATCGACGCGCATCTCGAAGGCGACCTCTCGGTGAGTACGTTGAGTCAGTTGGCGAACTTTTCGGTGTTTCACTTCCATCGGCAATTCAGCGCCTTCGTTGGCGTGCCAGTGTCGCGCTATGTGCAGCTGATGCGCTTGCGCCGGGCTGCGCATCGGCTGGCCGCGCAGCCGGAGCATTCGATACTGGATGTCGCGTCTGGCGCCGGTTTCGAAAGTCCGGAAGCGTTCAGTCGAGCGTTCCGACGTGACTTCGGCATGACGCCGAGTGCCTTCAGGAAGCAACCGAACTGGCAGATCTGGAATGCGGTGTTTGCCATCCCTCATTTTTCCAGGAGCGTCATCATGCAAACACGAATCGTCGATTTCCCGACCGTGCGCGTCGCTGCGCTTGAGCACTGCGGCGCACCGGGGGAGGTTCAGCAAAGCGTGCAGAAATTCATCGCCTGGCGCATGCAAAGCGGGCAGTCGCCCGTGGCGTCGAGTCGCACCTTCGGCATTCCCTACAACAACCCCGACACCACTGCGGCGCAGGATTTTCGCTTCGCCATCTGTGGCGAGATTGATGAGCCGGTAGCACCCAATACGTTCGGCGTGCGGGAACTCGTCATTCCCGGTGGACGTTGCGTGGTGGTGCGGCACGTCGGTTCGCCGGATCATATCGGCGAAACCATCTATCCGGTCTACCGTGACTGGTTGCCGGCCAGCGGTGAGGAATTGCGCGATCATCCGCTGTTTTTCCATTACCTGAGCGTGTATCCCGAGACCCCGCAGGAGCAATGGCAGACGGACATCTATGTGCCTTTGCAATCGTAAGATTCACTTACATGTTTTTCCGCTTGTGGTGCGTAATGACAACCCTTTATAAGAGCGGCTCACTCGCGAATTGAAGGATGTAAACATGAGCAATGCCTGGAACGAAGGGTATTTCACCGACGAGGGCTACACCTACTCGTATAGCCGGGAAATCAACCCGGTGTTCCAGCGTTATTGTTTGTTGTTGCGCGGTTTTGCCACCCTCGAAGATACCGGCGGTTACCACTGCGAACTGGGCTTCGGCCAGGGTGTTTCAATCAACATCCACGCCGCCGCCAACCCGGGCAACTATGTCGGCACCGACTTCACACCGTCCCAGGCCGCGCATGCCATTGCGCTGGCGAATGACTGGAACAGCCAGGCACGACTGTATGACGACAGCTTCGAGCAGTTGCTGGCCCGTAATGACCTGCCGGCCTTCGACAGCATCAGCCTGCATGGCATCTGGACCTGGGTCAGCCGTGACAACCAGAAACTGATCGTCGAATTCGCCCGGCGCCACCTCAAGCCAGGGGGCATGTTGTACGTCAGCTACAACTGCTTCCCGGGCTGGTCACCTTCGGCACCCTTGCGCAATCTGTTCAGCCTGCACAACCGCTTTGCCAGCCAGGCCTCGACCAGCCCGGCCAAGCGCATCGATGCCGCGATGCAGTTTTCCGAAGCGCTGTTGGCGGCCAATCCGAAGTACGCCAAAGCGGCGCCGGCCCTGGGTGCCCAGTTGCAGAGCATCAAGGGCCAGAATCGTCAGTACGTGGCCCATGAGTACTTCAACCGCAATTGGGACTGCATGTACTTCACTGACGTGGTCGACGCCATGACCGCAGCCAAACTCGACTACGCCACCACGGCCGTGCCGCTGGACACAGTGGCCCCGCTGAATTTGAGTGCAGAGGGCATGGACTTTCTGGAAGGTATCGAGCACCCGATCATGCGCGAACAGGCGCGCGACTATTTCATCAATCAGAACTTCCGCCGGGATCTGTACGTACGTGGCGCCAATCGGCTGTCTGCTGCCGAGCAGCGCGATGGCCTGCTGAGAACGCGTTTTGTCCTGCTGCAAGCGATTGAGAGCATTCCCGACACGGTCACTGGTCCCGCCGGCGAGGCTGCGCTGCAAACAGAGATTTACAGCCCGGTGCTCGAAGCGCTCGCCGCCAGTGCTTACGCACCGAAAACCCTGCAGCAGTTGTCGATGGCCGTCGGCTCCGTGTCTTACGACGACCTGGTGCAGGCTGTCACCGTGCTGATCGGCATGGGCGTCGCCGCCCCGTGCCAGAGCGAAGCCGCCGAAAGGCAGGTGCAGGAACGTTGCGACACTCTCAACCTGCAACTGTGCAAACGCGCGCTGTTCAACAACAACATTCAGGTGCTGGCCAGTCCGGTCACCGGCGGTGGCGTACCGATCAGCCGCGTGCAGCAGTTGTTCCTGATTTCGATCAAGCAAGGCATGACACAACCGAGCGAGTGGGCGCAGTTGGCATGGGCCGTCATCGGTGATCAGGGCGAAGTGCTGCTCAAGGGTGACCAGCCGCTGCTCACGCCCGAAGAAAACCTGGCCGAGATGACCGAACAGGCGCGGGCATTTGCCCAGACACCGCTGGATATTCTCATGGCGTTGAAAATTGCCTGATCCTTCCATGCGCGTCGGCTGACGTGCAGGCAAACCGTGCGACTGGCCGTGATCGAAAGCGGCCAGCCGCCTGCATTTACGGCGTTTAATGCCGCCTCCTGAAAAATCCACGCCGCTACTGTCACCTCGCTCCCCGGCAAAAAAAGCAAAATTGCCATGTGTTTCCATCGTTCCTTCTTGCGTCGCACTGTTCATTGCCCGTTCCTGTCTGTCTGGAGTTTCTCGATGCCGTCGCCCAAATCCCTGCCCTCTGCCCTGTTGGGCCTGGCCCTCGCCTGCCCGGTCATGGCCGAGGAACCCAAAGGCATGGAGTTGGGGCAGGTGCTGATTTCGGCTGAGGAACAAAGCGGCGCCGATGCCTCCGTCGCCGAGGCCCAAGCGCGCCTGGCGCAAGTGCCCGGCGGCAGCAACGTGGTCGACATGCGCCAACCGTTGCAGGGTCGTGTGGCGAGCAATCAGGACGTACTGGCGTATCAGCCGGGGGTTTACGCGCAGTCGGCGGGCAACGAAGGGGTGAAGATTTCGATCCGTGGTTCGGGGATCAACCGGGCGCCGGGCGCGCACGCTTCCGGGCTGTACACCCTGCTCGACGGCCTGCCGCTGACCGGCCCCGGCGGCACGCCCTACGAATTGCTCGAACCGCTGTGGCTCGACCATGTGGAGGTGCTGCGCGGCGCCAACGGCTTTGATCGCGGCGCCCTGGCGCTGGGCGGCGCCGTCGATTACATCAGCCACACCGGTTACGACGCGCCGAAACTGCAGGTGCGTTATGCCACCGGCAGCCATGGTTATCAGCAGCGGCAAGTTAGCTCCGGACAAGTGCTGGGCGACTTCGATTACTACGTGTCGCTGACCGACTCGAACGCCGACGGCTATCAGGATCACACCGCCAGCGAGAGCAAAGGCGTGATCGCCAACTTCGGCTATCGCTTCAATCCGAACCTGGACACCCGCTTCTATATCCGCTATCGCGAGACCGACAACGACCTCGCCGGTCGCGTGACCAAGCACTCGATCGAGCACGATCCGCGGGCGGCCAACCCGGCTTATGTGTCGCGCGACGACAGCCGCAAACAACCGGGCAGCACCTTCATCGGCAACAAGACCACCTACTACATCGACGACGATTCGAGCATCCAGACCGGCCTGGTCTATCACGATTACCCGATGGACCTGCGCGAAGGCCCGAACCGTCTGAAAGTGGCCTACACCGACGTCAGCGGCACCTTCGACTACAAGCGCCGCGACACCGTGTTCGGCATGGAAAGCCGCAGCACCGTGGGCCTGCGCACCACCAAACACCTGCCCAACGACGGCGCCAGTGAATTCGTGCGCATCCCGTCCGGCAACACCGCCGCGTATGTGCCGGGCACACGCATGCGCAACTTCACCTATCAGGGTTCGGACACCGTGCTGCATGTGGGCAACGACCTGGAACTCGCCGACGACCTGTGGCTGACCACCGGCCTCGCCGCCATCTACACCCGCCGCGAAAGCGCCGTCACCTACCCGCAAAGCGGCGGCAAAACCAGCCTGAATGACTGGGATTACGCCCCGCGTCTGGGCCTGCGCTATCAGGTCACGCCGGATCTGCAACTGTTCGGCAACCTCAGCCGCTCAGTCGAGGCACCGCACCCGTGGTCGCTGATCTACAGCTCGAACATCCGCTTCCCCGCCGGCAACGGTGCGGCGACCGGCACCCAGAGCGACCCGATCAAACTGCAAAACCAGACCGCAACCACCCTCGAACTCGGCGGCCGCGGCGACAGCGCACTCGGCCAGTGGAGCCTGGCGTGGTACTACGCGCAGGTGCGCCACGAATTGCTTTCGGTACTGCCGGACGCCAACGCCGTCACCCCGTACGAACTCAACGCCAGCCCCACCGTGCACCAAGGCGTGGAAGCCAGCCTGCAAAGCACACTGTGGTCAGCGGCCGACGGACGTAAATTGAGCCTGCGCCAGGCCTACACCTTCAGCGATTTCCACTACCGCGACGACCAGCGTTTCGGCGACAACCGTCTGCCCGGCCTGCCGATGCACTACTACCAGGGCGAACTGCGCCACGACTGGCCGCAGGGCTTCTTCGCGGCGGTCAATACGCAACTGGTGTCCAAGGTCGCGGTGGATTACGCCAACAGCTACTACGCCGATCCCTACGCATTGTTCGGCGCCACCGTCGGCTACAACGCGCCGAAAAACGACTGGCAAACCTGGCTGGACCTGCGCAACCTGACCAACCAGCACTACGCCGCGACGGTCACGCCGGGGTATGACGACAAGGGCCTGGATGCGGCGCGGTCTACGCCGGGTGAAGGGCTGGGGGTTTATGTCGGGGTGTCGTGGAGTTTGCTCTGACGGCATGACCTGACCAGCAGCAGCAAAACGCAGCGGGTCAAAACGGCCCCTGCGTCATCACCCGCGTCTCGATGATGCTGCGCAGCGCAACGACCCGCTTCTGATACAGATCGGTCAAACAATCGAGCTTCGCGCCACAGGCCTTGCGGCTTTTGAGGAAGGCCTGTTGTTCGCCGATCAGAGCATCGCGCCCGCCCATCGGCAGCAGGCGTTTATCGAGGCTGAACAGCTCGCCCATGGTGACGTCCAGGTCGTTCAAGGCGCGGTTGGCGCAGACGGCTTTTTCGTCCATGGATTTGGCCTTGTCGCAGTCGAAACTGGCGGCTTGCGTCGAATTTGCAGCGATCAGCAGCGCGCAGCCGAGGGCGGCTGCGGTCACCCGTGAAATTTCTCGAACTCCCGTCATGGCTTCGTATCCAACGTTGTAGGTCAATGGAGGTATGAAAAATGAAAAGCACCGACGATATCAAGCCTGCAACACCTCATAACGCGCCACCGCTCGACTCCTCGGGCAAACCGGTGGATGTGGTGAACCGCGATCTGCAGGACAGCGACGACGACACCCGCGCCGTAGACGAGGTGATTACCCCCACCTCCACCCGCGTCATGGAACAGGACACCGAGGAACTCAAGCGTAAGACCGATGCGATCGAACGCAAGGTCGCCGACGGTAACTGACGCGACTCCCCCCTCTAAGAGTGAATTTTCACCTTCCTGTCCCGGGTTTTCCTGCCCGGGACAACCCTCCCCCTGTCCTGCAAGCCGCGTTTTTACTGGCTTCGCCCCTTCTGCTTCAGCAATTTGTATTCACATCCCAGCTTAATAATATTTTACCGATACCCCCCTCCTGCCTAGTCTGACCGCAAGCAAAACGGACAAGCCTGAAGCGATCCGAATCCACTTGCCTTGCCAGGAAGGATGTAGAAATGACCACTGAAATAATAAAAACAGACACGCTTGTCGTGGGGGCCGGACAGGCCGGTGTGGCGATGAGCGAGCACCTGAGCAAACTCGGCGTGCCACACCTGGTGCTTGAGCGCAGCCGCATCGCCGAACGCTGGCGCACCGGGCGCTGGGACTCGTTGGTAGCCAACGGTCCGGCGTGGCACGACCGCTTCCCGGGGCTGGAATTCGATGATGTCGATCCCGACGGTTTCGCCCATAAGGAGCGCGTGGCGGACTACTTCGAAGCCTATGCGAAGAAATTCAACGCGCCGATCCGCACCGGCGTTGAAGTCAAAAGCGTGGTGCGCAATGTCGGGCGTCCGGGCTTCACCATTGAGACTTCCGAAGGAGTGATCGAGGCCAGCCGCGTGGTCGCGGCGACCGGCCCGTTCCAGCGCCCGGTGATCCCGCCGATTGCGCCGCAAGACCCGCGTCTGTTGCAGATCCACTCCGCCGACTATCGCAATCCGCAGCAACTGCCCGCAGGCGCAGTGCTGGTGGTTGGCGCCGGTTCGTCAGGCGTGCAGATCGCCGATGAACTGCAGCGCTCCGGCAAGCAGGTGTACCTGTCGGTAGGTGCACATGACCGTCCGCCGCGTGCCTATCGCAACCGTGATTTCTGCTGGTGGCTGGGGGTGCTCGGCGAGTGGGATCAGGCGGCGATGAAACCCGGTCGGGAGCACGTGACCATCGCGGTCAGCGGCGCGCATGGCGGGCGCACCATCGACTTCCGTGGTCTGGCCCATCGCGGCATGACGCTGGTCGGCGTGACCGAGTCGTTCAATAACGGCGTGGTGACCTTCAAGCAGGACCTGCGCGACAACCTCAAGCGCGGTGACGAGAACTATCTGGCGCTGCTGGATGCCGCCGATGCCTACATCGAGCGCAACGGTCTCGACCTGCCGGAAGAACCCGAAGCACGCGAAACCTATGCGGATCCCGAGTGCGTGAAAAATCCGCTGCTCGATCTGGATCTGGCCAAGGCCGGAATCACTTCGATCATCTGGGCCACCGGGTTCGCCGTGGATTATTCCTGGCTGCAGGTCGCCGCGTTTGACGACAAGGGCAAACCGCAGCATCAGCGTGGCGTGTCCAGCGAGCCGGGGGTGTATTTCCTTGGGCTGCCATGGCAGTCGCGGCGCGGCTCGTCGTTTATCTGGGGCGTGTGGCACGACGCCAAACACGTGGCCGATCACATCGCCACCCAGCGCAAATACCTCGACTACCAGGATGCCGAGCAGCGTGAAGCCGCCCTGCATGCGCAGATTCACAGCAAAGCCGTCGGCACCGTCGACGCTTGATTTCCCTTTTTCGCGGCGGTGCCCGGTGCGCCGCTGAACACCTAGTCTGGAGCTGTACATGAGCAAGCCAACCCACACCCGCATCCGTATGTTCAACACCAAGGACACCTACCCGAACCAGACTCTGGACAACGACCTGTGCCAGGCCGTACGCGCCGGCAACACCGTGTATGTCCGGGGTCAGGTCGGCACCGATTTCGACGGTAATCTGGTGGGCCTCGGGGATCCGCGTGCGCAGGCCGAACAGGCCATGCGCAACGTCAAGCAACTGCTGGAAGAAGCCGGCAGCGACATGAGCCATATCGTCAAGACCACCACCTACCTGATCGACCCGCGCTACCGCGAGCCGGTGTATCAGGAAGTCGGCAAGTGGCTCAAAGGCGTGTTCCCGATCTCCACCGGGCTGGTGGTGTCGGCACTGGGGCAGCCGCAGTGGCTGATGGAGATTGATGTGGTGGCGGTGATTCCCGATTAACCCTGAAAACCGAGTCGCGACATTCGCGAGCAAGCTCGCTCCCACAGGGAAATACATGCCAACTGTGGGAGCGAGCTTGCTCGCGAAGAGGCCCGCAAGGACAACAAATTCCTCGAAAGGAGTTAGACCATGACCTTTTCAATCGCAGCCCGTTGCCCCGAAACCGGCCAGTTCGGTGTCGCCATCAGTTCCTCCAGCATCGCCGTCGGCGCGCGTTGTCCGTGGCTGCTGCCGGGTGTCGGCGCGGTGTCGAGCCAGAACATCACCCTGCCGTCCCTCGGCCCGGAAGTCCTTGCATTGATGGAGCAAGGCCACGCGCCCGACGCTGCGCTGGACCAGGTGCTGACCCGCAACGGCTACAGCCAATACCGGCAGATCACCGCGATCAACCACCTCGGCCAGACCGCGCACTTCAGCGGCGCGCAGACCCTCGGCGTGCACAACGCCGTGTCCGGCGAACAATGCGTGGCCGCCGGCAACATGCTCGCCGGGCGTGCGGTAATCGAGGCGATGGTCAGTGCCTTTGAGGACGGCGAAGGCCAGTTGGCCGACCGCTTGCTCAAGGCCTTGCACGCCGCACAAGCCCTCGGTGGCGAAGCCGGGCCGGTGCATTCGGCGGCTATGGTGGTGGTCGGCGAACAGACCTGGCCGATCGTCAATTTGCGAGTCGACTGGGCAGACGCAGACCCGATCGGCCAGTTGCAAAAACTCTGGGATGCCTATCAGCCGCAGCTGCAGGACTACATCGACCGTGCCCTCGACCCGGCCAAGGCGCCGGGCTATGGCGTTGCCGGAGATGATCGATGAGCAGCAGCGTCGCGTTGCTCAAGACGCTGGTGGGGTTCGACACCACCAGCCGCGAATCCAACCTGCAGTTGATCGAGTTCGTGCGTGACTACCTCGCTGGCTTCGGCGTGCCGTGCGAGCTGATCTACAACGCCGAGCGCAGCAAGGCCAATCTGTTCGCGACGATTGGCCCGGCCGAGCAACCGGGCATCGTGCTCTCCGGACACACTGATGTGGTGCCGGTCGACGGCCAACCGTGGACAGTGGCGCCGTTCGAACTCAGCGAGCGTGACGGCAAGCTGTTCGGCCGTGGCACCGCCGACATGAAGGGCTACATCGCCTGCGTGTTGGCCTCGGTGCCGGCGCTGGTCGCTGCAGACCTGCGCATGCCGGTGCACATCGCCTTGTCCTATGACGAAGAAGTCGGCTGCCTCGGCGTGCGCTCATTGCTCGCCGAACTGCAGCAGCGCCCGGTGAAACCGCTGCTGTGCATCATCGGCGAGCCCACCGAGCTGAAACCGGTGCTCGGCCATAAAGGCAAACTGGCGATGCGCTGCGACGTGCATGGTCATCCCTGCCATTCGGCCTACGCACCGCTGGGAGTCAACGCCATCGAATACGCCGCCGAGCTGATCGGCGAGCTGGGGCGTATCGGCCAGCAACTGAAAGCGCCCGAGCATCACGACGCGCGCTTCGATCCACCCTACAGCACGGTGCAGACCGGGGTGATCAGCGGCGGCAAGGCCTTGAACATCGTGCCTGCCGATTGCCGCTTCGACTTCGAAATCCGCGCCCTGCCCTCGCAGGATCCAACCCAGGTCGCACAACAGTTGCAGGCCTACGCCGAGCAGCAAGTGCTGCCGCGCATGCGTGCGGTCAGCGAGCACAGCGCAATTCGTTTCAGTGAGCTGTCGGCGTATCCGGGCCTGGCCACCGATGCGCAGAGTCAGGCGGCCGAGCTGATTGCGGCATTCTGTGGTTCACGGGAATTCGGCACCGTAGCGTTCGGCACCGAGGGCGGGCTGTTCGATGCGGCGGGTATTCCCACGGTGGTCTGTGGCCCCGGCAGCATGGATCAGGGGCACAAACCGGACGAGTTTGTCAGTCGTGCGCAACTCGATGCCTGCGATGCGATGCTGCAGCGGATGCTGACCTCGATCCGCGCTTGAAACACGGCTCGACGCACGCTCAGGCGTACAGTCGAGCCAACTCCTCACGGCAATGATCGACGAACAACTGCACCGGTTTGGTCAGTTGCACCCGACGCAGCCAGGCTGCCGACAAACCCGAGCCGGTCACGGTTTCCGCCAGCGGCACGCACACCACTTTCTGCCCGTCGTAGGTGTATTCGCCGAACGGCCGGGTCACCAGAATCGAAAAGCCGAAACCGCGCCCGACCATGCCGCGCACCATCTCGATCGACGGCGAGCTGAAGACGATGTGCGGGGTCAGTCCGCGCTCCTCGAAAATGCTCACGAAATAGGTGCGGCTGGGCACCACGTCGAGCAGGATCATCGGCTCCAGCACCAGATCGTGCAGCGAGACTTTCGCCTGTTGCGCAAAGCGGTGGTCGGCCGGCAGCAACGCATAGGGCTGCTGCGGCGGCATCAGCGGCGTGGTTTCGATGGTGGTGTCGAGGTCGTGCTCGAACAGCATCGCGACATCGATGCTGCCGGCGGTCAGCGCCTGCACCAGTTCCTGTTGTTCGCCATCGCGAATGCGGATTTCCACGCCCGGCCAGCGCTGCTTGAAACCGGCGATCAGGCGCGGCAGGTACAGCGGCGCGACCGTTTCGAAACAGCCGATATCGATCTGCCCGGCGACCACATCGTTGTCGGCCAGCGCGTTCTGCTCGAACTCATGCGCCACCCGCAGCAGCTCCAGCGCCTTGCGATAAAACCGCGAGCCGCTGGGCGTCAGCGAAACGCCCTGGGCGTGATGGCGGATGAACAGCTGCACGCCGAAGCTTTCTTCCAGATGCTTGATCGCGGTGGAGACCGACGGCTGGGCGATATAGAGCTTGCGCGAGGCTTCGGCGACGCTGCCGCAATCGGCGGTGGTGACGAAGTATTTGAGCTGGCGCAGGTTGTAGGCGGCCATATAAAACCTCTGCAAGTGAGACGACGCTTTTGTGGCGAGGGAGCTTGCTCCCGCTTGAGTGCGCAGCACTCACAACATCAGCGGGCGTGGCGCAGTTTTGGGGGCCGCTGCGCAGCCCAGCGGGAGCAAGCTCCCTCGCCACAGGAAAGGGTTCGCCTCTGAAAGTTTTTGTTATTGATCACTGTTGAACATACCGGACAGCCCCCAGACCCGGGGCATATATTTTTTAAGGTCTGAAGCAACAAACTTACTAATTTATCTATCCCGGGCCTTTGCACATGATCGCTTCAACAAGAAATGCGCCGTCCGTGTCGGCGCTTACCGAAGTACGTCCACGTACTCATCCTTGCCTTGGAGTTCGTCATGTCCACCTCTGCAACAACGTCCGCCCCGCTCATTGAAAAACACACGATAGGATACGTGCCCCCCGAAGATCGCCACGGAAAGGTCAGGGATCTGTTCACGCTGTGGTTCGGCGGCAACATCGCGCCGTTGCCTATTGTTACGGGCGCGCTGGGCGTGCAGTTGTTCCACTTGAATCTGGTGTGGGGCATCGTCGCGATTCTGGTCGGTCATCTGGTCGGCGGCGTGCTGATGGCGCTGCACTCGGCGCAAGGCCCGCAGATGGGCATTCCGCAGATGATCCAGAGCCGCGCGCAGTTCGGCTCGCTGGGCGCATTGCTGGTGGTGCTGATTGCCGGGGTCATGTACATCGGCTTTTTCGCCTCCAACATCGTGCTGGCCGGCAAGTCGCTGCACGGCGTGGTCGACAGCGTGCCGGTGCCGGTCGGCATCGTCATCGGCGCGTTCGGTTCGGGGATCATCGGCATCATCGGCTACCGCTTCATCCACGTGCTCAACCGCATCGGCACCTGGGTGCTGGGGATCGGCATCGTCGTCGGTTTCGGCTACATCTTCACCCATATACAAACCGATGACTTCCTCACCCGCGGCAGCTTCAACCTCTCCGGCTGGCTCGCCACCGTGTCGCTCGCTGCACTGTGGCAGATCGCGTTTGCGCCTTACGTGTCCGACTATTCGCGTTATTTGCCGGCCGATGTAAAAGTCTCGTCGACGTTCTGGACGACGTATCTGGGTTCGGCACTGGGCTCGAGTCTGGCGTTCATCTTCGGTGCCGTCGCCGTGCTGGCGACACCCGTGGGCATGGACACCATGGATGCGGTCAAGCTCGCCACCGGCTCGATCGGGCCGCTGATGCTGGTGCTGTTCCTGCTCAGCGTGATCAGTCACAACGCCCTCAACCTGTACGGCGCGGTGCTGTCGCTGATCACCCTGGTGCAGACCTTCGCCTACCGCTGGATCCCCACCGCCAAAAGCCGTGCGGTGATCTCGGTGATCGTCCTGCTGGCCTGCTGCTTTGCCGCCGTCGGCGCCTCGAAGGACTTCATCGGTCACTTCGTCGACATGGTGCTGGTGCTGCTGGTGGTCCTGGTGCCGTGGACCGCGATCAACCTGATCGACTTCTACGCCATTCACAAAGGCAAGTACGACATCCAGTCGATCTTCCAGGTCGACGGCGGCATCTACGGACGCTACAACCCGCAAGCGCTGCTGGCCTACGCGATCGGCATCGCGGTGCAGATCCCGTTCATGAACACGCCGCTATACGTCGGCCCGGTCTCGGCGCACATCAACGGCGCGGACCTGTCGTGGCTGGTCGGGCTGCTGGTGACTTCGCCGCTGTACTTCCGGCTGGCGAGTCGTGACAGCGCCTATCGGCGGCGGACGATGGGTGGGAAGCTGATGGGCAGTCTCTGAGATTGATTCGATGTAAAAAGAAGGCCCGCCGCTGTGCGGGCCTTCTGCGTTTTGGTGTGGTATTTGTTGAGTTTCTACAGGTACCCACGAGAAAGGGAAAACTCATGCTGCGAATTCTGGGCAAGGCCTCATCGATCAACGTACGCAAAGTGCTGTGGACCTGCGCCGAACTGCAGATTCCGTTCACGCGTGAGGATTGGGGATCGGGATTCAAACCCACCGACACCCCAGAGTTCCTCGCCCTCAACCCATGCGCGATGGTGCCGGTGATTCAGGACGGCGATTTCACTCTGTGGGAATCCAATACGATCATTCGGTATCTGGCGGGCGCCCATGGCGGCGCAGACCTTTACCCCGCCGAGCCGCGAACCCGCGCGCGGGTCGATCAGTGGATCGACTGGCAGGCGTCGGAGCTGAATCGCTCGTGGTCGTATGCGTTCATGTCGCTGGTGCGCCAGTCACCGGATCACCAGGACCGCGCCGCTGTGGCCAAGGGCATTGAGCAGTGGTCGCAGACCATGGGCATCCTCGATCAGCAGTTGCAGAAGACTGGCGCCTACGTCAGTGGCGAACAGTTTTCCCTCGCCGATATCCCCATCGGGCTGTCGATCAACCGCTGGTTCGAAACGCCGCTCGCGCATCCGGACTATCCCGCCGTCAGCGCGTATTACCAGCGTCTGAGCCAACGCGAAGGCTTTCGCCTGTATGGCCGAAACGGTACGCCATAACGAAAAAACCTCTGGTTCTCGATCACGGAACCAGAGGTTTTTATTGGCCTGAAACGTAGATCAGGCCGGAACACCCAGAATGATGTGCGACGCCTTGATCACCGCCGTGGCGCTCACACCTTTGGCCAGACCCAGCTCGGCAACGGCATCACGGGTAACGATCGAATAAACCTTCGAACCGCCGGCCAGCTCGATCACCACTTCAGCATTGACCGCGCCGTCGGTGACGCTCAGCACTTTGCCTTCCAGGCAGTTGCGCGCCGACAGGCGAATGTCGCTGGATTCGGTCATCAGCATCACCCAAGGTGCCTTGACCAGCGCAACGGCTTCCTTGCCAACGGCGATGCCAAGGTTCTTGATGCTTTCCATGGTCACGACGGCAACCAGTTGCTCGCCCCCGGCCAGGGTCAGAACCACTTCGGCGTTGACCGCACCGGCCTGCACCTGGCTGACGTTGCCTTTGAATACGTTGCGTGCGCTGACTTTCATGACGGGCTTCCTTTTTTGACTTTAGAGTTAGGAAAAACGGCCTGCATCATCAGAGTTAGCGTTATATAGAAACAACTACAGCGCTGCGCTCTGTTGTCACACTTGCACTGTGCAAACACCTGTCGAGCAACAATAGATCAGATCAACAGATCTTCATAAAACGCGCCAAACGGTCGCTGCGGGTGGGCGATCTGGATTTCCAGAATCCACACCCCGGCATTTGGCGTCTGCTCGAAATCGCCGAGATTGCCGCCGCGATGGATCGCATGAGGGAAATCGCTGACGCGGTGGCCCTTGATGTCGAGATTGAGCTTCCAGCCCATGGCGTCTGCCTGATCGCTGGCGTAACGGTACAACTCGACACCGCTCACGCCTTGGCGCCATAACGCCTCGACCCGCTTGAACAGCTCTTTGGACGCCGCTGCACAGGCGATCATTTCCGGATCGGATCCGGTGGTGAAGGTTTCGCCGGCATCGCCTTCGTGCCCCTGCCAGACCACGCCCATGTCGATGAAGAAAATATCGTTCTCACCGAGTACCGGATCGCCTTCGGAACGTTCCTTGAACGCCTTCAGCGTGTTGGCGCCAAAGCGGATCAGCAGCGGGTGCCAGATGCGGTCCATGCCCAGTTCGGCGAGGATCTGTTTGCCCTGTTCCTGGGCTTCGGATTCACGCATGCCGGGCTTGATCACCTTGGCGATGGCATCAACGGCGTTCCAGGTCAGGCCCTGCGCATGACGCATGGTTTCCAGCACAAACCGCTCACCGACTGCTTCTTTACCGCTCAGGGCTGCACTCATGTCCTTGTCCTCATGGCTACGCTGTATAGTTTTTTATATTGCGAAACGCCGATCAAGATACAGCCATGACACAACGTGTCAATTACTCTTCTGCGCGCACCACGCCGCGCTCCTCCAGCAAACGCACGAACATGCTCAAGCTGCGCGACACCGTGCCCCGGCGCCAAACCAGCCACGTGGTCAGATAGCGAAAATCCGCTGCCAGCGGCCAGACGCTGACCGTCGCGCTGCCGGGCATGCTCTGCAGCATTTTGCGCGGCATCAACGCCAGCCCGGCCCCGGCGCTGACGCAGGCGAGCATGCCGTGATAGGACTCCATCTCGAAGATCTTGCCCGGCACCGCAGCGTCGGTGCTGAACCATTTTTCGAAGTGATGACGATAGGAGCAGTTGGAGCGAAACGCATAGATGTTCTCGCCGTTCACATCCGCCGCGCGCTGCACCGGCGCGTGATTGAGCGGCGCGATGATGACCATCTCTTCCTCGAACGCCGGCACGCCTTCGAGCGTTGGATGCAACACTGGGCCGTCGACAAACGCAGCGGCCAGACGCCCAGAAAGTACGCCGTCGATCATCGTCCCGGATGGCCCGGTCGACAGATCCAGATCGACTTTCGGGTGAAGCTGGTTGTACGCCGCCAGCAGTTCGGGAATGCGCACCGCTGCGGTACTTTCCAGCGAGCCGAGAGGAAACGCGCCCTGCGGCTCTTCGCCAGCGACGGTGGCCCGCGCCTCCTGTACCAGATCGAGAATACGCCGCGCATATTCGAGAAAACTCCAGCCGGCGGGCGACAAACGCAGACGGCTTTTCTCGCGGATGAACAGGTCGACGCCCAAGTCCTGCTCCAGTTGCTTGATCCGCGTGGTCAGGTTCGATGGCACGCGATGAATCTGCGCCGCCGCAGCGCTGATGCTGCCGTGCTCGGCAACGGCCTTGAAGATTTCCAGCTGCACGAGATCCACAGTCATTCTCCAATCGTGAAAGAAACGATCTTTATTATTCAGTTTCCAGAAAACAAACGCCACCCTACTCTAGGCCCATCCACTGAACTCGCAGGAGCCAGCCATGAGCCAGATTTCCAGCCAGACCCAGGCCATCTCGATCAACCCCGCCACCGGCGAGCAGATCGGTCACTACGCCTTTGAATCAGCCGAGGCTCTCGACGCTGCGCTGACCCGCGCCGCGTTCGGTTTCTCGAAATGGAAACGCAAGCCGCTGCAGGATCGCTCCCGTGCCTTGACCGCCCTTGCCGGCGCTCTACGCGAAACTGCCGAAGCCATGGCGACCATGATCACTTTGGAAATGGGCAAGCCGATCACTCAGGCCCGTGGCGAAATCGAGAAATGCGCCAAACTCTGTGAGTGGTACGCCGAAAACGGCCCGGCCATGCTCGACGCCGAACCGACCCAGGTCGAAGGCGGCAAGGCGCGCATCGAGTACCGACCGCTCGGCCCGATCCTCGCGGTGATGCCGTGGAACTTCCCGATCTGGCAAGTGCTGCGCGGCGCCGTTCCGGCGCTGATCGCCGGCAACACCTACGTGCTCAAGCACGCGCCGAACGTGATGGGCAGCGCCTACCTGCTGCGCGACGCGTTCAAGCGCGCCGGTTTCGCTGACGGCGTGTTTGAAGTGATCAACGTCACCCCTGAAGGTGTTTCCAGCGCCATCGCCGACCCGCGCATCGCCGCCGTCACCCTGACTGGCAGCGTCCGCGCCGGCATGGCCATCGGTGCCCAGGCGGGTGCCGCGCTGAAGAAATGCGTGCTGGAGTTGGGCGGTTCCGACCCGTTCATCGTGCTCAATGACGCTGATCTGGACGAAGCCGTGCAGGCTGCCGTCGTCGGCCGCTACCAGAACTCCGGCCAGGTCTGCGCCGCGGCCAAGCGTCTGATCATCGAAGAAGGTGTGGTCGAGGAGTTCACCCGCAAATTCGTTGAGGCCACCCGTCAATTGAATGTCGGTGATCCGCTGTCCGCCGACACCTACATCGGCCCAATGGCGCGTTTCGATCTGCGTGACGAACTCGACCAGCAAGTGCGCGACACCCTCGAAGAAGGCGCCACCCTGTTGCTCGGCGGCGGCAAGGCCCAAGGCCCGGGCAACTACTACGAGCCGACCGTGCTGGCGGATGTCACCGACCGCATGACCTCGTTCAAACAGGAACTGTTCGGCCCGGTCGCCTCGATCATCACCGCCCGCGATTGCGCCCACGCCATCGCCCTGGCCAACGACAGCGACTTCGGCCTGACCGCGACGATCTACACCGCCAACGTGCAACTGGCCCAGCAGCTGACCAGCGAACTGGAAACCGGCGGCGTGTTCATCAACGGCTACTCCGCCAGCGACCCGCGCGTGACCTTCGGCGGCGTGAAGAAAAGCGGTTTCGGCCGCGAACTGTCGCACTTCGGCGTGCGCGAGTTCTGCAACGCGCAGACCGTGTGGCTGGATCGCAAATAATCAGGACTCCAACACGCACTGGTGGGAGTGGGCTTGCTCACGAAGGGGTCGGCATGTTCAGCATTGATAGTGACTGATCTGACGCCTTCGCGAGCAAGCCCGCTCCCACACTCGAAAATTCCGCACACACCGCTATAGCAAGTCGGGCGTTGCTTTTTGCGGCTGCGCAACCGCCCGATCCTTGCTCAGCAGCCCCAGCACCACTGCCGCCGAAGCCAGCGTGATCACGGTCAGGATGTGCAGCAGGTACTGGAACGCCGAGGCATAACCTTGCACCAGACGCTCGCTGGCCAGCCCCGCAATGGCGTTGATCGCGTGCGCCATGTCGCCCGTGGTAACCCGGTGCGCGGTCTCGGCAATCAACCCCGTGTCGACACTGCCAGCCACCGCGCTCGACAGATCGGTGTGCAGCAGCGAAGCGAGAATCGCCGCGACACTTGCCAGGGCAATGCCCTCACCCGCCACGCGCACCGTATTGAAAATCCCCGCGGCCATCCCTGCACGTTCTTTCGGCACCACGCTGACCGACAAGCCATCCATCAAGCCCCATGGCAGGCCGGCGCCAACACCGATCAACACCATTGGAATGACCAGAGCGAATTTCGGCTCGCCAACGTTGTACAGACTCAGCCAGTGCAGACCCAGCGCGGCGATCAGAAAACCGATCCCCGACAGGATGCCCGCCGAGACAAACCGGGTCATCGACGCCGCCAGCATCGGAACCACCAGCATCGGTGCGGACAGCGCGAGCAACAGCAGACCGGCGTCGATTTCACTCAAGCCTTCAACCCCGATAAAGCGCAGCGGCAGCATTACAACCAGCACGATGTAGCAGTAGCAGGTACCGATCGGCAGCATTTGCACGCCGATGAAACGCGGAAAACGGAACAGGGTCAGGTCAAGCATCGGCCGTTCGACGCGCATTTCGATGATCACGAACAACGCCAGCAACAATGCCGACGCACCAAGCAGACCGACCACCAGCGGGCTGCCCCAACCGCTTTCCGGGGCCTGGATCACGCCGAACGTGAACAGCGCCAGCATCGCGCTGAAGGTGACAGTACCCGGCCAGTCCAGGCCCGTGGCGTCCGGGTCACGGGTTTCGCGCATGCGGGGCAGGCCGAAGACCATGGCGATCACACCGATCAACGCGGTGAACACGAAAATCGCCCGCCAATTGAACGCTTCGATCAAGGCCCCGGCCGTCAACGGACCGAAGGCCAGACCGATACCAAACGTAGTACCGAGCATGCTGTACGCACGAGTGCGGGCATGGCCTTCGAACTCCTGGGCCAAGGCCGCTGAACCACTGGCCAGCGCTGCAGCCCCCGCCACACCCTGAACGGCGCGCAGCACGTCGAGCCAGAACACCGACGGCGCTAGGCTTTGCGCCAGCGAGGCTGCGGTAAACAGCAACATGCCGAAGGTAAACAGGCGCTTGCGGCCGTAGACATCAGCCAGTGCACCTGCGGCCATCAGCAAGCTGCCGAAAGACAACATGAACGCGTTGGTGATCCACGTCAGGGCGACAGGGCTGCCGCCCAGATCACGGCCGATGGCGGGGGTTGCCACCGCGCCGCCGGTAAAACTTAACGGAAGAACCAGTGCCGACAGGCAGATGGCCGCGAGGATCAGCAGCTTGTCGCGCTCACCCCGCTGTTGAGCAACAGATGTCATGAGTCAATCCTGTGTCAGAAGGAAAAAACGCTGCTCGAAGGCAACGCGTAAACAGCCCGATCCCTGTAGGGGGACGCCGTTGGAAGGCCATTGTTGATGACGCCAAGCTATTGATAAACTCCGCCAATCGAGACGCTTAGTCGCTCAAGGGGAGACAATCATGGAACGTGCCGATACTTCATTTCCCGACATCGCTGCGTTTGTCGGCGTCGCCCAGACCGGCAGCTTCACCCGCGCAGCGGAGAACCTGGCGACCAGCAAATCTAACGTCGGAAAGGCCGTTCAGCGCCTGGAATCACGCCTGGGCACCAAGCTGTTTCAACGCACCACCCGCGCGGTGCGTCTGACCGAAGACGGCGAGACTTATCTGCTGGCCGCGCAAGCCGCACTCGATGGCTTGCGCGACGCCGCCCAGGCGCTGGCAGCGCGCAAGGAAGAACCGATCGGCCGTGTGCGTCTCGACATTCCCTCGGGTTTTCGCCAGTTGTTTCTGCCAACCCTTTCCGAGCTGCGTCATCGTTACCCACAGGTCACGCTTGAGCTGTCGATGACCGATCGCATGTCAGATGCCGTGGGCGAAGGCTGGGACATCGTCGTGCGTGCCGGCGTCCTGCCCCAGGACAGCGAAATGACCGTGCGCAAACTGTGCAACACCACGTTGAGCCTGTACGCATCGCCGGACTATCTGGCCCGCCATGCGCCGATTGAAACGGCGGCGGACCTGGTGCACCACGATGCGGTGATTTTCCGTGGTTTCACCGGGAAGCTGCGGCCATGGTCGCTGACCGAAAACGGGCACTTTCGCGAACTGGCGCCACCGCCGGTGCTGGTGCTTTCCGACGGTCAGGCGATGATCGATGCGACGGTGGTGGGCCTCGGCATTTCACAGCTGTTCAACCAGGTCGCCCAGCCCTATGTCGATTGCGGACGTCTGGTCCCGGTATTGCCGGCACTGGATTCGCCCGGGCCTCCGGTGCACGCGCTGATCCCTCTCGGCAATCGCATGCCGGCGAAAACCCGCGCCGTGCTCAACTACCTCGCCGATCGCTTGCGCTAGCCTTGCAATACATCACTGCGGGAACGGGCTTGCTCGCGAAGAGTCCGGGTCAGTCACCATCACGTTCACCTGACACAGCGCATTGGCGAGCAAGCCCGCTCCCACAGGTAATCAGGCATTCGATCGTGTGCATCGCCGGGAGCAGCGTCGCTGCGAGTTCAACGGCCCGGGCCGTCGGGCGTACGCCCCGGCCCGTGCGTACAAACAAGGGATCGGCAAACCGCACCCGCAACCGCGCCAGTGCGCCACTCACGGCGGGCTGACCGACCTTGAGCAGCGCCGCCGTGCGCGAAACATTACGCTCGCGAAACAGCACCACAAATGTCACCAGCAGGTTCAGATCGACACCACGAAAACTCGCCTCGTTGATTGCCATCGCCCTGCCTCACACATGACTCGCGGTGAAACTGCTGGCCGCGACGCGCTTGACCGCGCGACAATCGAGCAGCCGTTCCAGATCATTCAACGCCGGATGGGCGAAGTGCGCACGCATCGCCGCCGTCGACTCCCAGTAGCCGGTGATGATCCACAGATCGGCATCCGCCAGGCTGCGCACCGCCTGATAGGACAGACATCCCGGCACCTCGCCCAGGGTTTGCAGCAGCCGGTCGATCGGCGCACGCAAGTCTTGCGACTGGCCGCTGACCGCCAGCACTTCGATCACATTGACCGCAGCGGTTTTCATATCGATTTCTCCCCAGCATTGCCCCAGCCGCCCCCCAGGGCACGGATCAGATTGACCGTTGCCACCGCCTGCGCGCCCTGCAGTTGCACGGCGGCCCGACGCGATTGCAGCGCCGTGCGTTCGGCGTCGATCACCGACAGATAAATCACATCGCCCTCGGTGTATTGCGCCTGCGCCAACCGGGCCGCACGCGCCGATGCATCCACGGCTTGCGCCTGAGTCTTTGTCTGCTCTTCCAGCACCCGCAGGTCGGACAGGTTGTCTTCCACTTCGCGGAACGCCACCAGCACCTGCTGCCGATAGTTGGCCACGTCCTCTTCATACTCGGCGTTGGCCTTGGCCAGATTGCCCTTGCGCAAGCCGCCGTCGAAGATCGGCAGGTTCAGCGCAGTGCCGGCCAGCGGCCCGAGCAGGAAGGTCCGGCTGCTCCAGTGGAACAGATTGCTCAGCGAGCCGGACTCGAACCCGGCCGAGCCCGTCAATGTCAGCGACGGAAAGAATGCCGCTTTCGCCACACCGATCCGCGCATTGGCCGCCGCCATTTCCCGCTCGGCCGCAGCGATGTCCGGCCGCCGCTCCAGCAGCGACGACGGCAGCCCCGCGGGAATGCGCAAGGTCACTGGATCGAGCGGACTGGCCGCCAGGGAAAACTGCGCCGGACTTTTGCCCAGCAACACCGCCAGGCTGTGCTCGGACACTGCGCGCAAGCGCTGCACGGTCATCGCATCTGAACGCGCCGTGGCCAGCTCGGTCTCGGCCCGGGCCACGTCCAGTTCGCTGATGTCGCCCAGCGAATAGCGCTGCTGCACCAGCTTCAGCGCTTGTTCGCGCAACCGTACCGTCGAGGCATAAACCTCGTTTTCGGCATCGAGTTGGCGCAAGGTGAAGTAGTTCTGCGCCAGGTCCGCCTGCAACGCCAGCAACACCGAACGGTAGAGTGCCTCGCTGCGTTGGGTTTGTGCATCGGCAGCCTCTACCGTCGAGGCCACCCGACCGAACAGGTCGACCTCGTAAGACACGCCCGCCTGCGCACGCCACAAGGTCTGGCTGGCACCCTTGCCGCTATCGGATTCATATTGCGAGGCTGGCGAGACCCGTTGCCGGGTCGGACCGACACCGGCGTCCACCGTCGGGAACAGTTGTGAGCGCTCCGCCTGATTCAACGCCCGCGCCTCCTTCAACCGCGCCGCTGCCGCCAGCAGACTCTGGTTGGCATCGCGCGCCTGTTGCTGCAAGTCGTTCAACTGCTGATCGCCGAACACCGTCCACCATTCACCACGAGCGATGCCCTCCGACGGCTGCGCGGTTTTCCAAGACCCGGCTTCAGCGGCAGACAACGCGGTACGCGGCTCCTGGGTCTTCTCTTCCTTGTAGGCCGGTGGCATCGACACATTGGGTTTGAGGTAAGTCGGCGCCAGCGAGCAACCGGCGGTGGCCAGTACCGCGGCGAGCCAGACACTGCCCACCAGCAAACGATTCAAGGCAAATACTTTCATGTCGTTCTCCTTACTTCTCGTAGGCCGCTTGCGGCGTGCGCGGCAAAGTCGGGTGGGTCGAAACGCCGTGAGTGACAATGCTGTGATCGTGGGCCGTTGCGTCGGCGTCCGGGTGCGGATGCCTGCCGTGCGTGTCGACCAGATGCTCGACACCGGACAGCTTGCGCAGCAGCACGTAGAACACCGGCGTCAGCATCAGCCCGAACAGGGTCACGCCGAGCATGCCGAAGAACACCGCGATGCCCATGGCCTGGCGCATCTCGGCACCGGCGCCGGTGGAGAACACCAGCGGCACCACGCCCATGATGAACGCGATGGAGGTCATCAGAATCGGTCGCAGCCGCAGCCGACTGGCCTCGATCGCGGCTTGCACCACGCTGCGGCCCTGCATCTCCAGTTCACGGGCGAATTCGACGATCAGGATTGCGTTCTTCGCCGACAGCCCCACCAGCACCATCAAGCCGATCTGGGTGAAGATGTTGTTGTCGCCATGGGTCAACCACACCCCGGCCAGCGCCGAGAGAATGCTCATCGGCACGATCAGGATGATCGCCAGCGGCAAGGTCAGGCTTTCGTACAGCGCCGCCAGCACCAGGAACACCAGCAATACGCTGATCGGGAACACCCACAGCGCCGAATCGCCGGCCAGCACTTGCTGGTAGGTCAGGTCCGTCCATTCGTACCTGATACCGCGCGGAAACACCTCTTTCGCAATCCGGTCGACCGCAGCCTGCGCCTGACCGGACGAATAACCCGGGGCCGGCCCGCCGTTGATATCGGCAGCGGTGAAGCCGTTGTAACGCACGACCATTTCCGGGCCGTAAGTGGTGGTGACCTTGATCAGCGACGACAGCGGCACCATCTCGCCCTTGTCGTTGCGGGTTTTCAGCACGCCGATATTTTCGGCGTTGGCACGGAACGGGGCATCGGCCTGAGCCCGTACCTGATATACACGGCCAAAGGCGTTGAAGTCGTTGACGTACATCGAGCCCAGATAGATCTGCAGGGTGTCGAATACATCCGTCACCGACACCCCCAACTGCTTGGCCTTGACCCGATCCAGCTCGACATTCAGTTGCGGCATGTTGATCTGGAAGGTCGAGAACGCCGGGCCGAGTTCCGGCGCTTTGGCGGCTGCGGCGAGGAAGTCCCGCGTCGCCTTGTTCAGCGCCTCGTAACCCAGCGCGCCGCGGTCTTCGATCATCAGCTTGAAGCCGCCAACAGTGCCCAGACCGGCCACTGGCGGGGGCGGGAACACGGCAATCGCGGCGTCCTTGATACCGGCGTATTCAGCGTTCAACCGGGCAACGATCGCCGAGGCGGATTGCTCCTTGCTGCGGTACTTCGAGGGCTCCAGCACCGGAAACACCAGGGCGCTGCTCGGCGAGTTGGCCAGGCTGACCGACAGACCGGGGAACTGCGGCAAGTTCTTCACCCCGGGAATCGCCAGGGCGATATCGCCCATGTCGCGCACGACTTTCTCGGTTCGGTCCAGGGTCGCGCCGCTCGGCAGTTGCGCGATCGCTACCACGTAATCCTTGTCCTGCCCCGGCACAAAACCGCCGGGCACAATTTTGCCCATCCACACCGCCGCGCCGAGCAACACGCCATAGATCACCAGCATCACCAGTTTGCGGTTGACCACATGGCGCACGCCTTTGCCGTAATTGTCCGAGCCACGATTGAACACTCGATTGAAGACGTTGAAGAAGCCACCAAGCAGCGTGTCCATGATCCGCGTCAGACGATCTTTCGGCGCGTCATGCCCCTTGAGCAGGATGGCCGCGAGTGCCGGCGACAAGGTCAGCGAATTGAACGCGGAAATCACCGTCGAAATCGCGATGGTCATCGCAAACTGCTGGTAGAACTGCCCGGTGAGTCCGGACATGAACGCCAGCGGCACAAACACCGCCACCAGCGTCAGTGCAATCGCGATGATTGGCCCGCTGACTTCCTGCATGGCTTTATAGGTCGCATCACGGGGCGACAGACCGGCTGCAATATTGCGCTCGACGTTCTCCACCACCACGATCGCGTCGTCGACCACGATGCCGATGGCCAGCACCATGCCGAACAGCGACAAGGCGTTGATGGTGTAACCGAACCCCAGCAGCAGCGCGAACGTACCAATGATCGACACCGGCACCGCCAGCAACGGGATCAGCGACGCACGCCAGGTTTGCAGGAACACGATGACCACCAGCACCACCAGCGCGATGGCCTCAAGCAGGGTCTGGATCACCGCGTGGATGCTGTCGCGGACAAACTGGGTCGGGTCGTACTTGATGCCGTAATCGACACCGTCCGGCATGTCCTGTTTGATTTCCTCCATGACCTTGCGCACGTCATCGGAAATCTGCAGCGAGTTGGCACCCGGCTGCTGGAAGATGATCATCTGCACTGCAGGCTTGTTGTCGAGCATGGCGCGCAAGGTGTATTCGGATGCGGCCATTTCCACCCGTGCCACGTCCGACAGATGCGTCACCGCGCCGGCGCTGCTCTTGAGGATGATGTCGCGAAATTCCTGCTCGGTCTTCAGTCGGCCCTGGGCGTTGACGCTCAGTTGCATTGGCACGTCGGTGAGCATCGGTGCACCGCCGACAATGCCGGCAGCGACCTGTACGTTCTGCTCGCGAATGGCTTTCACCACGTCCAGCGCGGTCATGTTCAGACGTGCGACTTTCTGCGGATCGAGCCAGATGCGCATCGAATAATCGCCCGCACCCCACATCACCACTTCACCGACGCCGGGAATCCGCGCCAGGCGATCCTTGACGTTGATCAGCGCATAGTTGCGCAGATAGGTCAGGTCATAACGCTGATTGGGCGAAAGAATGCTCACGCCCATGGTCAGGGTCGGCGACGACTTGATGGTGGTCACACCAAGGCGCTGCACGTCCTCAGGCAAGCGCGGCAGGGCCTGGGCCACGCGGTTCTGCACGAACTGCTGAGCCTTGTCCGGATCGGTGCCGAGCTTGAACGTCACGGTAGTGGTCATCTTGCCGTCACTGTTGGCCAGAGACTGCATGTACAGCATGTCCTCGACACCGTTGATCTGTTCTTCGATTGGCGAGGCCACGGTTTCGGCGATGACTTTCGGGTTGGCGCCAGGGTATTCGGCACGCACCACCACCGAGGGTGGCACCACTTCGGGGTATTCGGCAGTCGGCAGCCGGGTCAGGGCGATCAGCCCGGCCAGCACGATTACCATCGACAACACACCGGCAAAGATCGGCCGGTCGATAAAGAATTTTGAGATGTTCATGGCGATTCCCGGATTAAGCCGCAGGCCTGGCGGCGCGATTGACGCTGACCATGTCGACGGTATTGACGTGAACGGCGTCGTTGGGGCGTACACGCTGTACGCCGCTGACGATCACCCGGTCTCCTGCCTTGAGGCCGGACGTGACGATGCGCAGCCCTTCATGCAGGTTGCCCAGCGTCACTTCGCGGTACTCGACGCGATCCTGGGCGCCGACCACCAGCACGAACTTGCTCGCCTGATCGGTGCCGATCGCCGAGTCGTCAACCAGCACGGTCTCGAACGGCTTGCCGCCACCGACCTTGATCCGCGCATACAGACCCGGCAGCAGCGCGCCGTTGGCGTTGTCGAAACGCGCCCGGACGCGGATGGTGCCGGACTGGGTGTCGAGCTGGTTGTCGATCGAATCCACTGCGCCCTGACGCGAATAGCCGTCTTCGTCGGCCAGCCCCAGGGACACGGGGGCGCCGCTGCCGGACGCCTGATTGAGGTAGCGCAGGTAGGTTTGTTCATCGACATCGAACGAGGCGTAGATCGGCGAGACCGATACCAGGCGGGTCAGCAGCGGCGCCGTTGCGCCGCTCGACACCACGTTGCCGACCGTCAGTTCGGCGCGGGAAACTCGACCGGCCACCGGTGCCTTGATCTCGGTGTACGACAGGTTGACCCGAGCGGCATCCAGCGCTGCTTTCGCCACCTTGACCTGAGCCACGGCTTCACGGGCGGCGTTTTGTTTCTCGTCAAAATCACGCTTGGCGATCGCGTTCTGTTCCACCAGCCGGGCGGCACGTCCGGCGTCGGTGGCGGTATAGCCGGCACGGGACTCGGCAGCAGCCAGTTGCCCGGCGGCGCGATCGACTTCCGCCAGATAGGGACGCTGGTCGAGGGTGAACAGCAGATCGCCCTTCTTCACCAGCGTGCCATCCTTGAAGTGCACGCCGACGATGGTGCCCGGCACCAACGGTCGGATATCCACTTTGTCGACCGCCTCCAGGCGCCCGGAATAGCTTTGCCATTCACTGATCGTCTTGAACACGACGGTGGCAACATCCACCTCGGCTTTGGCGGCTGGCGCGGTGTCGGCATGAGCGTTGGCTATCGGTCCGAAATGATCGCCATAGTTGACGACGATGCCGGCCGTGCCGGCCACTAAGAGCGTACTTAATGCGACGGAAAGCCGTTTACGACTGGCGACCATTTCACTTCTCCCGAAACTATTGATGATGTTCAAAACTTATTAAAAAACTGCAACTTCAAGACGCACGCATCCCTGCAATAAAACTTCACTGCATAACTTCCCGATACGCGATTAGTTCAATCCATGAGTTCTGCCGACAAGGCGCCGATGTATTCATCGACAATGCCGCTTTCACTCAGCGCGCAACACAGTCGGTGCACATAATCTGCGTTCGTCCCCATCGGTCCTTCGGCGAGTGCCACACTACCGGCGATGGTCTCAATCCGTGCATCCGCCTCGAACAGCGGGTGATCGGGATCCGCGACAAACACCAGCGCCAGTACGTCACGACCATCGGCCAGTTGCACGCCGGTCCAGATCGGCCGGTAGGCACCGGTGGGCATTTCGCGGATCCACAGTGAAATCAGTTCGTCGCGAGCCACCGCCTGGCTGATCTTGAACGCGACGCCGTGGGTTTCCCCGCCGCGCTGCAGGGCCAGCATCCGACCCGGCAGTGCCACTGTCGCGCGCCCGGCGATCATCCGCAGGCAGAAACTGCGATGCCAACCGTGCAGGGTCGCCAATTGGTGCTCGGCAAATTCGAACAGCGGGTTCCAGATCAGCGAGCCGTAACCGAAGACCCAGATGTCGCCCTCGCCGGGACGCGCGTTCAGGGTGTCTTCCATCGACTGACCGATCCGCTCCAGCGTCCACAACAGTTCCGGGGGAACGTCGCTGAACTTCTCCAGATAAGCGCCTGAGCTGATCAACTGTTTCGTCAACATCGCCGTGGTCTCTGCGGTGGGCATTTGCCGTTGAGCGAATGGTGGCCGAGACCTGACGCCGGATAAACAACACCGGACGCTACTCTTAGTAGCTCCAGCGGAGACAATCAGGCCTGAATGCCCGCCACGGCGGGTTTGGCGGAGGGATAGCTGTGTGGCCCAATTGTCTCCATAAAAGCTACAGAGCATCACCTTTCACGGTATTTATCGCCTTAACCGCGGCGTGCAGACTGGATTTGCCGGTCCACTCCAGGGCCCCGACTTTCTCCCAAAGGTGACTACCATGAAGCTCTACATTGCCAACCAGACTTGCTCCCAGGCCGTCCAGATCATCGCCAACGAATTGGGCCTGACCCCGGAATTGGTGCACTTCGACGTATTCGGCCGGACCACCTCCAGCGGCGAAGATTTCGCGGCGGTGAACCCACTGCTGTATGTACCCGCCCTGCTGCTCGACAACACCTTCAACGATATCCTGTCGGAAACCATCGTCATTACCTCCTACCTCGCCGACCAGCATCCAGAGTCCGGCCTGATCCCGGCGCGCGGCACGCTGGAACGGGTCAAGGTCGACCAGTTGCTGACCTTCGTCGCCACCGAGATCGCCCAGAAACACATTCCGTTGATGCGCAAATTGCTGACTGAAGACGGCACACAGTGGACACGCAACAAGATCGTCAGCGCCTATGCCCAACTCGACGCACGCCTGGCCGACGGCCGTACCTGGCTGACCGGTGACCAGTTCTCCGTGGCCGATGCGTACGTCTTCGCCACCTGGTGGCACGAACGCTCCGGCGCACAGATCGAACACCTGCCACACCTGATGGCGTGGAAGAATCGCATCGATGCCCGCCCTTCGGTGCACAAGGCGCTGACAGAAGAAGCGGCGCTGTACAGCAAACATATGGAACAACTAAAACAACTTGATTGAAGGGCTCGAAGAAACAGGTCGCTCAAGCGGCCTGTTTGCATTTGCGATATCCGTCAAGTTGATAACAACATTAAAAACCGGGCAAAAAAAAGGCCGCCTGATAACAGGTGGCCAAAACCAAAGGGTAAACAGAATAGGGATTTCATGTTTACGGTCGCGAGTTTATTCAGATCCGCGACAACTTTCTTATTGTTACCGGCAATACCTGACATCAACAAAATCCGCTTTACTGCAGGAGCAGACAGTGAGGTCTATAGTGATCAGGTCTTGTGCCCTGGCGTCGAGCGTTGCCCATGACCTCAACCGAACACCTGATCATCTGCGAGCATTGCGACTGCGTGTACGAAAAAGTCGTGCTCGGCAAACACCAGAAAACCCTCTGCGTACGTTGCGGCGGCGTGCTGCAGCGCTATAACGGCTTGACCGTCGAGCAGCGGCTGGCCTTGAGTTTCACCGCGGCGATGCTGTGGCTGTTCGCCAATTTCTATCCGGTGATGAGCATCAGCATGAAGGGTTTGAAAAACAGCGCGACGCTGTGGGATTCGGTGCTGGCGCTGAGTCAGGGACCGATCACATTCATGGCGATGGTCGCGGCGATTTCGATCATCATCGCCCCAGCGTTTCAACTGGTGCTGTTGATCTGGGTGCTGAGTTTCGCCTTGTCATCGCGCCGGGCACCGGGCTTCAAGCTGTGCATGCGCTGGCTGGAAACCCTGCGTCCGTGGAGCATGCTCGAAGTGTGTCTGCTGGGGGCGATGGTCGCGGTGTTCAAACTGGCCGGGCTGCTCGATGTGCTGCCGGGTATCGGCCTGTTTGCCCTGGCCGTGTTGAGCCTGATGATGATCCGCATTGCCGGGCGCGACATTCGTGACCTTTGGGACATCCTATGAAGCGTCCAGCGACCGCCAGCGAACTGAATCTGTGCCTGTGCCACAGCTGCGGGCTGGCCTGCGACATGACCGATGAGCCGCACCAATGCCCGCGTTGCGACGCGCCGTTGCATCGGCGCAAGACCAATTCCCTGGCGCGTACCTGGGCCTTCCTGTTTGCCGCGCTGGCGTTCTACGTGCCGGCCAATCTGCTGCCGGTGATGAACACCATGATGCTCGGCAACGGCGCCGACAGCACGATCATGAGCGGCGTGCTGGAGTTCTGGGAGGGCGGCGCGTGGGACATCGCGCTGATCATTTTCATCGCCAGCATCGCGGTGCCGGGCATCAAGTTCGTGGCCCTGTCGCTGCTGCTGATCACTGTGCAGCGCGACAGCGGCTGGGCGCGCCGTGAGCGCTCGAAGCTGTACCGTTTCGTCGAGCTGATCGGCTACTGGTCGATGCTCGACGTGCTGGTGGTCGCACTGGTCGCGGCGCTGGTGAAATTCCAGGCGCTGGGCGATATCGAACCACGCCCGGGCATCCTGTTTTTCGGCATGGTGGTGGTGTTCACCATGCTCTCGGCGATGAGTTTCGACCCACGGCTGATCTGGGACAACGCCCCGGACGACGAACCGCTCAGCGACGTACCACCTCAAGCAGCACCTGCAACGGATGGCGCAGCGCCCGATCCGACTGGCGCTTGACCTGACTGCGGCAGGAATAACCGGTGGCCAGTGCTTCGCCCTGCTCCGCCGGTGCCTCGACCTGCCGCGCCCACGATTGCTCGTAGATCACCGCCGAAGTTTCGCGGTTGCGCGCTTCATGGCCGTAGGTGCCGGACATGCCGCAGCAACCGGTGGCCTGCGTCGCCAGTTTCAAGCCGACCCGTTCGAACACTTGCTCCCACTGGCGGGTGGCGGCCGGCGCGTTGGTTTTCTCGGTGCAGTGCGCCAGGAGCCGGAATGCACTTGCCGATTTGTTATTCGCCTGCTCCGGCATCACCTTGAGCAGCCATTCCTGTACCAGCGCGACTTCCGGGCATTGGTTCATGCCGGGCACTTTCAAGTATTCCTGGCGATAGACCAGGGTCATCGCCGGATCCAGCCCCAGCAACGGTACGCCAACATCCGCCAGCTCTCGCAGTTGCCGCGCATTGCGCAGTGCCGCGCGGTTGAACGCCGACAGAAAGCCCTGCACATGCAGCGGCTTGCCGTTGGCGCTGAACGGCGCCAGATAAACCTGATAGCCGAGCCGCGAAATCAGCTCCACCAGATCCGCCAGCAGCGGCGCTTCGAAGTAACGGGTGAAGGCATCCTGCACCAGCACCACACTGCGCTCGCGCTGGGCCTGGGTCAGCGTCGACAGCGTGGAAACCGTCGCCGGCTGCACCTTCCAGCGGCGCATCGCCGCGTGGAAATCGAAGCGGCTGAGCAACGGCACATCGACCATGCCACCAAGACGCTCCAACTGTTGGCGCACGAATGAAGCGCCCATCAAACCGTTGTACAGCGCCGGAATCCGCGCCATGTACGGAATGCTGTACTCCAGCGAAGCAATCAGATAATCCCGCGCCGGGCGCAGATAACGGCTGTGATACAACTCCAGAAACCGCGAACGAAACTCCGGCACGTTGACCTTGACCGGGCATTGCCCCGCGCAGGATTTACACGCCAGGCATCCGGCCATGGCGTCATACACCTCATGGGAAAAGTCTGCGGCCTGCCCACGGCTGTTGCGCCAGCGCGTCCACAAGTTGCGGAAAAACGCCGGGCGGCGGATCGCACCCGACAACACATCCACCCCTGCCTCGCCCTGCAAACGCAGCCATTCACGGATCAGTGAGGCGCGGCCCTTGGGCGATTGCGCACGCTCGCGGGTGGCTTTCCACGACGGGCACATGGCGTCGTCGGGATCGAAGTTGTAGCAGGCGCCGTTGCCGTTGCAATGCATGGCCGCGCCGTAGCTCTGCCAGACCTTTTCGTCGATCTGCCGATCGAGTTCGCCGCGCAAGGTCACTTCGTCGATCTTCAGCAATGCCGCAGCGGTGTTGGCCGGGGTGGCGATCTTGCCCGGGTTGAACTGGTTGAACGGGTCGAACGCGGCTTTCAGTGCCTGCAACGCCGGGTACAGCTCGCCGAAAAAGGCCGGCGCGTATTCCGAGCGCAGACCTTTGCCATGTTCGCCCCACAACAGGCCGCCGTAGCGTTGGGTCAGCGCGGCGACACCGTCGGACACCGGACGCACCAGTGCCGCTTGCTGCGGATCCTTCATGTCGAGAATCGGCCGCACGTGCAGCACGCCAGCATCGACGTGGCCGAACATGCCGTACTGCAAGCCGTGGCTGTCGAGCAGTTCGCGCAACTCGGCGATGTACTCGGCCAAGTGCTGCGGCGGTACCGCGGTGTCTTCAACAAATGGCTGCGGCCGCGCTTCGCCGGCAACGTTGCCGAGCAGGCCGACGGCGCGCTTGCGCATGCCATAGACCTTGTTCACCGCCGCTTGGCCGACCGCCAGCGTATGGCCAAGGCGTTCGACCGTGGTGTCACTGCTCAAGTGCTCAAGGAAGGCTTGAACCCGGTGCTGCAGATCTTCAGGATCGTCGCCACAGAACTCCACCAGGTTGATCCCCAGCGTCGGCCGCTCGGCACTTTCCGGGAAGTATTCGGCGACGCCGTGCCAGACGATGTCCTGCATCGCCAGCAGCAACACCTTGGAATCCACGGTTTCAATCGACAGCGGCTTGAGCGCCATCAGCGCCCGGGCATCGCGCAGCGCATCCATGAATCCGGCGTAGCGGATATTCACCAGCATCGTGTGCTTGGGGATCGGCAGCACGTTGAGCTTTGCCTCGACCACAAAGCCGAGTGAGCCCTCGGCGCCGCACAACACGCTGTTGAGGTTGAAGCGGTTGTCGGCCTCGCGCAGGTGCGCCAGGTCGTAGCCGGTCAGGCAGCGGTTGAGATCGGGGAAGCGCTGCTGGATCAGCTCGCCCTGCTCGTCAATGATCTGCCGCGCACAGCGATAGACTTCACCCACCCGATCTTCACGGGCGCACAGCGCTGTCAGCTCGTCTTCCGCCAGCGCGGCGCCGTGCAGGCGTTCACCGCCGCGCAGAACCATGTCGAGTTCCAGCACATGGTCGCGGGTCTTGCCGTAGGTGCAACTGCCCTGGCCGCTGGCGTCGGTGTTGATCATGCCGCCGACGGTGGCGCGGTTGGAGGTCGACAGTTCCGGGGCGAAAAACAGCCCGGCGGATTTCAGCGCGGCATTCAACTGATCCTTGACCACCCCGGCCTGTACCCGCACCCAGCGCTGCTCGACGTTGATTTCCAGAATGCGGTTCATGTGCCGCGACAGGTCGACGACGATGCCGTCGGTCAGCGACTGGCCGTTGGTGCCGGTACCACCGCCACGCGGGGTAATCACCACTTGCTGATACGCCGGCTCGGCGATCAGCCGTGCCACCCGCGCCACATCCTCCGCATCCATTGGAAACACCGCCGCTTGCGGCAGACGCTGGTAGATCGAGTTGTCGGTGGCGAGCACTACGCGGCTGGCGTAATCGGTACTGATCTCGCCACGAAAACCACTGGCTTTCAGGGCGTTGAGGAACAGTTGGTAATCAGTGGTCAATGCAGCGGCGGGTGACAGCTGGGCAATCATCGGTGAGGAAATCTCGGTCAAAATCGGGCCGTGTGGCGGTGAACAGTTGTGCGCAATGAATGATTGCGTCACGCTCCCGCCATCTCATGGTGCTTATGTTCATTGCTTGGCGCCGTCGGGACAAACGTAAAATCGACCCGCAATCCATGACTAAAACGAATGAATCCGCGAACCCTCACCCCTTCCATGTCGTTATTGCT
The DNA here is from genome assembly GCF_057799175.1 of Pseudomonas sp. 14P5.3.2. NCBI lineage: Bacteria > Pseudomonadati > Pseudomonadota > Gammaproteobacteria > Pseudomonadales > Pseudomonadaceae > Pseudomonas > Pseudomonas sp. 14P5.3.2. Next base: position 3,461 of record NZ_JBYOKU010000006.1, on the reverse strand, counting down.
GGCCTTCGAGGCCGCCGCACGCCATGAAAGCTACACCCGCGCCGCCCACGAACTGTCGCTGACGCAAAGCGCAGTCAGCCGTCAGGTGCAGATTCTGGAAAAGATGCTCGGCATGCGCCTGTTCAGCCGCGAAGGTCGGCAAGTGGTGCTGACGGATGTAGGGCGCATGTACCAGCGTGAACTGGCGGAAGCCCTCGGGCAGATCCGCAGCGCGACCCTACAGGCCATGGCGTTCGGTTCAGGCATCCACAGTTTGCGTCTGGCGACGCTGCCGACCTTCGGCTCGAAATGGCTGCTGCCGCGACTCAAGGACTTCTACACCGCGCACCCCGGCATGACCGTGCACTTGCATTCACGGATCGAAGCGATTGACTTCGACACCAGCGAGATCGATGCGGCGATCTGTGTCGGTGCGGGAGACTGGCCGGGCTTGAGCGCCCTGCCCCTGCACACTGAAGAACTGGTGGTGATTGCCAGTGCACAGTTGTCATTGGCTGAACGTGATGAAGCGGAACAACACATCGCCGGGCAGTTACTGCTCAATGTCAGCAGCAACGCCCAGGCCTGGGCGGAATGGTTCACCCATCATGGTTTGCCACACCGCAGCATGCGCATCGGCCCGAGCTTTGAAATGACTTCGCACCTGATCCAGGCGGTGCGGGCGAATATTGGCGTCGGGCTGGTGCCGCGGATTCTGGTGGAGGATGAATTGCTTAACGGCGAGCTGCTGCAACTGGGGGAGCCGATCACCAGCCGGCGCAGCTATTACCTGGTGTATCCGCCGCGTAATGAGGCGTTACCGTCACTGAAAGCGTTCAGGGATTGGTTGGTGGATACGCTCTGACCGGAGATCCCACCAATGCACAACATAACGAAACGCCGCTCGATGAGCGGCGTTCGGTCAATCCCGGTACTGGCGCTTTAGCGGTGGCGGCGCACTCGGCCCTTTGACGAGGGGTTTGGCCAGCAGCTTGCCGTCCGGGCCATAAAAGAGGCGCCTGACGCTTGGCGGCATGGGAGTAGGCTCTTTTGCGCTCATGATGAAACCTCTTCGACAGAACTGAATTCGACCCACTGGACTTTCGAGGAATCTATCACCAATAGTTCGGCGCCAAAAGGCAACGCTACGCCATCCTCCCCCAACCAGCCTGGATTCAGCATGATGAACTGCCCCTCCAGCGGGCCGGAAGGCCACTCGACGGGCCAGCCAAACAATCGCCTTTCATCCGTCAAATGCAGCGTAACCAGCCGATTGTGGCGAGCAAAGGTGCTGTACCACTCGCTGGGGTAAGAGTTTTTATTCGTTACATTTTTTCTTCGTAACCATTTGTGCAATTTGTCATTCGAAGCCAGAGCACACGACAGCAAGCCAAGCCCCATTGCAACCATAAACGCCCACATAGCATGGGCTTTGCCATCCCATTTCCCTACAGAAAAGCCCTTCGAGCCTATCCATAAGCCAATAGCCCCGATCCCCAACACCACCCCATGAATCACAAACGTAAAAATCAACGCCTGCACAATCTGCCCAAAGGTGTCAGGCCGCTTGAACGAAGTGAGCGTGTAAAAAATCCAGGTAGAAACAAATCCGGGAATCAGATACTGCAACAACGGAATAACTTCCTTGACCAGATCATCCATGATCCGTGGCTCCTTGAAAGACTGCCGGCCCGATAAGTGACCGGCAATCAAAGCCTAGTGCACGCTGAAAAAATGCCGCCGCGCAACTGTCACAGCGCATTACGCCAGCCGCTAAAACCTACGCATCCTGCAAAATCAGATCAGCGCCCTTCTCCGCCACCATCAGCACCGCCGCATGCGTATTGCCCGAGGTCACGTTCGGGAAGATCGACGCATCGACAATCCGCAACCCGGCAAGGCCATGCACCTTCAGACGCTTGTCGACCACCGAAGTCTGCTCATCCGCACCCATCGCGCAGGAACCACACAGGTGATAGATCGAGCCACAGTTGTCGCGGAAGTACTGCAACATCTGCTCGTCGGTTTCCACTGCCGGTCCCGGCAGGACTTCATCAACGGTGATGCTCTTGAGCGCCGGGGCGTTCATGATCTTGCGCATCAGGCGACTGCCCTGAATCACTTCGTCAATGTCCTTTTGCGTGCTCAGATAGTTCGGATCGATCAGTGCCGCATCACGCGGATTCTTCGACGCAATTTCGACGTAGCCGCGACTGGTCGGCCGGCACGGGTTGAAGCACAGCAGGAAGCCCGAATACGGCTCCGGCTTGAGGCTGGCCTTGTTGTTTTTCGGAATCTGGTACGACAGCGGGTTGAAGTACAGCTGCAAATTGGGATGCGCCTGCTGCGCGTTGCCACGGAAGAAACCGCCCGCCTGATTGACGCTCATGGCCAGTGCGCCCTTGCGGGTCAGCAGGTATTTGATGCCGAGTTTGAGCTGGCCGAACAGCGAGCTCAGCTCATCGTTCAGCGTCGGGATATTGGCTTTGTAGTAGTAGCTCACGCACAGGTGATCTTGCAGGTTCTGCCCCACTGCCGGCAGGTGCCTGACCAGCGGGATCTGGTGCTTTTCCAGCAACGCGCGATCAGCCACCCCGGACAATTGCAGGATTTTCGGCGTGTCGACGGCGCCGGCACACAGGATCACTTCCTTGCGCGCGGTGAACGTCCGCGCCACACCATGCTGGGTGATCGAGATGCCTGTGGCGCGCTGCTGCGTCTCGTCAAACAGTACGCGATCGACCAAGGCGTAATGCTCGACGGTCAGGTTCGGCCGGCTCAGTGCCGGATGCAAATGCGCGAAGCTGCTGGAGCAACGCTGGCCGTTTTTGGTGTTGACGTCGTACAGGCCCGCGCCTTCGAATTTTGCCCCGTTGAAATCGTCGCTGCGCGGGTAGCCCAACTCTGAACAGCCCTCGAGGAACACATCGCAAATCGGGTGAGTCTGGCCCTTCATCGGAGTGATGCTGATCGGGCCGCTAGCGCCGTGGTATTCGCTGTCACCCAGCGGATGGTTTTCCAGTTTGCGGAAGTACGGCAGCACGTCCTTGAAGCCCCAGCCGTCGTTACCGTTGGCCGCCCAGTCATCGAAGTCGTGGGCTTGGCCGCGCACGTAAATCATCGCGTTGATCGAACCCGAACCGCCCTGCACTTTGCCGCGCGGGGCGTAGATTTCGCGATTGCCCAACTGCTTCTGCGGCTGGCTGTAGTACATCCAGTTGAAGGTCGGGTTGTAATACATTTTGGCGAAGCCGACCGGGATCCTGAACCACAGCGAGCTGTCCTTGCCACCCGCTTCCAGCAGCAGCACCGTGTATTGCCCGGAGGCCGAAAGCCGATTGGCCAGAACGCAACCTGCTGCGCCGGCGCCAGCGATGATGTAGTCGTATGTCATGCACGGTTACCGCGTAAGTCGTTGTACAAAAAATCGGATGAGCAACGGAATTCCCCTGTGGGAGCGGGCTTGCTCGCGAAGGGGGTGT